>NATV01000149.1 GCA_003094535.1 gamma proteobacterium symbiont of Ctena orbiculata | reverse complement strand
CGAAGATTCGCGCACCACGGTGGGCATGATGGAGTTCTTTCCCTCCAGGGCCTTCTCCACCGCCGCCTTGCCCAGGGCATAGGCCTGCTCCACGTCGGATTCGGAGGCGAGGTGGCGGGCCGCACGCTGCAGATAGTCGGCGACCGCCCAGTGAAACTTATGGCCCAGGGCATCCTTGATCATATTGGCGACCACGGGGGCGGCGCCACCCAGCTGGGCGTGGCCGAAGGCGTCACGGGTACCCTGCTCGGCGAGAAACTTGCCATCAGGCCAGTGACATCCCTCGGAGACAACGATGGAGCAGTAGCCATGCTCCTTGACCTTGGCGTCGACCAGGGCGAGGAATTTCTCCTGGTTGAACTCAACCTCAGGGAAGAGAATGACCACCGGGATACCGTTGTCCTCGACCAGGCCCCCTGCGGCGGCAATCCAGCCGGCATGGCGCCCCATGACCTCGATCACGAAGATCTTGGTGGAAGTGGCGGCCATCGAGCGCACGTCGTAGGAGGCCTCCAGGGTGGAGACGGCGATATATTTGGCAACGGAGCCGAAACCCGGGCAGTTGTCGGTGATCGGCAGGTCGTTGTCCACGGTCTTGGGCACATGAATCGCCTGCACCGGAAAGCCCATCTTTTCCGAGAGCTGGGAGACCTTGTAGCAGGTGTCCGCGGAGTCGCCGCCGCCGTTGTAGAAGAAGTAGCCGATATTGTGGGCCTTGAAGACCTCGATCAAACGCTCGTACTCGCGCTTGTTGTCTTCAAGGCTCTTCAGCTTGAAACGGCAGGAGCCGAAGCCGCCGGATGGCGTATGTTTCAATGCGGCGATGTCTTCGGCCGATTCAGCGCTGGTGTCGATCAGGTCTTCGGTGAGGGCGCCGATGATCCCGTTGCGTCCGGCGTAGACATTGGCAATCTTATCCGTGTGCTGGCGAGCAGTTTCGATCACCCCGCAGGCAGAGGCGTTGATTACCGCGGTAACTCCGCCCGACTGAGCATAAAAGGCATTTTTTGCAGTCATTGATATGATCCCCTTGGATTATTGTTTCTCTAAATAAGTAGTCGTTTCGGCCTCCCTCAGATATCGCCTCGCTCCTTCGCCGCATGATCGGCCTGGGCCTGGAGCAGGGAGACGATGCACTCAGTGAGGTCGTCGTATTCGTGTACACCGGTGCCATATTGCTGATAGCCCCGGTAGAAGAACTGGCAGCGGTATTTGCGGCTGCCGGTTTTGAAAATGATGAAGTTGCACCCTTCCCGGTTCCAGTAGACCACCGGACAGCTGGAGAGATCTCGATCGGACGGCATCAGACGAATCTCAGCATCGGCCATCTGGGTCTCGACCTTCTCGCCATACCGCTCTGTCAGCGTAGTGTCGACGATCCAGAGTTCGGAATCTGTTATATCTGGAATTTCAGGCATCAAGGTAGCTCTGCATTCGCTCGCTTCGTGAGGCAGAGAAGAATAATCTAATCAACCTGATTAGTACATAAAGTCCGTTGACTTTACGGGAAATCTTGGATTAGCTTACCCAAGCTCAAAGATGCCGGCTAATGCAAAACTTGGATGCTGCCATGGAAAATCCTAATTAGTGCCGGTTTATCCGGTGAGTCATATAGGCGCAGGTCTCCGTGCTGACTTCCTGTCGGGTGGCGGGCGACAGCGCACACGGGCTGAGCACAATCCAGTAGTCTGTTGTTTAACTGGTTGTTATAAAAAGGAAATATATATTTACGTAGCAGTGGAGAGTTGAGGGGATGCGAATTGTAATACTGGGGGCGCCGGGCTCAGGTAAAAGAACACAGACCGACCTATTGGCCAATAAGTACGGCCTGACCCCAGTGATGACTGGCGAGCTGGTGAAGACCGCGGTAATGGAACGGACCGTCCTGGGCCTGGAAATCAAAGGACTGCAGGATGCCGGCAGGGTTGTAACCGAGGATTTAATCCTTGCGCTGCTCCGTGAACGCTTGCTCAAGAACGAGCTTACGAACGGCTTTGTACTCGACGGTTTCCCAAGAAACCTCCTGCAGGCACTGACCCTCGACGAGTTGATGGTTGAGATCAGCCAGCCCTTGGATCTGATCCTGCTGCTGGATATCGAGACTGACAACCTGATGGAGCGCCTGGTCGGTCGCCGCACCTGCCGCAGCTGCGGCCTGCTCTATAACGTCTATCGGAATCCAACCGTTGTTGACGGAGTCTGTGATGTTTGCGGCGGACGCCTGCATCAGCGATCAGACGATAACGAAGAGACGGTAAGCAGTCGCATTCATGTCTTTGAACATCTGATTTCGCCCCTGATAACCCACTATGAAAAGCAGGACAAGCTGGTCAGGATTGATGGCAATGGTGATGTTGACCGGGTTTTTTCTCTGATTTGCAAGGCTATCGAAGAGGGAGCACCTCGAGCGCGGCAGGAGACCCTCACTGAGAAAGCGCCCGCCCCGGCTGAGATTTCGCCGGCGGTGTCGGATAGGGCCGCTCTACAGGGTGATGAAGACGCCGCCAAGCCCGACAGCACGGTAGCGAGCGAAGCGGCCGCGGAAGAAGCCGCGGCCCCCCCGGGGGCGGGAAATGCAACCGTCAGGGGCGCCAAGAAGAAGACGGCATCGAAACAAAGTGAAAAAAAGAGGACAAGCCACGGCAAAACGTCGAAAAAGGTAGCGCCTTCCAAAAAAACGGGCAAAAAGAAGACTGTCCCCAAAAAGAAGACAACCACCAAAAAGAAGACAACCGCGAAAAAGAAGACAACCGCGAAAAAGAAACCGGTTGAGAAAAAGCGGCCAACAAACAAGCAAGCGAGCAAAAAAAAGCTAAGCCGGAAAAAACCGAGCGGGAAACAGCTTGCTAAGAAGAAAGCCAAAATCAGTCAGGCGGTTAAGAAAAAGGCCAAGAGTCCGCAAAAGGGCAGTGCAACAAAGAGCACCAAGCAAGCCAAGAAAAAGCCGGCCAAGCCAAAAAAGACCCTGGCGAAACGGAGTGTCTCGTCGTCGGCCAAGGCCTCGGCTGGGAAATCGAAAACCGGGCGGGCCTCATCCAAAGGGGTTGCAGCCAAGAAGCCGGCTAAAAAAGTGGTGAGGAAAAAGCGCGCTCTCGGCAAGCCGGCCAAAAAGACAGTTAAGAAAAAGGGTGTTGTAAAAAAGCCTGTCGTGAAAAAGAGAGCGGCAAAGAAAGCCGCACCCAAGCGAAACAAGGCAAGGCAGAAAAAGGGGAATAGGAAGTAGCCCCCTGATTGGATTTAGCTGCTGGTGAGGTAATCGCTCCCTGCTGTTTGCCAAATACGCCCAATGATTGTAGGGTATTGGTCTGGATGCAGCTATACCGGTACCTACCTCATGGAACGACCCAAAGCCACCGCGCTCTCCCTCGGACTCCTTCTCCTGCTCACCGCATGGCCAGCCTATTCTGGCATGTACAAATGGTATGACGAACAGGGTAAGTTGAACTACACTCAAACACCGCCGCCACCAGGCAGCCGACGGGCACCGATCAATACCGACACCTTCAGTAGCGTGGACATGTATAAGGCACCGCCAATCACGCTCAACAATTCAAGCAGAAAGCGCAGTAAGTCAAAGCCTGTGACGATTAAGAAGAGACAGACCAGACGGACTACCCGGTCGACCTGCCCTTTGCAACGCTAGCAGCCGGTTGCCGGGTGAATAGTTACATTGAGGAGCGTTTGAACTCGGTACCTTTACAGCCTGAACAGGGTGGAATATGGCCGGTTTTCTTAAAATGCATCTCCTTGTCGCACTGGGTGCAGACCAGGGTGCCCGGACCGGTTATTTCTCCTGTGTGGTAGAGTGATGTCTGGTTGGCCCGCTCAGCCAGCTTCGCCAGTTCCAGCTTGGTCTGATCCGCGACACCGGTGAACATCTCGAACAGCCGGTTTTCCACCTGCTCCACATCAAAGCGCCACCAGGCGGAGAGTTGCTCGCCGGTCTCCAACAGGTAGTTTGCCGCATCCTTCATGTCGCGCTCGATATAGCCAGCTACCTTATCCGCCTCCTCGCGGCTGAGCTCGCCAAGTTCGATCAACTTCTCCCTGGCATCCGCCAAGTACTCCTTTAAGCCTGGCAGGGTATTCTCTCTGGCGGATTCCGCTGCGTCGTGTACTTCCTGCAGCATCTTGTCGTAGGCCGCGGCCAATCGGTCGAAAGGATCCCGGGGTGATGTATCTGACATGGCTGACTCCTAAGGCGTGGATGCCATTTGTTGTTGCTCTATTAATAATGATGGATCAAATTTCGATCCCAGCCAAGGGCATGATGCTTAAGTCATTGATCGGTAGTGCCTAATTGAAGAAGTGCGGATGTCTGGTGATCGCCATGCCTGGACCCTGCGGAGGGGTGGAACAAGAAAGTGGCGTGCAAAAAATCGGCTACCGATCAGTCATAGGTATTGAACCAGCTTTTCAGCAGCAGAAATCCTCCGCCTGCGCCCAAACCCATTCCCAGCAGGGTGGCCAGGGTCAATGGCAGCAGTCCGCCGCTGCCGAATACCAGCAGTAGGGACCCGCTCAGCAGCAGGGCACTCCCCGAAATCGTGGCGATGGTATTGCGATGGTTGTGGCGCAGTTGCCTGCCCAGCTCCTCGAGCTCTTGGGATTTCCACTTCAGTTCGAGGCGGCCGGTTGCGGCTTCGTCGATGATTTTGTGGAGCTTTTTCGGAAGATCGGGCAGATGCTCTGCGAGTTCGGGGAGGTTCTTCTTGAGCTTGCCGACAAATGCCCGCCGCCCGATCTGTTCGCTCATCCAGTGTTCGAGGAACGGCTTCGCGGTGGTCCAGAGATCGAGCTGGGGATAGAGCTGCCTGCCCAGGCCCTCGATGTTCAACAGGGTCTTCTGCAGCAGCACCAGCTGTGGCTGTACCTCCATGTCAAACCGCCTCGCGGTCTGAAAAAGCCGCAGCAGAAAGTGGCCGAAGGATATCTCGCTCAGGGGTTTCTCGAAGATCGGCTCGCTGACGGTGCGGATCGCCGACTCAAACTCCTCGACCCGGGTATTCTCCGGGACCCAGCCGGACTCCAGATGGAGCTGAGCCACCCTTTTATAGTCGCGATTGAAGAATGCCAGCAGGTTGTCAGCCAGGTAGCGCTTGTCCTCTTCGGTCAGGGTGCCCATGATGCCGAAATCGACAGCGATATAGCGGCCGTTGGGTTCGACAAAGATGTTGCCGGGATGCATGTCGGCGTGAAAGAAGTTGTACTTGAAGACCTGGGTGAAGAAGATCTCCACGCCTCGCTCACCCAGCAGTTTCATGCTGATACCCTGTTGCCGCAGGGCATCGATGTCGCCAACCGGGGTGCCGCTGATACGCTCCATGACCAAGACATTCTTACGCGTCAGGTCCCAATAGACTTCCGGTACATAGAGCGCCTCGCTGTTGAGAAAATTGCGCCGCAGCTGCGATGCGTTGGCCGCCTCGCGCATTAGGTCCAGTTCGTCGAAAATGGTCTTTTCATACTCCTGCACTACCTCCACTGGCCTGAGGCGACGCCCCTCCTTCCAATACTTTTGTGCCAGGCGGGCGATGGTGAAGAGCAGATCCACATCCCGCCGTATGGTCTTTTCGATATGCGGCCGCAATACCTTGACCACCACTTTTTTACCGTTTTTCAATTGCGCCGTGTGTACCTGGGCGATGGATGCGGAGGCCAGCGGTTGTTCATCGAAGGCCTCGAGCAGTTCGCCAATCGGCTGTCCATAGGCCTTCTCGATGATGGCGCGAGCCTTGGCGCCCGGGAAGGGCGGCACCCGGTCCTGCAACTTCGCCAATTCATTGGCGAGGTCGTCGGGCAGCAGGTCGCGTCGGGTTGAGAGGATCTGGCCGAACTTGACGAAGATGGGTCCCAGGTCTTCCAGGGTGCGGCGTATGCGTACCGGATAGGGTGAGCGGTCCTTGCGAAACCAGTACCAGGGAGAAAGATAGATAAGAAACCGAATCGGGCGGAAGAGATGGGTCGCGAGGATGACCTCATCGAGGCCGTGGCGCAGCAGGACCAGGTTGATGTGGATCAGCCGCAGGGCCTGGGACGGGTGGATCACGGGGCTTTGTCCTTCTCGTCCAGCCGCTCTCTGAGCCGCAGGAGACGGGCCTCGAGCCGTTCCGTGTCGTCGCGCAGGCGGTCGACTTCGTTGAGGAAGGGGGCTAGTTCGTTGCGTGCGGGAAGCAGCCGCAGCTCCTCCTGGAGATACTCCTGAAGATTCTGTTCGATCGTTTGGTTCAGCGAGCGACCCCAGCTGAACGTCGCTCTGGTCAGCCTTCCGATCTCGTGCGCGGCGATGTCGCCGGTGACCCGTGAAAGCTGTTCCTCCCAGTCGATATCGAGTTCGGCCAGAAAGGCACCGAAATCCTGGGCCAGGGCGGTATCACCCTCAACCTGAACCGCGCCCTTGAAGAGCTGGTCGGCGCTCTCTCTGGTGCCTCGCATGCGCAGCATATCGAAGAGAGAGCCGCGTAACGAGCAATCGGCCTGACCCTCGAAATCGCCCAGTAGCTGAATGCCGCCGGGCTCGGGGATGAGATAGAGTGAGCTCTCCAAACCCAGCAGCTCAAGCCGGATCACCTTACCCTGCATCGGGGCGAGTCGGGCGGGGGTCTCGGGGTCGAGCCGGATGGCTTGGTTGAACAGCGTCTCGAGGGCCGCCGCGACTGTGGTGCCGAGGGTCATGACGGCCGATCCCCGCCGCTGCCTGGTGTCTCGATAGGTTGAGATTTTGTGATCCTGATAGGCCGCATGGTTTTTTCACCCGACTAGAATTTGTATCCCCGGTGTAGTGCCACAATGCCTCCGGTCAGATTGAAGTAGTCGCAGCGTTCAAAGCCGGCATGTTGCATCATACCCTTCAATGTTTCCTGATCGGGATGCATGCGGATGGATTCGGCCAGGTATCGGTAGCTCTCCTCATCATCGGTTACAAGCTTGCCTATTTTCGGCAAAATACCGAATGAATAGAGGTCGTAGAACTTCTCCAGGCTCTTATTGGTGGGCTTGGAAAACTCCAACACCAGGAGACGGCCGCCCGGTTTCAGGCTTTTGAAAATCGCATTCAGTGCCAGCTGCTTGTCGGTGACGTTGCGTAGACCGAAGCCGATGGTGGCACAGTCAAAATAGTTGTCGGCAAAGGGAAGATGCTGTGCATCGGCCTGAACATACTGCAGATTGCCGACCCGCCCCTGGTCCACCATGCGTTCTCTGCCAAGCTGCAGCATGGCGGCGTTGATGTCGGAGAATACCACCAGGCCCTCGTTCCCCACCAAGCCGCTGAATCTGGCCGACAGATCCCCCGTGCCGGCTGCCAGGTCCAGCACCCGCTGCCCCTTGCGCACGCCCGAGAGTTCGATGGTGTGGCGTTTCCACAGACGGTGTACGCCGAACGACATCAAGTCGTTCATCAGGTCGTACTTGTTGGCGACCGAGTCGAATACCTCGCGAACCCTGCCGGCCTTTTCGTTGACAGGGACCTCCTGATAGCCGAAGTGTGTGGTCTTCTCATCCTTCATCGGTGTTTACCTGTCTTCTCGAGCTTTGTACCTGAGGTCGATCGCCAATAAGGGGCTTTTAACAGGCCCTAGGCCGAGGGTTCCTTTCGCTCATAACCGGCGGCCTTCAACCGCTGCAGGTAGCCTTGCCAATTGCGCTCAAAGTTCAATCCGAGCTGATAGAGGGTATCCCAGGAGTAGATTCCGGTGTTGTGCTCGTCATCGAAATGCAGGCAGATGGCATAATTTCCCACAGGATCGATATGGGCAATATTCACCTCTTCTTTGCCCACCTGCAAGACCTCCTGGCCGGGGCCATGGCCCTGGACCTCGGCGGAGGGGGAAAAAACGCGAAGATACTCCGCGGGATAGCTGAACTTGCTGCCATCGTCAAAACTGATTTCCAGGACCCGGGACTGTTTATGCAGATGGATCTCTGTCGGATTGGGGTGTGACATGTGCATTACTCTCGTTGTCGGTTGGTCGCCAGGCACCCATTCTATCCCCGGACGCTGCGGATATACCCGGTGGCTAGGGTGTGATCTGGCAGCTACACCTTATAGGATGTACTGACTCAAATCCTCATCCGCCGCCAGCTGCGAGAGCTGGTCGTCGACATAGGCCTCGTCGATGACGAGGGTTGCGCCGGCATGCTCGGAGGCGTTGAATGAGATGCTCTCCAGGAGGCGCTCCATCACCGTGTGGAGACGGCGCGCACCGATATTCTCCGTCCGTTCGTTCACCTGCCAGGCGGTCTCCGCGATACGCCGGATACCGGCCTCGGTGAAACTCAGTTTAACCTTCTCGGTCTCCAGCAGGGCCTGATACTGTTCCGTCAGCGAGGCGTCAGGTTCGGTGAGGATGCGGGTGAAATCGTCGGTTGTCAGCGCGGCGAGCTCCACCCGGATGGGTAGACGGCCCTGCAGTTCGGGTATCAGGTCGGAGGGCTTGGCGAGGTGAAAGGCCCCGGAGGCGATAAACAGAATATGATCGGTCTTGACCATGCCGTGCTTGGTGGAGATGGTGCATCCCTCCACCAGGGGCAGCAGATCGCGCTGCACACCCTCGCGGGAGACATCCGCGCCGCGCGTCTCGGCGCGACTGGTCACCTTGTCGAGCTCGTCGATGAAGACGATCCCGTGCTGCTCCACCATCTCCAGGGCCCGCAGTTTCAGGTCCTCCTCATTGATGCGTTTGGCCGCCTCTTCGTCACTCAGGACCTTGAAGGCATCCTTGATGCGCAGCTTGCGACGTCGCGTACGACCGCTTCCCAGGTTCTGAAACATACCCTGAAGCTGGCTGGTCATCTCCTCCATGCCTGGCGGGGCCATGATTTCGACCCCCACCGGTGTGGAGCTGACCTCGATCTCGATCTCCTTGTCATCGAGCCCGCCGCTGCGCAGCTTGTCGCGAAATTTGTCCCGGGTCGTGCTGGATACCCCGGAACTGTTCTCGTTGTCTCCCCATCCCGATGGCGTCGGCGAGGGCAGCAGGGCATCGAGAATCCGCTCCTCGGCGGCCTGCCGTGCCTCTCCGGAGACCTTGGCCATCTCCCCTTCGCGCACCATTTTAACCGCGGAGTCGGTGAGCTCGCGGATGATTGAATCGACCTCTCTTCCCACATAGCCCACCTCGGTGAATTTTGTTGCCTCCACCTTGAGGAAAGGGGCGTTTGCCAGCTTCGCCAGGCGGCGGGCGATCTCCGTCTTGCCGACACCGGTGGGCCCGATCATCAGGATATTCTTGGGTGTGATCTCGTTGCGCAGGCTCTCGTGGACTTGCGCGCGGCGCCAGCGATTGCGCAGGGCGATGGCGACGGCACGTTTGGCGTCTGTCTGGCCGATGATGTGTTTGTCCAGTTCAGCGACGATCTGTTGAGGGGTTATTTCCGACATCAATGGGTTACCGTAGTTTGTATGCCTACACGGGATCTATGGCGAGCTAGGTTTGACTATCAAGCTCTTCCAGTACCAGATTATGGTTGGTATAGATGCAGATATCGGCAGCGATGCCGAGTCCCTTTTCGACGATCTGGCGGGCGCCGAGTTCCGTATTCTCCAACAGGGCGCGGGCCGCTGCCTGGGCGAAGCTGCCGCCTGAGCCGATGGCCATCAGGTTGTGCTCGGGCTCGATCACATCGCCGGTTCCGGAGATAATCAGTGAAGTCTCGGCATCGGCGACGCAGAGCAGTGCCTCCAGCCGGCGCAGGGCGCGGTCGGTGCGCCAGTCCTTTGCCATCTCCACCGCCGCCCGGGTGAGATGTCCCTGGTGTTTCTCCAATTTTCCCTCGAAACGTTCAAACAGGGTGAAGGCGTCCGCGGTGGCACCGGCAAATCCGGCGATAACCTTGCCTTTGTAGAGCTGCCGCACCTTGCGGGCGTTGCCCTTCATGACGGTATTGCCGAGGGAGACCTGACCGTCACCGCCAATGACCACCTTGCCGTCACGCCTGACCGAGAGAATGGTTGTGCCTCTGAAGTTTTCCACGCTGGATCCGACTGTTACCAATGAGGTGGCGATTGTACCTGAGCTGGCGGCCGGTGAGAAATCGCCCGCCCTTGCCTATTCTGGAAGTGCGGTATGCAAAGAATGCGTTCATGGCTTGAAGCTTGTCCTTGATCAAGGCCCGATTCGCCGCCAGGGTTAAGCTTGTTAGGGTTTTCACTTTCTTGTTTGATCACACTATCCATGGCAGAGTCAGCGCTATGTCAATCAGGCTCACCCGAATTGCTGTAATAGGATTGGTCTGTCATCTCTCAACAGCCACCCGGGCGGATGATCTCGACCGCCCTCCCCATTCGCCGTTATCCCTGGATGCCCGGGAGATAGCCGAGCAGGTCTATATCGCGGCCCACGGTGGCCTGGTGAAGAACGCACTCAGTAAACGCAGGGGAAGAGAGGTGGCCGTGGTGGTCAATCGCGCACCCTTGGCGATGCGTTCCCGTGACCGGGGGTGCAGACCTTCGACACCTATGTCAATAACGCTCCCCAGGACCCGGAGATCGAGACCCTGCAGATGGCGATCCTTACCTCGGGTAAGACCAAGGGCACGGGGGTGCTGTTTACACGCTACCGCGATCCCGGGAAGGGGGCCGTGATCTCGATGTGGCTGCCGGCGTTGCGCAAGATCAGGCGGATCAACGAGCCCTCCCATGAAGATGTCTGGTTCGGCACCAACCTGACCTATGGCGAGTTGGTGCTGCGAGGTCCGGACGATGAAGTCCATGAGCTGCTCGGTGAAGGCAGGGTGGAGGGGTGCCTGGCAGCGATGGAGTTACAGCCCTGGGAAAAGACACGCTATACTCTGCAGTTGCCGGGACCTCAATGCGCCCATATCGGCAAGCCCGTCTACCTACTGAAGAGCACCACCAAATTCAACAACTGGTGGTACGACTATCATGTCAGCGAAATCGACAAACGTACTTTCGCCCTCTATAAAACGGTCTACTATAAGGATGGCGAGATGATCAAGACAGTCTACATCGATTGGCAGTCTCTCGATCAACCCGATCCGCGCATCACCTATCCCAGGTACATCTACGCCGTTACTCACCTGGATGGCAAGGACAGCATGGTTTACGTACCGCGGAGCACGATTTCTTTGAATGTGGATCTTGGCGACGAATTCTGGTCTGAGCAGACGCTGCAAAACTATGGTCGATAAAGCGACGTGTGATGGCGGCAGAGAATAGAGACTACGCTGCTGCCTACGCCCGCTTTGTGCTCCGGCACCGGCGTGTGGTTATTTTTCTTCTGTTTGCCTCGACGCTGCTGGCCCTGGCCTTTGTCAGCCGGGTGAATCTGCGCAACGATCCCGACTCCTTGCTGCCGCTGTCGAATCGCTATATCGCCACCAATCTCTACAGCGACCTCACCTACGGCATGGGCAACCTGATGGTGTGGGGTTTCAAGCTCAAACAGGGGGATATCTACCAGCCCTGGTTTCTCGAAATGGTGGACGATTTCTATCGGGAAGTCAGCAGACTGGAGTTTGCCAATGCCGCCAACTTTGTCGGTCTGCCCTCCTCCAAGCTGCGCAACCTCGGTATCACCGAATCCGGCAGCCTCGACTATCGGCGTCTGATGCCGTCGGCCGGTCTTGCCGCCGATGAGCACCAACGGCGGCGGCAGATCGAGTACCTGCGACAGGGGCTGGAAAAGCACCTGGTACTCGAGCCCCTGCTGGTCTACTACCAGGACGCCCAGGGCAACAAGTGCGAGATCATCGGCGAGGATGGTCTGATAAGCAATGCCTCGATTCGCCATGTCCACGAGAACTGCCGTCCCATAGGCACCTTCATCATTGGCGATTTCAGCAACGAGCTTAAGGATCACCACCTGGAGTGGATCGCCTCCGCAAAGGCGGTCATGGCGGAGTACCAGGCCCGTTACGGTGACCGGGTAGAGTTCATGATCTCCGGAGAGCCCTATTTTCTTGCCTCCATGGTCGAGGAGTTGTGGGACAAGGCCTGGCTCTTAGGGATCTCGCTGCTGATCATCCTTTTGGTACTCTGGTACGAATTCCGCCATTGGAGCTGTGCCGTGCTGCCCCTTCTGGGTGTCGGCATGACCATCATCCTGACCCTTGGTCTGATGGGTTACACCCAGTTCAGGCTGACCACGATGATGGCCCTGACCCCGATGCTGCTGCTGGCGATAGGTATCGGCCACTCGATGCAGATCACTCGTCGCTATATGCAGGAGCTGCATAAGAGCGGTGATCATGAACAGGCCGCCTACACCGCCATCCGCCATACGGTGGTGCCGGCCGCGCTCTCCATCGGAACCGATCTGCACGGTTTTTTCGCCATCTCGTTCATCGATATCTCGTTTTACAAGGCCTATGCCTATTTCGGCATTTTCGGCATGTCGACCCTGATTCTCACCACCACCACCCTGATCCCCCTGCTGATGGTCAGCCTGCCGCCCAAGCTGCACGGCAGGGAGTTTGAACGGGGCTGGGAATTTAGGTTGGCCAAGGGGGTGACCCGGCTGCTCACCGGCCCGTTGAAATGGCTGCCGGTTTTGACGGTGATCGTGATCTGGCTGCTCTCCGCCCATCTCAGCGGCCTCGGGGGAGGCTTTAGCGCACTGCTCGCCGGCGAGGAGGGTCGCAGCAATCCCGAGGTGGCGCGGATTCAGGATGAGTTCGACATCATGCCCGGTGTGGAGAAGGGTATCCACTATCCCAGAGCGGCCTACAAGGACCACTATCTGTTGGGAGAGTTGCTCACCGGCAACGGCGAGGTCAAGGCGATAGCCGACCTCGAGACCCTGTCGAGCATGATGCCCGGGGTGATAACGGCGAACCTGGTGATCCGCTCCAATGCGGGCACCCTGCCGCCCTGCGGCATGGATGCCTGGAACGAGGCGGGGGAGCGCCTGCTGGGCGCGGACAGCTGCTACGATGCCCTTGAGGATCCGCCCCAGGGTATCTTCAACCGGGCCGATGTGCTCGATGCCCTCTCCCGCTTCGAGGATTGGCTTCGGGGACACCCCAACATCGGTTATACCGCGTCCTATGTGCAGTTTGTCAAAACCCTCAACATGATGCTCAATGCCCCGCAAGGCGAGGCGCCGCTGGCGCATATGAACCTCTATGCCATCCCCACCCTCGAACATATGCGGAACAACGCCTACGCCTATCGGCTTCCTGGCAAAGAGGAGCACTATCCGGATCCCGACGAGACGGTGCAGCTCTATAACGGCATGCTGGCAACCAGCGCGGAGGCGGGAGAGCTGGAGGCCTTCATCAACACCCGCAGCTGGGACGAGGGGATTATCGCCGGTTTCGTCAACACCATGGATCCACAACAGACCCACCAGACCATCCTCGATATTCAGCGCTACCTGCAACGGCACGCCGCTGATCCGGGAATGGCGCTGCTTCGCGTCGGTGTGGAGGCGGGGGAGAAGATCACCATCCCCGCCAAGGGGGAGAGGCCGGCGCAAACCATCGTCACCGGGGAAACCATACCGGGGAGGGCCGCAATCGGGGGCTTCCTGGGGGTCACCGAGGCGACCCGGGATGTCGCCTTCAAAGAGTGGCTGAATGCGCCGGTGGCCACATCCCTGACCGTCTTTCTCATGACCCTGATCATGTTTCGCTCCTGGATGATCGCCAGCATCCTGATCAGTCTCTGCTTCATTACCCTGATGACCCAATACGGTCTCGGCGCCTATATGACCGCCATCGGCGAGTGGTCCGCCAATCTCGCTTTCCATGTCCAGGTGGCACTCAGTATCGCCATGGGATTGGGCGTCGACTACGGCGTCTATATGGTCTCCCGTCTGCGCGAGGAGATGATCGCCTCGGGTGAGGATTGGCGCACCGCCCTCGAGACCACCCTGGGAACCACCGGCTCGGCGATCATCATCTCCATGCTGGTGCTGCTGGGCAGTTTCATCCCGCTGATGAACACCGAGCTGGCCAACCTCTGGTCGGTCAGCCTCTATATCTCGGAGGCCCTGATCATGGACGTCTTCATCGCCCTGCTGGTGCTGCCGCTGATGGTCTACTGGCTGCGGCCGCGGTTTGTCTTTTCTGCTGGTTCAGATAGGGAGCATCAGGCCGCAAATGGAAGTTAAGTCCGCAAATGAACGCGAATAAACGCAAATGTGACATCTCGTTACCACGCTGGAGCGTGGGAAGGAATGAATATATACGGAAGGCTAAAACAGTACCCGACGATTGTTGGGCCACCTTGGCACTATCAACCCACGGAATGTCCCTCTGTCGTGGAAATACCTGAGTGAATGCGCATTTCTTTTTTTATTTGCGTTCATTTGCGGACTACAACAACCATCCGAGACTATGGCAATTGATATGGACTAATCCCGTTTCTTCTTCGCCCTGGGGTGGGCCTTGTCATAGACCTCGGCAAGGTGCTGGAAATCGAGGTGGGTGTAGATCTGGGTGGTGCTGATGTTGGCATGCCCCAGCAGCTCCTGAACCGCGCGCAGGTCGCCGGAAGATTCCAGCATGTGGCTGGCAAAAGAGTGGCGCAGCAGATGGGGATGGACATTGCGGGGTGTACCCTGGGCGATCGACCAATCGTGCAGTTGGCGTTGCACGATGCTGCGGCTGATGCGCCTGCCCCGCACCCCGACGAACAACGCCTGCTCATCGTCTGCGGCCATATCCGGTCTTACCCCCAGCCACTGCTCCAGCGCCTGTTTGGCGAGTTTGCCGACGGGGAGGCGCCGGGTTTTCGCTCCCTTGCCGGTGACTTCGACCAGCTGTTCATTCAGGTCGAGATCGAGCAGGTTTAGATTGACCAGTTCCGCCAGGCGCAGTCCGGATGAGTAGAGGAGTTCCATCATCGCGCGGTCGCGCAGCGCCACCGGCGAGTCGTCGTCGATCTCCAGGAGGCGATTGATCTGATCCGGATCGAGGGTTGCGGGAAGTTTTCGCCGCACCTTGGGGGCCCGGACACCGAGGGCCGGGTTGGACTCGAGCTGTTGTTCCCGAATCAGAAAATTGAACAATCCGCGCAGGCTGGAGAGCTCCCTGTGCAGGCTCTTCGCGGCCAGCCCGCTGCGGTGGCGGCCGGCGATATAGTGTCTTACCTGGTGCTGAGTGACCTGCCGCCAGTTATCTAACTGTGCTCCTTGCAGCCAGGCCAGTGCGGCATTGAGGTCTCGCCGGTAGCTCTCCAGGGTCCGCGGCGAGAGGCGCCGTTCATGGCGCAGGTGGTCGAGGTATCGCGTTATCCACTCAGCTGGCTGCAGGCTGCTGGGAGCGGCCATGGATCCTATATGCCCGGGAGGGAGACGGCCTGCAGGGTGCGGCTGATGACCTCACCCAGCCGGGTGAGAAATTCCGTGCCTTGATGGGGGGCGAAACGATCGGCATCGCAGCTGCCGATGGCGAGCAGGCCGAGCACCCCCTCGCTCTTCAGCGGAATCAGCGCGGTTGAGGTGATTCGGTCACCCTCGGTGCCGAATATATAGTCCAGTTGATCCTGTTCGAGACGGCCGCAGATCGGCTGATTCTGACTGAAAAACTGCTCGAAGGTGGCGGCCTGGCCGTTCAGGGTCTCGTCAAGGTGGTCGTCGATATGGCTGGAGGAGAAGAGCCTCAGCTCAACGGCGTCGGCCTTGAAATCGTCATGCAGCTCATCTTCCAGTGCGTTCAGCACCTCTTCGAAGGTCGCGGCATCGATCAGTTCGAGGGTCAGGCGGTGCATGCGCTCCTGCAGAATCTCGTTGCTGCGGGCCACTTGCAGCAGTTCCGAGAGTTGCCGCTGTGATTCCTGGAGCTGCTTGCGCAGGGTCTCGACCTGGCGTTCGATCAGAGAGACAGCGGTACCGCTTTCGTGGGGTATTTCTATCTTTCCAAGCAATTCTGGGCGGTTGGTGAAGAAATCCGGGTGCAGATCGAGATATTCGGCGACCTGTTCTTCGAACTCGTCAACTTGCGTCGTTTTTGAGGGTGCTTTCTGTTTCATAGATCGATGGTTCCTTCGTACACGGTCTCTGCAGGACCTTCTATGAGTACGGGTTGGCCTTCTGAGCGCCACTTTACCATAAGATCGCCACCAAGTAGGTGTGCAATGACCTCATCATCGAGCAGGCCGAGGCGTCGACCGGCAACCACTGCCGCGCAGGCACCGGAGCCGCAGGCCAGGGTCTCGCCCGTACCGCGTTCGTAGACACGTAGGCGAATTTCAGAAGGTCCGATGACCTGCATGAAGCCGGCATTGGTGCGCTGGGGAAATCGAGGGTGATTTTCTATTATCGGTCCCAGTTTTGCCACCTCTGCAAGATCGACGCTGGGAACCACCATCACGGCATGAGGATTTCCCATCGATAGTACCGAAAATAAGTGCATTTGACCGTCCACCTCCAACTGGTAGCTGTCAGCTTGCTGGTCCGCCACAAAGGGAATGGAGGCCGGATCGAAGACGGGAGCCCCCATGGCGACTTCAACCCTGCCGCCATCGGTAAGCCTGAGGGTGATCTTACCCGCAAGTGTTCCCACCGGAATTTCAGTTTTACCGCTTAGCCCCTTCTCGGTCACATATCGTGCAAAGCACCGGGCGCCGTTGCCGCAGGCTTCCACTTCTGAGCCGTCAGCATTGAAGATGCGATAGTGGAAATCGGTGTCTGCGGAGAGTGGGGGTTCGATGAGCAGAACCTGGTCGCAACCGATGCCGAAGTGTCTGTCCGCCAGTTTTGTCACTGTCGCTGTTGATAGCTCGACAGACTGGTTGATGGCATCGAGAACCACGAAGTCATTGCCAAGCCCGTGCATCTTGGTGAAATGGAGCTTCATCAATCCTTAACTTCCGACTGATTTTCCGGCTGATTGCTATCAGGCATGAAGAGCGGCCCTTTCTGGCCGCAGGCAGAGATGAATAAAAATAGCGCCATCATTAGCATTCTTATTGGCAACTGTAATGGCACCGGTTCTCTCCACGTGATGTAAGCTCAGGCTCTACCGGCCTAGCATACATCAATTGATGGCTCTGGGGCATTCATGGAAGCAATGGGGTTTTTGCTGTCCCGGTTACATTGCCGAGGGTAGAGGTGATAATGGCGAAACCAACCGTTACAATAACCGCCGTTGTTGGGGGCCGTGAGTGCTGTGTTTTCAATATCCCCTAAACTGTTTACCGATGGTGTAGAAGGAGAGTAAGAATGGGCGGGATGCCAGGGATCGAGACGCGTGTGGGGGTATGCTGCTTGTTTGCTGAATCCGGTTTCATGGCAAAGGATTATTGCACGTTGGCACTAGATGGGGTGGTATTGAAACCAGTTCTTGTTTGGGAGCTGGTTTGTCAATGAACACAGCCTCCGCGCCTCTGTCACGGTTCGCTCAACGCGCTGCGTCCTTTCTGGTGCTGGTATTGATTGCGGTCATTATGCTGGGCGCAAATCCCCTGGCCGATGAAACCATCGCGCCTTTCGATTTTCTTGTGCAGTTTCCGGGTTGGAAAAATACCGGGATCGAAAGCCCGGTAAAGCATCGTAAGCACTCGGATATCCTTGATGCCAAGCTGCCGTCCTGGCGTTACGCCCGGGAAAAAATGCGTCAGGGAGAAGTGCCGGTATGGAATCCCCACGTACTGGGTGGAAATCCGCTGTTACTACTAAATACCCGTTCAATTTTAACCCCTGCGTTTGCCGTATACGCGTTGTTTGATAGCGAGGCTGTCGGATTGTACGCCGCGGCATTGGTTAATCTGCTCGTCATCTCTTTCGGGAGTTATCTGCTGTTTTTCAGCCTGACAGGGAATCGTCTCGCCGCCCTGTTGGGTGCTGTCGCCTTCAGCTACTCCGGCTTCAATACCTCTTGGTTTCTTTGGCATCATGTGAATACCAGCATCTGGATCCCATGGGTGCTCTTGTTTGCCGTGCGCATCGCGCAGACAGGCGATGCCAAACATGTTCCCCGGCTGGCCATCGCCTCGACCATGTTGATACTGGGTGGATTTCCAACTGTAACTGTCTATGGCTATATGGCCTTGTTACTGCTGTTTGTCAGTTGGGCGCTGTTTTCGCGAAATCACTATCGGTTGGTATTGACAAGAGGGGCACTGGGGGTGGCGGGAATACTCCTGTCAGTAATGATCTCCATGCTGGTTCTTTACTGCCTGTACGAGTCTTTGGGGCGTCTCGATCTGAGCTATCGCCGGGGGAGTAGTGCATTTAAAGAGGTCAAGGATCTGCTGCTCTACGTTCAACCGTTCAGAGAGGGTCCGTTAACCCTGGGCAGGACTGCCTATGTGGGACTGATCCCGCTGCTACTCTTTCTCCCGGCGTTATGGTTCACCTGGAGGAGCCGCTTGGATTGGAAATACGTCTGGGGATTGTCGCTGGTTGTGGTGATTGCGCCATTAGCCTTCGCCTGGATTCCGATGGATTACATCCGGCAGATCCCTTTGATCGGCACCAGTATGATCAACAGGCTGCATCTGATTATCGGGCTTGGCTTGTCGCTACTTTCTGTCCTGGTCCTCTCTGCCGCTTATCAGCGAATCGGAAAAAATGTCACGACCTTGGCCAGCATGGTTTTATTGCTGCTGCTGGCGATTCAGGTGGTTGACCAACGTCGGGTTTTTCAGTCCCTGGTTGGCCATGTAAAGGCCGAAACGATCTATCCGCGTACCGCCACGATCGACTATGTCAGGGATAACATAGAACCGCTGCAAAACGTGATAGCCGACCGGGGTTATTTGCTGTCAGGTGTGGTTTCGGCCTACGGTCTTTCCGAGTGGTTCGCTCATGGCTTCCATACGCCGGCGGAAAAGCGGCTGCTTAAGGGAGCCGTCACCAAGCCATTTCTGACACCTACCGCATCGGCCTTTTTGTGTAGACAGGTTAATTTTGCAAATGCGCGACTGTTAACTTATCTGGGAGTCAGGTATGTGCTCTGTTCGGATGAATCGAAATATCGTGCGGCAGTTGAGAGAAAAACTGTGTTTGATACGATTGAGCCGAGTCCCGGGGAGGCTGGCGGAGTGAGTCTGACCGGGGAGAGGATTGCTCAGCTCTTCGAACTGTATCACCAGGTCTCATTTGATGATCTGGATCTGGCTTTGAAAACGGTCAATTCGGAAAACATGCCTGGTGTTAGGTTGAAGCTGTGGATGGATTCGGATCCGCTAACCGAGTCAGCGCAGTGCACCTTGCAGGCAGAATCGGATGGAGCCTATTTGAGATGTAGATTCCCGGACCGGGTAATGCTTGACAAGGGACGTTATGAGATGGAGCTCATCGTCGAGGGTGTCAATGCATCTTCCTCTCTAGTAGCGGCTGTTCATCCTTCTGATTCCCCGCTGCTTCGGCTGCAAACAGGAAAATCTTCAAGCGAAAACGTGCTCGGCTGGCGTGGAAGCAAACGGATAAATAGCCACGTCTATCTGTCAGTATTGAGCGGTGAGGTCGATTCATATACTGTGCATGAGGTGGAACCTGGGGTGGTTCTGGTGGAAAACAGACAAGTCAGAGGCAGTGCCTATTTCGTCGCATCCCTCGGTAGTATGACAACTCCCCGCTACGATCAGTTGAAACTGCGCGAGTATAGCGATACCTCGATGCGGTTCGATTACCTTGGGGACAAGCCCGGATGGGTTGTGGTCCCAGTCAGGATGTATCCCGGCTGGTCATGCCTGGTCAACGGTAAAAAAGTGGAGCCGGTGTTGTTCAAAGGAGTGATGCCGGCGGTACCGATAAGTGGTAGCGGCACGGTTGATTTTATCTATTCACCGACCCACTATGGAGTTTATGCGGCGATTACCGTACTTGGAATCCTGCTTTGTTTGATATTACTGTTCAAGGCGCAATCAATAAACCGATGGTTAGCGAAATATTAAAAACCCAACTGATGAGTGAGCGTTCCTATCTGGGGACGGCGGGGCGGTTTGGTATTGCACTGCTCCTGGTTATCCTGGCCTTGGTGCTCATGCGTTATTGTTTGACCGCCGGTCTGCCATTGACTGCACATGCCCACGGTATCCATGACGATGCGCTCTTCATCCGCCTGGCTGAGAGTATCGTTTCCGGAGAGTGGTTGGGAGAGTACGACAAGCTGACCCTGGTGAAGGCGCCGCTCTATCCGCTCTACATCGCGGCAAACTATTTGCTGGGTTTGCAGTTTAAGACTATGGAGCACGCAATCTACATTGTGGCCTGTGTGATTGTCTATCTGGCTTTGGTAAAGGCAAGAGTCAGCCCTTATCTTGCCTTAGTGCCCTTTATTCTCCTGCTGTTCAATCCCTATCACCACGGCAGTGTGGAACGGGGGTGGTTCTATGCGGCATTGGTGTTTTTGGTCATTGCCGGTTTCTACTACATGATCGCAATGCGAAGCGTATCGGGGAGAATCAGATCTTCCCACTCGTTTTTGCTGGGCTTGGGACTGGCATCTCTCTATCTTTCCCGGGAAGAGACAATCTGGCTCTATCCGTTGTTGTTGGTTGCGTTTGCCCTCCTGTTCTATC
This sequence comes from gamma proteobacterium symbiont of Ctena orbiculata, assembly GCA_003094535.1. Taxonomy (GTDB): domain Bacteria; phylum Pseudomonadota; class Gammaproteobacteria; order Chromatiales; family Chromatiaceae; genus Thiodiazotropha. Next base: position 3,855 of record NATV01000149.1, on the reverse strand, counting down.
AGCCGGGTAGATACGGAGTACTGCAGTCGATGAGCAAGGTGGTGCCGATCTTACTGTTGGGTATGGCTATACCAATAGCGGCGGTATTGAGTGCGAACTATGTGAAATATGGGCACTTTGGTATCAAAGACAGTGCTGTCAAGGAGTTTAAAACTGCGTTCAAGCTGATGAAAAGTGTACGCACGAACGAGGAGAAACCCTTTGTCGATGTGACTCACCAGTCGCTAACCCAAATGTTTAAAGTAAGCCCTGCCTTGGCCGGCTTTCAGCATCATCTCCAAGGCGGACTGGGCAAGCAATGGGGCGGGCTGATGTGTAAGCGACATGCTGAGGCATGTAATGAGATCGGCGGCGGCTATATTTTCTGGGCATTGCGGGATGCACTGGCCGCGGAGGGTTATTACCAGAGCCCGGAAAAGATGAAGTCGGTATATGGCGAAATCAGCATAGAGCTGCAGCAGGGGTGCAACAGTGGACAGCTGGATTGTTCGCGTATTGTCTGGCCGCTCCGCTACCCGGTCAGAATAGATAGGATAGACGACTATTTGGCAAAATTGCCTGACTTCGTGACGTATATGGTATCAGGTTTACATGGACGTCTTCCCGGTTATGGTTCCGCGCATGGCCCGGAGGAGAGGCTCGAGGTCTTCAAGAAGTTATCGAATACATCGATAAGGCCGAAAGCCCAACAGCATCACTACTCGGTCTCCGGCTGGTTGATTTCAGATAGTCAGGAAAAATATATCGCCATCGTACCCAAGCCTTTTGCCGCCTACAGCAATCGATTCAGCCTGCAGTCGAGCAAGGATGTACAGCGCCACTTTATAGACAATGCAGATTCCGGGTTGTCGCGGTTTAAAGTGGAGGGGCCTTGTACCGGCGGTCAGTGTGAACTGTTGATTATGTCTGGTGGGGAACATACGAAACTGGACCAGGAACTGATCCGGGCTGGAGCCGATTTGAAGAGAGGCGGCCTGCATTTGCATATCGATTCGGTCAAGCAGGTGGAAAACAAGCAACAATTATTCTGGGTCGATCAGTTGAAAATAGATGCGTTTAAAGAAATCGGCGCACTATACAACCATCTGCTCGTCTACCTGTCGCTGTTTGCCACCCTGGTATTTGTGGTTGCCTGTTTTGCATTCCTTTTCAGGAATTACCGGAGCCTGTTGCTGGGGGGTGCATTGATCGCTGTCCTTGGCATGGCAGCGCGGTTGGGGGTTCTGGCCCTGTTTGACGATTTTACGCAAAGTCCCGTTGTCGGGCAGTTTCGCCATTTTATTCCCGTCATGCCGCTGCTGCTTTTCTACATCGGTTTGAATTTTCTCATTCTCTTCGAGTTGCCTGCCGCGCTGCGAAAATCGACAGCAGCAGGTGTTCAAACAAACCCGGTGGATCCCGGGGATGGCACTTTCATCCGGTCGCAGATCTGAGCATGGCCTGTCCTAAAAAAGTGACCTGCTCAAAGCGTATTTGCTGTCGTCTCCATGTGGTCGGATAAGGAGTAAGGCGATTTTTGGCTCATGTTTTTGGCCTATCGACGGATCGGCGGCCAGAGACCATGATTGACAGTGCAGACAGAATAATTTCGATAAAGATATAAAAAATCCTGTTCAGTGCAGCTAAGATAATTGCACTGTTGACGTCGAGAAAAGGTGCCAAGCCAAGGACCAGAACCGATTCCCGGATGCCGATGCCGGCAGGCGCGAAAGGTACGGCAAATCCCACAGCATAACTGAAAGCATAGAGTCCGATTATGTAAACAAGACCGATCTCGGATGTAGTGAATGGTGTCAAGGTAATCCAGAAGGCAAACCCGAGCGTCAGCCATATCAGCAGTGCGGTCATAAAGGAAAGAGGGGTAAATAACAAGCGTCGACAATAACCGTATAGCCGCTCCCGATGAGGCCTCAGCTGTGGTAACAGTAGAAGGAACAGGATAATAGCAAGTGTCGCTATTGGAATAACTGTTGGAACTTTATGGCTCAGAGTGATCAAGAATTGGTATTGCGTGAAACCTATGAGCAATAGGCCGAACATGAAAGCGCTGAAAACGACCCAAAACGTTTCCAGGACGATGGTGTCGCGTACGCTCCTGCTGTCGAGACCTGCAGATTTATACATACCGATTTTACCGACGAATTGCCATATCGATCCGGGTATGTATTTGCCCAGTTGAGTAATGTTGTAAATGCTGAAGCTTTGGAGGAACCGGAAGTCGATTTTATAATATCGTAATGACTGGTGCATGATCGCTACCAACAGCAGTTTGCCGAGAGTAAGTGATAGCAGGGAGCTGATTATAATGCCAATGGGTATTTGCTTAACCACATCGTCCACGACGTGGAGATTTCCGTGCAGGAAGACAAAGATGAAGCACAAAACAACTACCCACCACAGGGTCTTCAGCGCAGTTTTCAGCTTTGTTTGCACGAGTCAACTTGATCCAAAAGGTTATATAGATAGGTGAATTGCTGATGCGCAGAAGCCTTTGCGCTCTCCTGGTGCTGTTTGATTTGTTGCCGTATTGATGATTCGTGATCAAGCGTGTTGCGAATTGTGTTCAATATGCGCCCGGAGTTAAGTTGACTGAAGTCGAAAACAAGATCGCCAAGTTCAAAAAATTCCATGACTTCCCGGTATTTGTGGCTCCAGCCCAAGACAATCACAGGCTGACCTATAGCCAGCGCGGCAATCATGGCGTGAAACCGGGAAACCATCACCAGCCTGCAGTAGCTCATGAGTTGTTTAATGCCCGGTGTATTGATGTCAAAGTCGACATAGTAGAGTGGCTGCGGCGTGTGGTTGTCGTCTTTGAGCTGGTTTACGATTCGCGCAATCACAGGTAGATCGTTGTTACGCAACTTCGACATTTCGCCTTCGCGGGTCGCATTCGGATAGAGCAGTATGGCATACCCTTGCGCCATGAGTTGATGGCAAAGCGTTGCGATTTGGTTGTGGTAGTTGCTGTCTTGCCGGTCCGAAATGGCTGCCAGCACGCTGCTGGGACAGATGCCGATCACTTTCCTGGATTCGCTCCTCAGTCTGTTGCCGAGATTGATCAGTTGTTGATGGCCTTCGCTGGATATCCTGTCCTGCGCTTGATGCAGAAAGGCGACATCCGCCGCCGGGTCGGGATGGCATGTGTCTAGCGACAATGATTGCAGGTGTTGGTGGGTCTTGCGTCCGCGGGCGAAAATTTTGTCGATTCTCGACAGCGTATGTCTGGCCAGGAAGCGATTCACTGGATTGTTGAATGGCCCGCAGGCCTGGGAGAACTTGACCACCGGCGTGTCAAGGAAGAATGCCGGCGCCAGGGTCAGGACATTGTAGGGCAGGAATTTCTCTCTGCCGTCTATAAACGAGACGCCTGCAAGATCGATTAGAACATCTGAGCCGTCTAGGGAGCGAACGGATTCGGGTACTAGCTTGGCCAAGGATGTAAGATGCAGGGCTTTAAGCAAGGTCAACAGCAGCGAACAGGGCAAAAAGACAGAAACCAGGTACAAGGGAGTAGCGCTGAAAACCCTGATTCTTGGATCATTGATGAGTTCCCCGTCCCTCCCTGGATAGTAAGAGTAAATGTTGAAGTTTGCCTCCGGGTAACGATCGCGTATCCTCCCGATAGAGGTGGTAAGCATGGCCTCTGCGCCTCGATTCCCACTCACGGTTGCTGCAATGATTGAGATGGTTTTCATGACAAGGTTTCGAGACCTTTTCTCAGGTATAGATAGGCTTTTAGCAGAGGGCGCGGCAGTTTGAAGATCAGCTTGTTCCACTGCGCCGATTCACTCCAACGCATGTTGAACAATGTAATCAGTGCAGACAGCCAAGCATGCCATGAAACCTGTGTGC
>NATV01000148.1 GCA_003094535.1 gamma proteobacterium symbiont of Ctena orbiculata | reverse complement strand
ATCATTAAAACGGGCCGGATGATGGTAACCCACTTCAACCTCGCGAACTGCGAAGATGATCCCGTCCCGCTGTAGCAGCTGATCCTGCTCAAATCCCAGGGAACGCAGCCATTCGGTGCGAGCCCGCTCCATGAATTTCAAGTAGTTGGCGTAGTAGACAACACCACCGGCGTCGGTATCCTCGTAGTAGACCCTGACCGGCCAGACAAAAGAGTGCGACTCGTCGTTCATACCTCTTTCCAGACCCGAATCACTTTTGCGCCAACATTATGATGTGCAGCTAAATAATTGACTAATAATACTTAGCTTCGTAACCCGATGGTAGTGAAATTAAGCAAACAGCGTGATAAATCCCAATCTATGAGTGTGTGTTTCAAGAGGAGTTCCCATCAGGGTGAGATAAAGCCGTTGATCGCGCTTGTTATTCGCGGAACAGATCATCCTCGGTCGGTACATGCTCACCGGGTTTCGGTGACAAGCCGAAGTGCAGATAGGCAGCCTGGGTCGCCACCCTCCCCCTCGGTGTCCGCATCAGAAATCCCTGCTGTATCAGGTAGGGTTCAAGGACATCCTCGATGGTGCCCTTCTCCTCGCCGATCGCAGCGGCGAGATTGTCGACCCCCACCGGTCCGCCCTCGAACTTCTCGATGACCGCCAACAGCAGGCGCCGGTCCATGGAATCGAAACCGTTACCATCGACCTTAAGCATGCTCAATGCCTTGTCCGCCACCGCGGCGTTGATCTGACCATCCTGTTTCACCTGGGCATAGTCGCGCACCCTTCTCAGCAGTCGGTTGGCGATTCTCGGCGTACCCCTGGAGCGGCGGGCGATCTCTCCGGCCCCATCCCCATCCATGCCGATTGCGAGTATCTCCGCAGAACGGGTAACGATCCGGGCCAGATCCTTGCTGTTATAGAACTCCAAGCGCTGCACGATACCGAACCTGTCCCGCAGGGGTGAGGTCAGTAGACCGGCGCGGGTAGTGGCCCCAACCAGGGTAAAGGGCGGCAGATCGAGCTTGATCGAGCGCGCGGCCGGCCCCTCGCCGATCATGATGTCGAGTTGAAAATCCTCCATGGCCGGGTAGAGCACCTCCTCCACCACCGGACTCAGGCGGTGGATCTCATCGACGAAGAGTACGTCGTGGGGTTCAAGATTGGTCAGCAGGGCCGCCAGATCCCCCGGCTTTTCCAGCACCGGGCCGGAGGTCTGTCTCAGGTTGACCTCCATCTCGTTGGCGATGATATGGGCCAAGGTGGTCTTGCCCAATCCCGGGGGTCCGAAGATCAGGACATGGTCCAGCGCCTCGCCCCGCGCCTTGGCCGCGGGGATGAAGATCTCCATCTGTTCGCACACCGCGGCCTGTCCCACATAGTCGCGCAGGTATCTGGGACGGATGGCCCGGTCAAGGGCGACGTCTTCGCCGCTGGCACCGCCGTTGATCAGTCTGGGTTCGTTGCTCACTCGATCGATCTCTGCACCGCGCTCTGCAGCGCAGCGCGAATCAGGGTCTCACTGTCCATCTCATCCTCCGCCACCGTTTTCACCATGCGACTGGCCTCCTGGGGTTTATAACCCAATGCCACCAGCGCGGCCACCGCATCGGAAGTCGCACTCCCGGGGCCCGCCGCCTGGTCCCGCGGCAGTTGGCTCCCGGCCGGTGCCAAACCACCCAGCCTGGCCAGTCTGTCCCGCATCTCCACAATCAGGCGTTCCGCGGTCTTGCGCCCGATACCCGGCAGCCGAACCAGGGAGGCCAGATCCTCACTCTCTACACAGCGGCTGAACTCCTCGGCACTCATCCCGGAGAGTATGGCCAATGCCATCTTGGCACCGATGCCGCTGACCTTGAGCAGGCTGCGAAACAGGGCACGTTCAGATTCCGTGGCAAAGCCATAGAGGACATGGGCATCCTCGCGTATCGCCAGATGGGTGAAGAGGGTTACCGATTTTCCCTTATCCGGCAGGGTAAAAAAGGTGGAGAGCGGCGCCTCCAGCTCATAGCCAACGCCATTGACATCGATCAGGAGGTTGGGGGCCTGCTTGTGGACAAGCTCCCCTTTGAGGCGACCTATCATCCTGGGCTGTTTTCCGGTTGACGATTCAGACGGGGATTATGCCACGGTTGCTGCACTAGGTACCTCTCTTTCCGTGGCTGGCCTGACGCCTCAGGGTGGTATGGGTATGGGCGTGGCTCAGGGCCACCGCCAAGGCATCCGCGGCATCTGCCTGGGGCCGCTCCCGCAATCCCAGAATCATCTTCACCATATGCTGAATCTGCGCCTTGTCCGCCCGTCCCGTGCCCACCACTGCCTGCTTGATCCGGGTGGGGGTATACTCCACCACGTTCAAGCCGCAGTGCTCCGCGGCACAAATGGCCGCCCCCCTCGCCTGTCCCAGCTTGAGGGCGGACGAGGGATTCCTGGCCACGAATACCTCTTCGATGGCCATCACCTCCGGTTGATACTCCTGGATCAAGGCACTGATGCCCTTAAAGATCTCACCCAGCCTGGGGGGGAGAGGCTTACCTTTCAACTTCAATACACCATGGGTGAGATGGAGCGAATGCATGCCATCCGATTCGATCAGACCGTAACCGGTCTGGCGGGAGCCTGGATCGATACCGATTATGCGCAACATCTAAGCCGGCACGTGTCAGCCGATGGCGTCCAAAATCTCGTCGGAGATCTCGGCGTTGGTATAGACGTTCTGTACGTCGTCCAGATCCTCCAGCATATCGACCATGCGCAGCAGCTTATCCGCATCGTCCTGATCGAGTACCGCACTGGTCGAGGCGTTGTAGGTCACCTCGTCGTTGTCAGGGTTGAGGCCCGCCGCTACCAGGGCATCCTTGACGGTGGCAAAACTCTCGGGGGTGGAGATCACATCGATCGAGCCATCCTCGTTGTTTACGACATCCTCGGCACCTGCCTCCAACGCCGCCTCCATCACCGCATCTTCATCCACGCCGGGGGAGAAACTGATCATTCCCTGCTTGCTGAAAAGGTAGGACACGGAACCGTCGGTTCCCAGGTTGCCCCCAAGCTTGCTGAAGGCGTGGCGCACCTCGGATGCGGTGCGATTGCGGTTATCGGTCATGCAATCGACCATCACCGCGGTTCCCCCGGGGCCGTACCCCTCATAGCGGATCTCATCGTAGTTGTCTCCCTCGGTACCCCCTGCGCCCCGTTTGATGGCACGCTCAATGGTATCCTTGGGCATATTCGCACCCAGCCCCTTATCCACCGCAAGCCGCAGACGCGGGTTGGCATTGATATCCCCTCCCCCGATGCGGGCAGCCACGGTAATCTCCCGTATCAGCTTGGTCCAAATCTTGCCGCGCTTTTTATCATTGGCTGCCTTTTTATGCTTGATATTGGCCCACTTACTGTGTCCTGCCATACAAACCTCTCAAAACTGGAAATCCAAGCGCGACATTTTATCATCCAGCCGATGTTGCAGAAACCGAGGAATCCTGAAGGCTTAAGAATCACGCCGAATTGCCGATTTGTTGAGTACAAATCGAATGCATAAAAACAGGGCCCGCCTCCACCATTTTGACGATTGCGGCGACGATCGAGCATGACACCCAAGGAACCGGCAGCCACTGAACAATGCATGCAGGCGAAATAATCAGACAGCAACAGACGTATCACAGGGCGATAGCCGATGACCCAATCAGTCCAAGAATGGACACGTACACTCTCCTCTGAACCCTTGCCGGTGATGCAAAGGACGCTGACCGGCGTCAGGGACCTGTTGCGGAAATCGAGTGTCAACCACAATAGACTCTCCGAGATCATCTCCCGGGATCCTGGATTCAGCCTCCATGTCTTGCAGCGGCTCAGCAGCATGCCCAACCAGCCGAAAGAACCGGTAACGAAGATCTCCCTGGCCGTACCCCTGTTGGGCATGGAGGTTATCGAGCAGGCAAGCCGTACCCTGCCCTCTCTCGAGGAGAAGTTGAAAGGCCCGCCCAGACGAGGCCTTATCGACTGTTACAGCAGAGCCACCCACGCCGCCATCTATGCCCGCGAAATCGCCAAGATGAGGGGGTGGCAGGAGATCGATACGCTCTACACGGCTGCCCTGCTGCACGACCTCGGGGAGATGGCTCTCTGGTCGATGGCAGCGGATAGAATGCGGGCGGTCCATGAGAAAATCGTCAACGAAACCGCCAGGGACAACGCGTCCCGGGAGATTCTCGGATTCACCCTTGAGGAACTCAGTGTCCAGTTGAGCCTAAAGTGGCGGCTGCCGGAACTGATCGGGGAATCCCAAGGCATTTCCGACAGTTATCAGCCAAGGCCACTGACCGTGATGCTGGCATCAACGCTGGCCAGTGACTGCAGCCTGGGCTGGCGACGCGCCAGGACCGATGATGACATCGAATTATTGGCGGAATTTCTCGAAATACCCCAGGACTCGGCCACCGCCCATCTCCACCGCATTGCCGCGAAGGCTGCACGGGAACTGCACAGGCTTCCACTGCCGCTGCCGGCCTTCTATCTGATCCCTTCGGACTCAGCGCCGCCGAACTCCAAAACGGAGGAGGCCATGCAAGCGCAATCCGCGGTGGCACCCACGAAGAGGGATGAACCATCCCCAACCGATGCGCAACAGCCTCCACCCAAGCCCGTCGCCACTGAAACCCCGGCCGTGGCGGCACCGGAGCAACCCCCGAAAAACAGGGTCAATCCACTGCAGCAGCTACTCAGCAGCGCGCTGCAGCAGATGCACGAGGAGCTTGGATTGAGCAGAGCCATGTTCGCCATGCTGAGTCCTGACAAAACCGCCCTCAAGGCACGATTCGTGGTGGAATCGGAACAGCAGCTCTCCCTCAAGGGATTTGTACTGAGCATGACAAAACCAAGTTTATTCAAAGCTTTACTTAATAAACCCCAAGCAATCTCACTGAACAAGGCGAATGCGGAGAAATACCTGCCGATGATTCCGCAATCCGCTCTCGAACAGATGAACAACAGCGGCTTCGTGACCATGTCGGTGTTTATTCATGGCAAAGCGGTAGGGCTGTTCTATGCCGATAACGGCATTAGTGGTCCAGGTGTCACACGTCAACAGTACGACAACTTCAAGGCGATCTGCCAGAAAACCATACAGGTGATCGGCTCCTGACCGCTGCCGTTGCAACTTTATTCATACTGATTTCTGCCAACCGTCTGAAATACTGAAATTATTTACCCAACCCACTCGACTTACGCCGACCTGGCTGCAGGCAAGCCAGCATCACCTTGAGCGGTCTTCCAGTGCGACCTGCGCACCCTGTCACTCAATATCCCAGCCCGATTGTTTTGACCAAAGTCATTGTTTCAGACGATTCAACCGCTAGGATGACACATCCTGTTTCCATGCCCAGTGAAAAAAGTGCAACAACAGATAAGCTACCAAATAGGAAACAATCTCTATCTCAGTATCACCGATCGATGCACGTTGGAGTGCGCCTTCTGTCCAAAGACATTTGGAGACATGAGAGTCAAGGGTTATGACCTTACGATCTATCATCGCCCTACCGCGGAAGAGATTATCGACTCGATTGATGATCCGGCCCACTATGATGAAGTGGTCTTTTGCGGCTACGGCGAACCGACGCTGAGATTGAATGTGCTGCTTCAGGTAGCCAGGCATATCAAACAGCAGGGCGGCCGGGTGCGGGTGAATACCGATGGACTATGCAATCTGGTGCACAAGCATGACACACTGCCGGAACTGGGAGCATGCGTGGATGCCCTCTCGGTCTCGCTGAATGCGCAGAACAGGGAGATCTACGACCTCCACTGCAGACCCAATCTTCCCGGCTCCTATGAAGCGATGCTGGAATTCCTGCGTCAGGCACCTGACCACATCGCCGAGGTAACGGCAACTGCCATAGAAGGGCTGGAAGGGGTCGACATGGCAGCCTGCGAAGCATTGGCAATATCGATGAATGTGAAATTTCGCCGCCGTACCCTGAATGAGGTCGGGTAGGCGGAAATCGCGATGACGACCCTGTCGAAACAAGTTCCGACATTCGGACAATACCTGCTGAAGCGCTATGGGGAGCGTGTGCACAAGATCGCCCTGGATGCCGCGTTCACCTGCCCCAACCGGGACGGCAGCAAAGGCAGTGGCGGTTGTACCTTTTGCAACAATGTCTCCTTCAGCCCCAATGGACGTCAACCAAGACCGATTAAAGCGCAGCTGACAGCGGGTAGGCGGGTGATCCGCAAACGCACGGGCGCACGTAAGTATCTGGCCTATTTTCAGGCCTATACCAACACCTATGATGAGATTGAACGCCTGAAAGCCCTCTATGACGAGGCATTGTCCGATGAGGATATCATCGGACTCTCCATCGGTACCCGTCCGGACTGTGTGGCGGACAGCGTGCTCGACCTGCTTGCAGGCTATCAGCGGCGAGGTTACGAAATCTGGCTGGAACTCGGACTGCAATCGGCATTCGATGAAACCCTTGCCGCAGTCAATCGTGGACACGGCTTTCGCGAATATGCACAGAGTGTCACTCAGGCCCGCCAACGGGGCCTCAAGGTCTGCACCCACCTGATTGCCGGACTGCCGGGTGAGACGGCCCGTCATAACAGCGAAACCCTGCGCAGAGTGCTGGAACTGGGCACCGACGGGCTCAAGCTCCACCCCCTGCATGTGGTCAAAGGAACGCAGCTGGCCAATAGCTGGCGCCGCGGCGATTACCAACCACTCAGCCTCGCGGCCTACGTCGATATTGCCGCCGACATGGTGGAGCAGACCCCCTCGAGCGTGGTCTGGCACCGCCTCACCGGCACCGCATCGGAGTCAATACTGCTGGCCCCCCTCTGGTGCGCGAAGAAATGGCGGGTATTGAACGCCATCACCAACGAACTGCAACGGCGACGCGTACTGTGTCGACAGGTTGCCTGAATGAGTATGCATAACGATGGAACTGGTCTGTCCCGCAGGTAACCTGCCCTCCCTTAAGGCCGCAGTCGACAATGGTGCGGATGCGGTCTACTTCGGGCTGCGCAATGACACCAATGCGCGCCATTTTCCCGGATTGAACTTCAATGAAAAACGCGCCCGTGAAGGCATTGCGTATGCAAAAAGCCGGGGTAAGCGTATCTTCATGGCAATCAACACCTATCCAAGACCGGAGGGCTGGGAGCGCTGGCGCCAGGCAGTGGACAGTGCCGCATCGCTCTCAGTCGACGCCCTGATCTGCGCCGACATCGGAATCCTAGACTACGCCAGTCGCCAATGGCCCGATCTCAATCTCCATCTCTCGGTTCAGGCCTCGAGCACCAACTATGAGGCGCTCGCCTTCTATCACGACGCCTTTGGGATCAAACGAGCGGTGCTGCCGCGGGTACTCTCGCTCAACCAGGTTCAACAAGTGGTGGAAAACACCCCCGTCGATATCGAAGTTTTCGGTTTCGGCAGTCTCTGCGTGATGGTGGAGGGCCGCTGCATCCTCTCATCCTATGTCACGGGCGAATCCCCGAATACCCATGGCGCCTGTTCACCCGCCCAGTTTGTTGAGTACCGGGAGACACCCAATGGGCTGGAATCACGCCTTGGTGGTTTATTGACCGATCGCTACGAACCGCATGAGACAGCCGGTTACCCGACAATCTGCAAAGGCCGCTTTACGGTTGGCGAAAATACCTTCTATGCCATAGAAGAACCCACCTCGCTGAATACCCTGGCACTGCTTCCTGAACTGTATCGCGCCGGTGTCAAGGCAATCAAAATCGAAGGCCGGCAGCGCACGCCGGCCTATGTCGGACAGGTCACCAAAGTCTGGCGCGAGGCAATAGACAGCTGTTGCAAGGAACCCGAAGCCTTTGTCGCCGAGTCTGCATGGAACGATTCCCTCGACCAGGTCTCGGAGGGAACCAGCACCACCCTAGGCCCCTACTATCGACCTTGGCAATAACGATGACGATGAATCCTAAACTCTCCCTGGGTCCGGTACTCTTCTATTGGTCGAGGGACACACTATTCGATTTTTATGATCAGGCAGCGGAAATGCCCGTTGATATTATCTACCTTGGCGAGACCGTCTGTTCCAAAAGGCGCAGTCTGGGCACTAAAGAGTGGATTGAACTTGCCGTGAGGCTGAGCAGGCAAAGCGATAAGGAGATTGTGCTCTCAACCCTCGCCCTGATAGAAGCGGAGTCGGAACTGAAAACGCTAAGAAGATTATGTGACAATGGACGCTTCATGATCGAGGCCAACGATATCGGAGCGGTGCAGATCCTGAGTAAAAAAGGCATACCGTTCACGACTGGCCCCAGCATCAACATCTACAATTCGGCCAGTCTCGACCTGCTGGCGTCGAAAGGGCTCAAGCGCTGGGTGCTGCCAATCGAGCTGTCGAACCTGACACTACGTCAGATTCAAATGCGCAGGCCGGTTGGAATCGAAACCGAGGTGTTCTGCTATGGCCGCATGCCATTAACCCTCTCCGCAAGGTGCTTTACCGCCCGATCCCACAATCTCCCGAAAGATGACTGTCAATACAAGTGTATCGATTATCCCGATGGTCGCCTGCTCTCTACCCAGGAGCAGCAGCCCTTTCTTGCCCTAAACGGCATTCAGACCGTCTCTGCAAAGACCTGCAATCTTCTCCCGGAGCTACCGCTGCTCAAGGAATTGCAGGTGGATATATTGAGAATAAGCCCTCAGTCTTCCTATACGGGCAAGATCGTTGACGCTTTCCATACAGCCCTGATGAACGAAGGAGTAAGCGATCTTGGCAAATATACGCCACTCGGCTCGTGTAATGGCTATTGGCACGGAGTCGACGGTCAGGCGGAATTAAATTCCTCCGGGATCCGTTAACGCTACACCATTCAACCCCGCCAAAACCGATCTTGCGCAGCGCATATCCGCTGATTGCAGGACCACCCCTATAACCCCGCACACAGCTGTGGTGTATCATATCTGTGATGACTTGACGATGTCCTCTGCACAAGCTGTACACAGGGGCACAGACAAACCTCAAATGCAATGTAATGTCATACGACACCAGGTTAACGCATGTCTCACACAAAATACCGCAGTTTTCAAATTATTCCGATTGGGTTATTTCTAGCCTTCCAGTTCAGTCATGCCCGCAGCAATGATGACATATTGGCAGTCACGGAAAGCTATTTTTATGACGACCTGCCTGTCGTGCTTTCTGCATCCAGACTTGCTCAGTCACAATCCAACACACCTTCGGCAATGACGGTCATTGACAAGAAGATGATCAGGGCAAGTGCCGCGTTGAACCTGCCGGACCTGCTGAGGTTGGTTCCTGGATTCACGGTTGGCTTTTTCGCAGGCACCAGCGCCACGGTAACCTACCATGGCCATGCGGATGAGTATGCCAGGGATATGCAGGTTCTGATTGATGGAAGGTCGGTCTACGATCCTGTATTCGGAGGAATTCCATGGACGGAAATCTATCTCAGCCTGGACGAAATCCTACGCATTGAAGTCATACGTGGCCCCAATGCCGCCGCCTACGGCTCCAACTCCTATGCCGGTGTTATAAACATAGTCACAGAGCATCCCGCCGACCTGACCGGAACCATGTTGTCGGTCACCACCGGCTATGGAAAGACACGTTTTGTGGAAGCAGCTCACGCGGACAGAGTCGGTAGACTCGACTACCGGCTCTCGACCAGTTACAAGGAGGGTGAAGGCTTCGACAACCGGGACGATTCGTCGCGGACAAAATGGTTGAAACTGGACAGCGATTATAACATCGATCTCAACAATTCGATCCGTACCACGTTGGGCGTGGCCTACGGCAACTACGATGAAGGGTTACCCGGGCTGTTATCGCAGGAGCGGGAACTCGACAACCAGTATAACTACCAATTCGTCGAGTGGAACCGCGTACTTTCTGAAAAGAGCAAGGTCAGCCTGCAGTTTTATCACAACTACTATTCAATCGACGATCTTAACCGCACAATTTCCCTTTCCCAGCAGATCTCCACGCTGGATCTGCTGCAAGGCTTTGATGAATCTTTGAGAGCAGATATTTTCGCCGCCACACTCTCTGGAGGAGCGTACGATTTCGAGGCCTTTTTAAATGCATTGAACCTGACCGATTCTCCCATGGTCTATTCGTGGCTCGGCATGAAGTCCCATCGTTACGACCTGGAGTTCGAACACACCTTCGAGCCGTCCGACAATTTGCGTATCGTCTGGGGAGTCGGGGCAAGGCACGATCGCGGAGAGAGCTATTGGCTGTTGCAGCAAGATGATCCAATCTCCAGAGACATGTACAGGCTTTTTCTCAATGCGGAATGGTATGCGACTCCCGCGACAGTGATTAATCTGGGCAGCATGCTCGAAAAATTTGAAGGCAAAGATCACGTCTTTTCACCGAGATTGGGTATAAACCAGCACCTGACACCATCCGATACCATAAGGATAAGCGGATCGCGGGCTTATCGCATGCCGACCATATATGAAGACAATTCCCACGTCTCTCTATATCTTGATTCACAGGATGACGAGTTCAATACATGGGTGATCAGCACCGAAGATCTCGAGCCTGAACAGATCGAACGCATAGAGATCGGCTATTTTGGACACTATACGGAGTATGGGGTCAACTTCGACCTTTGCCTCTTTCATGAAGAGTATTCCTACATCATTGATCAATACGTACACTTTGACATTGCCGATCCAGACCGCGGCATTACAGACCCTTTTGCATTGGAAGTATTAAGCCAACTGCAAGGTTTCTATCAAAACGGCGCATTTACCTATACCAACTTCGGTGAGGTTGAAATCGATGGCATTGAGTTTGAAATCGACTTTCGTCCGACCAACAGAGATCTGATCTTTCTTGGCTTCAGCTACCTGGATATCAGCGGAAACGAACTCAAAAGAATCAAGGATGGTGTTGCCAGCTTTCGTGAAAATGCCGAGGAAAAGATACCAAAACGTACATTCAGCCTGATCGCCAGCCATAGCTTTGACGACGGCTTTACCGCAAGCGGCGCCTACTACTTCACCGACGAGATGGAGTGGCCCGGCGAGGGAGATGCGGTGCCCAATTTCAGCAGGCTCGACTTGAAGCTTAACAAGCACATCGAATTTTCGGGCAACGAAATCGACATATCGCTGATTCTGCAGAATCTGCACAACGAAAACTTCGATTTTTTTCAGAACGAAGACCCTGATCCGTTCAATGTCTGGGAAAGACGCATCTATCTACAGGCCAAGGCATCGTTCTAACTTTTCTAGAAATGTCGTTACTAAACAGTAACAATCCGGTTCATTCGCACCCGCAAGGCAGTACTGACTGCAACACACTGTTTTGCTGTTGTCTCCACGCATTGCCGGCACATGGACTTGACAGAGTAATTCTATCCATGGTTCTGTTCCTCGGCATCCTGGTATCAGCCGGATCTGCCTGCGCCAAGGACAACAGCATTTTAATCCTCCTCAGTGGCAATGAGGATGTCTATCTCGACGTTGCCACGACAATCACTAATTCCACGATCAAGCTGTGCAGGAATCGCAATCTGGCGTGTCAGGATACCAATTTTGAAATCAGTCAGATCTCCTCTCTCGACAATCCACTAGCCCATAACTACAGGCTTATCGTGACCCTGGGGATAAAGGCGGCTGTGTATGCAGAAAAGAACCTAGCGAACAACCTTATCCTCTCCGCATTAATACCGCAAAACAGTAATATCTTCTCAGTCTCACACGCCAATGACGCTAATCAATACTACTTCTATCTGGACCAGTCGCTTCACAGAAGCATGGTGCTGATAAGCGCACTATCCGACAGATTTAAAAACATTGGGGTGATGATCAGTGACACGGACGATACTTCGGCCAGGCAGCTTGAATCCTCTGCCTCTAAGCTTGACCTGAAACTGCATCTCGAGAAGATCAATTCCTCCAAACACGTCGGGACTTCACTGAGTCGTTTGCTACATAGTGTAGATATACTGCTTGCGGTTCCGGACACCAAGATACACAATAAATCGACCGTCTCTAACATCCTGATATCTGCGTATAGAAAGCGTATCCCTCTGATAGGTTTTTCTTCAGCCTATGTAAAAGCCGGTGCCTTGGCCGCAGTCTACTCCTCTCCTGAAGATATCGCTTATCATGTAAGAGACAATATCGCAAAAATCTATTCCGGAGAGGATATCGAAGCAAAGGAACAGACTGCTAAATACTTCACCATTCTTTTTAATTCAGAAGTAGCCAGATCTTTGGATTTTCCCATAAAATCGGAATCTGAATTGACGGACAAAATGGTCAGGAAATCAAAGGACGACGATCATGATTGAACTAAAATCCTTACGATTCCAGGCATTGATGATTGGCTTGCTTCCGGCTTTTATCCTTGCCTTCATCTTGACTGTTTACTTGATCACCACGCAGCTTGATCGCTTAAATGAGTCCTTTGACGATAGAGGGGTTTCAATAGCAAATCAATCCGCTTCTGTAAGCGTCTACGGGATATTCACCCGCGATAAATCGATCTTGGAAATGAGCCTGAGGCCCGTCTTCCTGCAGCCGGATGTCTTCAGCATCGAGGTCTATGATGCTTCCGGAGCACTCCTAACCCGCCTCGCGAAACAATATACTGAACGCTCAAGCAACCTTGCCCAATTCTCCGCACCGGCTATCTATGTTGTTGAAGACATTGACATCATTGACTACCCCGACCAGAGCGCCAACAACCGGGAGTCCCTCAACCGAAGCATGGGCAAGGTGACACTTACGCTAAGCAAAACAAGACTCACCGAAAACAGAAAAATTACCATCCGCAACTCGATTATCATGCTTGTGGTCGGTTTGATATGCACCGCGTTTTTTTCATTGGCGTTGAGCCGGTCTGTAACTAGGCCCATCGACAGGTTGACGCTGGCGGTATCCCGCATGCGAGATGGCGAATTGACCGCTCGCGTGCCTGAAGTTTCCAATGGTGAAATCCGCAGCCTCGAAGAGGGCTTCAACGCCATGACAAGCCAGATACTACGCTCGCACGAGACTATGCAGCATCAGATTGATCAGGCGACATCCGAACTGACCGAAACTATGGAGGCACTGGAAATCCAAAATGTTGAACTCGATCTGGCAAAAAAGCGCGCACTGTCCGCTAGCAAGGCGAAGTCCGAGTTCCTTGCCAACATGAGCCATGAGATTCGCACCCCGATGAATGGCGTATTGGGATTTACCAACCTACTTCTCAAAACTGATCTATCGAGACAACAGCGGGATCTGGTCAACACGATCTCAAAATCGGCGAGCAATCTGCTGGAAATCATTAATGAGATACTCGATTACTCAAAGTTGGAATATGGCAAACTGGAACCTGAAACTGCACCTTTTCAGGTAGATGAGTGTTTTGAGGAGCCCGCGGTACTGCTCTCTCCATCGGCCCATGACAAAGGATTGGAGTTGATTCTGCTTGTCTATTCTGACGTACCCAACACCCTCATTGGGGATGAGACACGCATTCGGCAGATTCTGGTCAATTTAATCAATAATGCGATCAAGTTTACCCATCAAGGCGATGTAATCATACGGGTGATGACAGACGAAGAAACCGAGACCGGATGCCTGCTTAAATTCTCTGTAACGGATACTGGGATTGGTATAGACAGGAAAGCCCAGCAGTCGCTTTTCGAATCATTCCAACAGGCCGACTCCTCCACTAGCCGGGTTTATGGCGGGACCGGTTTAGGTTTGAGTATCTGTAAAAAACTTGCGCAGTCGATGAATGGAGATATCGAACTCATCAGCAATCCAGGCAAGGGTTCCAATTTTATCGTGACAATTCCATTGACCAAATCCTCGATGGAGCAATCACCGACCTGCAGTCCGCATATAGTCGGTAAACAGGCACTGATCGCGGATAATCACAAATTGTCCTTTCTCGCCATCAAACATGCTTTGGAATCCTTCGGTATAAATACCATGACTACCGAGTTTCCAGTGCAACCTGACACTGAATACGACTTAATCGTTATTGGGTTTGAGCATCAGGAAATAACCTCCGGATACGCAGAGCGTGAAATTCGTCGATTGCGCGATATCTGCAACACGCCCTTCCTGGTGCTTCTAAGCGCCTCGGAGCGGGTTGTAATCGAAAAATTTCAGTCCATCAGTGATGATTTCTATCTATCCAAACCATTCAGTACCAGCAAACTTGCAGATACCCTGGAAAGGATAATCTCGGGATCTCAAAGAAGCATAAAGTCCACTGTCGAACAAAATGTCCATGCATCCAGTCAAGCACTGGATAATTACAATATACTCGTTGTTGACGATAACGATATCAACCTCAAACTCATAAGCACCCTGATGCGCAACAATGGCGCAAACGTTACGGAAGCCAGTGACGGCATAAATGCCATTTCGCAGACACTGGTTAAGGATTTTGATCTCATATTGATGGACATTCACATGCCAAAAATGAAAGGCACCAAAGCTGCGGAAGTGATTCGGCATAACGAAGCGGACAACAAACATACACCCATCATCGCCTTGACAGCTGATGTCGTTCCCGCTACGCGAAACCAGATAAAGGATTCAGGGATGGATGGTTATCTGTTAAAACCCATCGACGAACCGCAAATGTGGTCCGTTATTAGAAATATCTTCAACCATCATGAACAGGCTGATCCCTTTCAGGCATATTCAAGCGAAAGCGGCGATCAGATCGATCCCAACCAGTTGCTGGTGATCGATGACAAGAAATTACTTGATATAACCGGAGGTGACAAAAATCTGGCAAGTGAAATGTTCAGCCAACTCTGCAGCGAACTACCGCAGCAGCTTGAAGATATAGACAAATACATACGCGAACAGAACTGGGAAGATCTTAAGGAAATCACCCATAAAATGCGCGGATCCACATCTTCATGCGGTGTGCCTGCACTTGACTATTCGGTGCAAAGACTTGAGCAGGCTATAAAGTCAATGCAGACGGAAATATTGATCAAGGAATACTTATCGGTGGAAAACGAAGTCAAGCGGTTGTTGCAAGCCAGGGAAACAAATAATGCCGTCTGAAAGGCCCATTGGAATATTCGACTCGGGAATCGGCGGACTCTCCGTATTGCACCATGTTCGCAATCTTCTTCCGGCTGAAAATTTAATCTATGTTTCCGATCGGGCACACCTCCCTTACGGCAACAAGGCAGGAGAATTTATCCTCAACCGTAGTGAGCATATTGCAGCTTTTCTTATGCAACGTGATGTCAAAGCGATCGTCATCGCCTGCAATACAGCTACCGCTGTTGCTGTTGCGCACTTGAGAAAGCACTTTTCACTTCCCATTGTCGGCATGGAACCCGGGGTCAAGCCGGCAACTCAAAAAAGCCGCAATGGCATGATCGGCGTACTGGCCACGGAAGGAACCCTGGTGAGTGGAAAATTCCGCAGTCTTGTCGAACAGCATTCGAACGGTACAGATATATTCTATTGTCCCTGCCATGGATGGGTGGAAACGATCGAGCACAACGGCGCAGCTCATGACAAAACTTACAAAATGGTTGAACGGGAACTGATGCCGCTCCTGGAGAAAGGTGTCGATACCCTGGTATTGGGCTGTACACACTATCCTTTTATCAAAGACACTATTCAACAGGTGGCGGGGTCCCTGATCACCATTATCGATACAGGTGAAGCAGTAGCCAACCAGTTGCGGAGAAGATTGACTGAGGAAGATATTCTCTCGCCCAGTCTGCCACCGGGCCGCGAGGATTATTGGTGTAGTGCATCACCGGAAAACACCCGGCAACTGATAGAGAAAATTCAAGGCCGCCCCTGTGTCGTCAAGCGACTGCCTCAACAAGATTGCTAGTACGATATATTCAACCGGTTAATACTAAGATCGGGCGGTCAGATTTGGCAGATTCTCGTATACCCGCAATAGGCGATCAATATAGGGGCGTACATCCATCGGCAACGGCAGTTGATCGAGCTCGACAGCGGCCAGCATATTTTTCAGGTGCACACCCAGGCCGGTGTCGCCATCCATCACCAAGTGCCTTTGGAAAAACAGGGTATCCGGATCCTCCTTGCCGCTGATCAGTAACAGATAGTCATAGACGGTGCCGGTTATGCTGAGATCCGCCTTGCTGCCGCCGGCTTCCGATATCACACCTGTTTTCAGAGTCAGGTTGTAGGCAAGGCCGAGATCACTCACCTTGATAGAAACCACGCGCCCTTCGAGAAAATCCAGCTCTCCATCCTCGAGTTCGCTACGAAACACCCGGTTGAGGATCGAGCCCAGAATTGTGCCGTGGGCTTTCCGTGGAATCAGCCTCAATGGCAAGGCAAAAGGTTTCGGTATCACCGGACGTCGCGTAACTGCATGCATGGATTTTACGCCTCAAGTTATATTCTGCTGAACACCTGTTATTGGATGCTGGTAAGCCGAAACGCACTATTCCAGCAGCCTTCGGCCAGGATATCATACCAACACTGATTGAAATCTGCGAAAATCCCTTGTATGAACAATCATCGTCAATCGCCATTCCTGCCCGGTAATCAAAACGCCTATGCGACATGGCGGGACAAGAAACTCGATGGCTATCCGAAGAGGCTTGAGGAGCTGGTTGTCGAAATCCAGGATCCGCGCCAGCTCTCCGCAGCGGAGCACGACAAGATTCTCTCCCTCTGCCAAAAGACCAATATGGCGATCTGGGCGGGGCTCTCGGGACACGATGCGGATAAGCGCATCATCGCCGAACTCGGCCTGGCCTTCGGCCTCCGCCACCTGGATCACAATATGTGCGCAGACGACGACGCCATCTCCTCGCTGACGGTTCAGTCCGATGCGGTTCGAAACGGCTATATTCCCTATTCCAACCGCCCCATTGCCTGGCATACGGATGGCTACTACAACCTCCCCGAGCAGCAGATTCACGCCTTGTTATTGCACTGTGTCAATCCCGCTGAAGATGGAGGGGAAAATGATCTGCTCGATCACGAGATCCTATTCATCCAGATCATGGAGCGAAACCCAGACTATGTACGCGCCTTGATGCATCCCCGGGCAATGACTATTCCAGCCAACATCGTCGAAGACGAGGAACTCAGGCCCGCGCGCAGCGGTCCGGTTTTTGCCGTCTATCCCGACGGACACCTGCATATGCGCTATACCGACAGGAGCCGCAGTATCGAGTGGTTGGACGATCCGCTGCTGAAAGAGGCGGTCGAGTTCCTCAAGTCACTGCTGCACACTTCTTCGCCATGGCAGTTTCACGCAAAACTGGAGGCCGGTCAGGGGCTTGTATGCAACAATGTACTGCATACCCGTAGCGGTTTCAGGGATGGCGACCAGCCCCGCCTGCTCTACAGGGCGCGTTACTTCGACCGAATTCATCAATCTTGATCTTCATGGACGGGAACGGCTCTCGACCACACGGACCAGTCCCGGACTCAGCAGCCATTCCCAAAATCATGCATCGTTGTGCAGATCGAGGATGCTCTTTTCCGCCGACTCACCCTTGTTCTTGGCGCCATCGTTGCGCAGCAATTCTAGCTGTTCCAGGTAGGTATCACTGACATCGCCGGTGACATAGTCGCCGTTGAAGACGCTGGTATCGAAGCGTTGGATATCGGTCTTGCCCTTCTTCTGCACCGCATCGATCAGATCATTCAGATCCTGATAGATCATCCGGTCCGCGCCGATTATCTCCCTGACCTCCTCCACGCTTCTGTTGTGCGCCACCAATTCGCTGGCAGCAGGCATATCGATGCCATAGACATTGGGATAGATCACCGGCGGTGCGGCCGAGGCGAAATAGACATTCTTAGCGCCGGACTCCCGCGCCATTTGCACGATCTGTTGGGAGGTCGTGCCCCTGACCACGGAGTCGTCCACCAGCAGGACATTCTTGCCCTTGAATTCGAGATCGATGGCATTCAGCTTCTGCCGCACCGATTTCTTGCGTACCGTCTGTCCGGGCATGATGAAGGTACGGCCGATATAACGGTTTTTTATGAAACCCTCGGTGTAGCGCAGATTCAGCTCATTGGCCAGGGTCAGCGCCGCGGTTCGGCTGGTGTCCGGAATCGGAATCACCACGTCGATATCGTGATCCGGCCACTCCCGCAAGATCTTTTTCGCCAGTTTCTTCCCCATCCGCGAACGCGCCTTGTGCACAAACACATTGTCGATGATCGAATCGGGGCGGGCGAAATAGACAAACTCGAAGATACAGGGAGACTTTAGCGTGTGGGCGGCGCACAGCTGGGAATGCAACTCGCCCTTCTTGCTGATAAAGATCGCCTCCCCAGGCTCCAGATCGCGCACCCGTTCGAATCCCAGGGTGTCGAGGGCCACGCTTTCCGAGGCGATCATATATTCGGTACCCTGATCGGTCTCCCGCTTGCCGTAGACAATGGGGCGGATGGCATAGGGATCGCGAAAGCCCAGCAGACCAACCCCGGGGATCATGGCGACCGCCGCATAGGCCCCGCGACAGCGGCGATGCACCCCCGCGACCGCCTTGAAGATATCCTCCGGAGCGATGCGCAGCTTGTTCTGCATCTGCAGTTCGTGGGCGAAGACGTTGAGCAGGATCTCGGAGTCGGATGAGGTATTGATATGGCGCAGATCCTCGACGAAGAGATCCCGGGTCAGCTCCTCGGTATTGGTCAGGTTGCCGTTGTGCGCCAGGGTAATGCCGTAGGGTGAATTGACATAGAAGGGCTGAGCCTCCGCGGAGGAAGCGCAGCCCGCCGTGGGATAGCGGGCATGACCAATACCCATGTTGCCTTTCAGGCGCAACATGTGGCGGGTATGGAAGACATCCCTGGCAAGTCCGTTGGCCTTGCGCAGGTAGAGTTTGCCCTTTTCGCAAGTGACGATTCCGGCCGCGTCCTGTCCGCGATGCTGCAGCACCAGTAGCGCATCGTAGAGCGACTGGTTTACCGGTGTCTTACCCACTATGCCCACAATGCCGCACATACTTCAGTTCTCCGCGTCAGTAGTGGAAGTTCGCAGCGATATTCTCAGGCAGATAGCTCTTCAACCAGAGAGCCATATCCTGAAAATAGGGTATCAGCTGCGACGCCTGCCACCAGTTGTCGTTTGGGAAGGGGGTCAAACCTGCCAGCAGGACAAGAACCGCCACCACAACCGCGCCTCGCGCAGCGCCAAAAAAGACCCCAATCAGACGGTCGGTACCGCTCAAACCCGTGGTATTGACCAGAACCTTCATGAAGTGATTGACCAGGGCGCCCAGAATCAGCACGACGATTAAAATGATGCCGTAGGCGACACCGAGCCGAATCGATTGGACATCGATCCAGGGGGCCAGCTGCACCGCCAGGGGGCGGAAGAAAAACCAGGCAAGGGTGAAGGCCGCTATCCAGGTGGCGAGGGATATGGCTTCCTGAACGAAGCCGCGAATCAGACTGATGACGGCCGAGAGCGCGATAATGGCGATGATCAGTAGGTCGATCCAGAGCATATCGCTTGCCTGCGGCGTGATCGCGTTGAGGAGGGGTTCTTGGACATAGAGGCTGTGGATACTCTAGGTCGAATGAATCAGGACCTGCTGCGAAGAAATTGGTGGAGCCAGGCGGGATCGAACCGCCGACCTCAACACTGCCAGTGTTGCGCTCTCCCAGCTGAGCTATGGCCCCGGAAAGCCGCGAATATTAGGGGATTATGACAATTTTGTCCACTGCTTTTTTCCCGCTTCTTTGGTTATTATAGAGGTTTGTACAAGAAAGAATCTAACCGCAAATGGACGCAAATCACCGCCAAATTGCGCAAATTGTATTAGCCATTGGCTTAGCCTTTAATTTAGCTTTTTTTGCGTATATTCGCGGTGATTTGCGTCCATTCGCGGCATGAATCAATATTCACCGGTGTCAGTCGAGAAAAAACGAGTACTTTTCTACCCCGGCGCCTGACGGTCGTCTTTCTCCGACGCCCCAGAAGCACATCCCTGCGCCCGAAGGAAGTGCCCTTGGGGTATGCTGATGGGGCTTACGCGGCATCCCTGCCGCTTCTGCGAAAGACAACCGTCAGACACCTACCAGCGGTCATCCAGTTCCTGTAGCAAACAGGTATTTGCGTTTATTAGCGTTCATTTGCGGACTGAATCCGACGAATTTTTTCACCCACCCGGTTTGTCGATCTTTGCCCAGGAGTCGCGCAGGGTGATGATGCGGTTGAAGACCGGCTCCTCCCTGGCGGCCTCGCGGCTGTCGAGGATGAAATAGCCCTCGCGTTCAAACTGATACTGTTCACCCACCCCCGCCGATGCCAGGGCCGGCTCGAAATAGCAGTCGGTCAGGGTGCGCAGGGAGTCGGGGTTGAGGTTGTCGGTAAAGTGGCCGCCCTCTTCGACCTTGTCGGCATCGGCCCGGTTGAAGAGGCGATCATAGAGACGTACCTCCCCTTTCACCCCGTGGCGGGCGGAGACCCAGTGGATAACCCCCCTCACCTTGCGACCTTCCGGGTTTTTCCCAAGGGTTTCAGGATCATAGCTGCAGCGCAGCTCTACAATCTCGCCCTGGTTGTTCTTCATCACCTCTTCACACTTGATGACATAGGCATTGCGCAGGCGCACCTCCCCGCCGCTCACCAGACGCTTGTACTTCTTGTTCGCCTGTTCGCGAAAATCGGCCCGGTCGATATAGATCTCGCGGCAGAATTCGATCTCCCGCCCACCCATCGACTCATCCTTGGGATGATTGGGCGCCTTCAGGGTTTCACTCTTCTCCTCCGGGTAGTTCTCGATCACCAGTTTAAGCGGATGCAACACCGCCATGCGTCTCGGAGCATGGGCATTGAGATCCTCGCGGATGCAGTTCTCCAGCATGCCCATCTCCACCAGGCCGTCCGCCTTGGTGACCCCGATCCGATGACAGAATTCCCGGATCGATGCGGCGCTGTAGCCGCGACGCCGCATCCCGGCGAGGGTCGGCATGCGCGGATCGTCCCAGCCCTCCACGTATCCCTCGTCCACCAGCTGGGTGAGCTTGCGCTTGCTGACCACGGTGTACGCCAGGTTGAGTCTGGAGAACTCGATCTGCTGCGGGTGGTTGGGAATGGAGATGTTGTCGAGCACCCAGTCGTAGAGCGGGCGATGATCCTCGAACTCCAGGGTACAGAGGGAGTGGGTGATCCCCTCCAGGGCGTCGGAAATCGGGTGGGTGTAGTCATACATCGGATAGATGCACCAGGCCTCGCCGGTCTGGTGATGGATCACCCCATGGCGGATACGATATAGGGTCGGATCGCGCATGTTCATGTTCGGCGACGCCATGTCGATCTTGGCGCGCAGCACCCGCGCCCCATCCTCGAAGTCACCGGCCTTCATACGCTGGAACAGCTCGAGATTCTCCGCCACGGAACGGGCGCGATAGGGACTCTCCCGGCCCGGCTCGGTAAGGGTGCCGCGGTAGGCGCGCATCTCCTCGCCGTCGAGATCGCAGACAAAGGCCTTGCCGTTCTCGATCAATTCAACCGCGAAGTCGTAGAGGTGTTGAAAATAGTCGGAGGCATAGAACAGGCGGTCATCCCAGTCGTAGCCGAGCCAATGCACGTCATCCTGGATGCTCTCGACGAACTCGATGTTCTCCTTGTGGGGATTGGTGTCGTCGAAACGCAGATTGCACAAGCCCTGATAATCCTCGGCAATACCGAAGTTGAGCACGATCGACTTGGCATGCCCGATATGGAGATAGCCGTTGGGTTCGGGGGGAAAGCGGGTATGCACCCGCCCACCGTGCTTACCCGTCTGCCGGTCCTGATCGATGATCTGGCGGATAAAATTGGTCGGCGTGCTGTTTTGCGAATTACTCATGGTGTCTGCTTCTTGCTCTTTGATCAGCCGGCACTGGCTTCTCGTTGATCGATAAACTCAAGGGCCCTGTCGATACGCCGCAGGCTGGCCTCTTTGCCCACCAGAAACAGGGTTACATCGATCCCCGGAGAGGCGGCGCGCCCCACCAGGGCCACACGCAGCGGCTGCGCCACCTTACCCATCTTCAGATCCAGTTCCCCGGCGACCTGATCCACCGCGGCATGCAGCGTCTCGGTCGACCAGTCTCCCAGGCTCGCCAACACCTCGCGGATGCGCCGCAGGGGCTCTCCGGCGACGGGACGCAGATGCTTTTTCGCCGCCTGCTCATCATAGGCCTCGAAGTCCCGGTAGCAGAAGGCGCTCATCTCGGCCATCTCGACCAGGGTATTGGCGCGCTCCTGGTGAGCCTCGGCCACGGCCACCAGATCGGGACCCCGGGAGGGGTCTATATCCAGGTCACCCATATGGGGGCTCAGCAGATGGGCGATCCGTTTCGGGCTCTCCTGCTTGATATAGTGCTGATTCAACCACAAAAGCTTGTCGGTATTGAAGCTGGATGCGGCCTTGTTCACCGCATCGATATCGAACAGTTCGATCATCTCATCGACACTGAAGACCTCCTGGTCGCCGTGGGACCAGCCCAGGCGCACCAGGTAGTTGAGCAGCGCCTCGGGGAGAAAACCGGCCTCCCGGTACTGCATCACGCTCACCGCGCCATGGCGCTTCGACAACCTGGAGCCGTCGTCACCCAGGATCATCGGCACATGACCATACTTGGGAGGGGTGACGCCTAGGGCCTGCAGGATATTGACCTGCCTCGGTGTGTTATTGAGGTGGTCATCGCCGCGGATCACATGGGTGATCCGCATATCGAGATCATCCACCACCACGGTCAGATTGTAGGTCGGGGAACCGTCGGTGCGACGGATGATCAGGTCGTCCAGCTCGTCGTTGCTGAACGCCACCCTGCCACGGATCAGGTCATCCACCACGACGGTGCCGGTCGCGGGATTGCGAAAACGGATCACATGGGGCTCATCCGCACTCACCTCCCGCTCCCTGCAGTGACCGTCGTAGCGAGGCTTCTGTTTGTTCTTCATCGCCTCGTCGCGTAGTTGGTCGAGTCGCTCGCGGCTGCAGTTGCAGCGATAGGCCAAACCGCGGGTCAGCAGATCCTGGATCACCTCGTCGTAGCGGTCGAAGCGCTTGGTCTGGTAGAAGGGGCCCTCGTCATACTCCAATCCCAACCAGGTCATACCCTCGAGAATCGCGTTCACCGACTCCATGGTCGAGCGCTCCAGGTCGGTATCCTCGATACGCAGCACGAACTTGCCGCCATGTTTACGGGCATAGAGCCAGGAAAAGAGAGCGGTGCGGGCACCACCCACATGAAGATAGCCGGTAGGGCTGGGCGCGAATCGGGTGCGGATGGTCATGGTAAGGCAGAGAATCCGGTTATGGGAAAACCGGGATTCTAGCAGACCCGGCATAAACCCTGGTAGGCGCCTGACGGTTCTCTTTCGCAGAAGCGGCAGGGATGCCGCGCAAGCCCCATCAGCACAAGGATGTGCTGTTGGGGCGTCGGAGAAAGAGAACCGTCAGGCGTCGGGGCTGGATCAATACTCAGTGTTCTGGACGAACACACATCATGTGATAAATGGCATTGCGCTATACAAGCCCTCAATTGACCCACATCGAATAGCTCTTTAGAATGCCTCTCTCGCTATATACGGGCGCATAGCTCAGCTGGGAGAGCGCTGCAGTCACATTGCAGAGGTCACAGGTTCGATCCCTGTTGCGCCCACCATCAATCCCACCATTTCATTCCGGCTTCGACTTATCAAACTCTCCGTGGCGTAGAAAATAGAGCACCTGACGGATGACCTCATCGTCAAGCATGATGAAGGCATGGCCCTCTTCCACCAGCAGAAAATCCTTCATTTCGGGAAGTTTTGTTCTCTCCACAGCTACCTTGCCATCATCGTCACCGGGGATCTCGGGAAGAAACCAGGGCTCCCCATCCACCTTGCCGGCTATGATACCGATCTCACCAGGGATGGGTTTGAGGGTATTCGGCAGGCTGTTCTCGTCGGTCCCCAATACCTGGGCCGACGGTCCCATGATCGTCCGATACCAATAGCCATCCTTCATCTCATCGGCAACCTCGCTGCCCCGGTTCGGCGGCGCCAGCATGACAATCCGGCCGAGATCGGCGATACGGTGGTCCTGCAGATAGTATCTTACAAGAATCCCCCCCAGGGAGTGGGTGACAAAGTGAACGGCTTTTGCCTGTTCGTCACGGCAAAATTCCAATCCGGCCTCGATGGCGGGAGCGGTCAGTTCCTCGACACTTTTGCTCAAACCGGGGTAGCTCTGATTCCATACCTGGTAACCCTGATCCTCCAACGCCCCTTCAATAGCGCTCATGGAAAATGAGGTGCGGCCCATACCATGGAGCAGGACAACGCACTCTATCTCTGCCGCCAGGGAGAGAGAGGGAAGAATCAGAA
>NATV01000147.1 GCA_003094535.1 gamma proteobacterium symbiont of Ctena orbiculata | reverse complement strand
CCGGAAAGACCATTCCCATCTTAAAGGGCTTGCCTTCCTGCTTGTATTTATCCACTACGGGCTTCAATGCATCGGCCTTGATGGGATGGGCCGGTTTACCGTCCTCCTGCCTCTCCACATGGGGCTTCATCATCTCCCAGATCTCGTTGGAGACGGTGATGCCGTTACCGTTCAGATCCATACTGAAAGGAGTGATGATATGCGCCTTGGTACCGAAACCGATAGTCGCGGCAAGGGGTTGCCCGGCGAGCATGTGGGCGCCATCCAGTTGACCGTCAATGACACCGTCCAGCAAGACCTTCCAGTTGGCCTGCGCCTCCAGGGTGACATAGAGGCCCTCATCCTCGAAGTAGCCCTTTTCGTAGGCGATGGCCAAGGGCGCCATGTCGGTCAGCTTGATAAACCCGAACTTCAGATCCTCCTTCTCCGGGTAGCCGATCTTGGCCAAGGCGGAGCCGGTACTCAAACCGATCCCTGCGGCAAGTCCAGCGGCCAACGCCGCCCGCTTGATAAACTTTCTGCGGCTGTGATTCCTGATCAAACTTCTTGCACTCATGGATTGAAAACCTCTGGTAATGGAAAAATCTTCTAGCGACCGGTGAAAAAAAAACGCCCACCCCACACCACGATCAAGGATCGTGTGGAGATGGACGCCTTTATCCATTGCCGGTCCTGTTTGACCGGATTAACACCGATTGTCGGTGACCGCTTCAGCCCGCCATTAGGCCGCGATCCAACTTAGTGACATTTTTTGCAAACCCTATGCCAAGAACTACTCTCATAACTCAGACTGAACCTGTGAGGTATTAATAACCAGTTGTTATAAATGGAGTAATTTCGATATTCCACAAACTGTCTCAACCAACTCCGGCAGGTGATTTCGGCTTAAATTAAAGCCTAGAAAGCTAGGAGACTGCACTAAAAACTGACGCATCAGGCACTTTTACCAATCGACTTGAACTAAGTTGGTGCGAAAATCAACGGCAAACATCGATATGGCTGCCAAGCCTTAGGCCTTCCACATTGACCTTACCCTCTCTCGATTGATCGCCAACCACTGCAAGGCGATGATGATGCTGGTCGAGTTGGCACGCCCAGTATAGAGTTCCGCGATCGCCATAGCGGCATCCATCACCACCACGCGGATATCCTCACCCTCGTGATCGAGACCATGCACCCCCTCCGCATTCGATGCATCGACCTCGGCGCAGTAGAGTGAAATCCGATCCACCGAGATACCAGGGCTGACCATGAATTCACAGATGTGTTCGATACGGCCGATCTCGCAGTTGGCCTCCTCCAGCGCCTCCCGCCTGGCCACCGACTCATCGCTCTCCGCTTCCGGGGTAAAGCCTCCCACCGTTTCCAGCACCCAGGGTACCGGCTCTTTCCCCACGGCGCCGATTCTGAACTGCTCGACCAGTACCACCTGGTCCAGGTTTGGATCATAGAGCAGCACAGAGACCGCACGAAGTTGCTCCAATCGTTCACGAACAAGAATCTCGCTCTTTCCACCCAGATAGAGGTCGTGTTGCAGGCGGTAGCGGTTGATCTTCAGAAAGCCCCGATAGACCGGGTCTGTCTCGATCAGTTCATAGTGATATTGCATCAAAACCGTACTCCCTTGTTGATTTTTTCATGGGCTTTGAGGAACGGATTGTATCAGCGATCCCTGGCATTCGCCGCTTGGCGGCTTCTGCATTATCCTTGGCACGATCGGCTAGTGTCCAGCCGGGTCTCCCGCACTAACATTTCAACTACAGCAACTTACAGCTATCGGGAGAAACGGTATGAAACAGAACGCGAAAAAACAACAGATCGCATTGGTTACGGGCGCCTCCTCAGGTATGGGTAGAGACTTCACTGAGGCGCTGCTGGCGGAGGGTTTGGTGGTCTACGCCGTTGCCCGCCGTCTTGAGAGAATGGCCGACCTTGAAAGAGCCGGTGCGATACCATTGAAAATGGATATCACACAACAGAAGCAAGTGGATGCGGTGATCGAAAAGATAGAAGCCGAGCATGGCGGTGTCGACCTGCTGATCAACAATGCCGGTTTCGGCATGTATGGCGCCATGGAAGAAACCACAATCGAAGATGCGCGCTACCAGTTCGAGGTCAACCTATTCGGTCTGGCCTACCTGACCCAGCGTGTCATCCCCTCCATGCGGGCAAAGAGGGCCGGCAAAATCGTCAATGTCTCCTCCATAGGACACTCCATGGGCGGCCTCGTCATCCGTGCCTATCTGGATCGTCAACGTCCGCAAAACCTGGTTCGTGTGGTGATGATCGGCACTCCCAACCAGGGCACGGATTTCGTCGATCGATACCGAGATCACTGGTGGATGCAAATGGCGGGTGAAGCGGCACTCGCCCTTGGCACAGAGGTGGATAGCTTCCCAAATTCACTCCCCATACCGGATTACCCCCTCGGTGTCATTGCCGGCTACAGGGAGAATAGCCTGCAGGAGGATGCCATTGCCGGTCTCGACGATGGCCTGGTACCGGTGCGTTCAACCCTGATTGAAGGAATGGATGACTTCATTCTGATCGAAATCGGGCATTCGGCCATGCGCTACGACAGCAGTGTTGCCGAGCAGACCGTCCATTTTCTCAAAAACGGTGTATTCAAGCGCTAGAGACCGATACAGAACCATCTCTACTGTTAACAAGGTGGATTAATCAACGCAGCCAAGCAGACATGGGGACATCTGACGAGGGCATACGTGGACTCACCCAGGAAACAGTGTATTCACAGACAATGATCAGAATCACTCCAGCAAGGATTCCAGCCAAATGGGCAAGGGGAAAGGGAGGCCAAGAAATATCGGTAATCAACGAGGCTCCGGTGAAAAGTTCCAGCGTCAGTTTACCCAAACAGATAAAGGCAGCCACTATGACCCAACCCGAACGCGTCTCCCGCCAATAGTGGAAGAGTGCAATCACCAGAAGCGTATTGAGCGCCCCTGACAGACCACAATATCTGGTGAGCTGCGACCAATCAGACAGAAGTAGCATATTGACACTCGCTATGCCGATAAACATAGCCAGAAACCAAAGGTGTTTTGATCGCCTCTCCAGATAGCTCCCAAGAAATGCAAGAGCAGTAATATTCCAAATCCAGTGCTCCCAGTCCGCATGGATCAAATGACCGCTCAGCAGCCGCCACCACTCACCTGATAAGACAGGGGACAACTCAAAGTAGAAGAGAGTATGGAATTGCGGAACAGTCATCATAATGGCGCTAAGCAGTACGGTGCCAATCGTCAATACGGGAAACATCATCGTGCGGCTCCTGATGCGGCCAGGCAAAGCCTGGCCATTGATTGTGACGTCTGGAATCAAGCGTTACGACGACGTTGTCCGGCTATCCACAGCGGCAACAGCAATACCAGCATCCACGGCCCCAAGGCACCGCCGCCGCTCTGTCCAGACGATGGATAGGCACGAGGTTGGCTATACATGGGCTGCTGTCTATCGACTCTGTTATCGACAACGGGCGCCGAACTCCGTTGTTGCCTGGCTGCTACTTCCTTGGCGACTCTCGTAGCATTGCGTCGCTCAATCCCGTTGTGCTGGAACTGCCCCTCCCGTAGTACAACCATCGAGGTATAATCTGTTACCAGGCTGT
This sequence comes from gamma proteobacterium symbiont of Ctena orbiculata, assembly GCA_003094535.1. Taxonomy (GTDB): domain Bacteria; phylum Pseudomonadota; class Gammaproteobacteria; order Chromatiales; family Chromatiaceae; genus Thiodiazotropha. Next base: position 20,876 of record NATV01000147.1, on the reverse strand, counting down.
ACTCCTTGGCTATATCGATTATCGCCTGGCGGCTGTCGGCATCTTCGCCGAGGTAATCGATCCGGTTTTGCAAATCCTCGATGGTTGCAAAGGCCCAGAGTCGCTCTATCTCCGGATTACGCGTGCTTTGGCCGGGAAATTTAAAGCGACTGGAATACTCGGCAGGTTTGCCCGACACCTTGCCGCTGATGGCCACATCCGCGTTTCCGTCACCCCAATAGTGACCGAACACAATCAACTGCTCGCCTCTATAGAGGGATCCGATGCGTGCCGGGGTTAGGTCCTTGACCTTGACACCGCGTATCTTAACATCGATATCGTGCAACGCTTCGTGGGTGAGTTTGTCCGTGGCCAGCATCAACTGACCGACGATGTCGTCGCTGTTGGAGACATTTATGGCGAATCCGTTTGAGATCTTGGTCATCCCATCCAGCAACGGCCGGTTAGCACTGTTTCCCATGACAAAAGTGAACAACCTGACGTCATAGCGCTCCAGAAGCTTGAGAAAGTCTTTCTTCTCCGTGATGCCTACGTTGGCAACCCCATCGGTGACCAGAATAATGGCGCTGGAGCGATCGGAATCGAGTCCCTCGATACCGCGTTCAAGCCCGGCATAGAGGTTGGTGCCACCGGACGGCCGGGTATTCTCGAGCCTGTCTATAGCGCGTTGAACGTTATTGATATTCGCTTGCAGGTAACCATAGGTGAGTTCCCTGGCGCGGTTATTGAACAGCACGACCTTGAAACGGTCTTTATCCGTGAGTTTCACCAATCCCTTGCGGACACCTTCGACCAGACTCTGATATTTGCCCTCCATTGAGCCGGAGAGATCGAGCACAAAAACCCAGTCACGGCCTTCGTTGATTGAAGCCAAGTCATCACCCGGGGTTACCGTCAGCATAAAGGTGCCCCGATCCTTACCGGGCTCTTTGTGGGCAATCATATCCACACTGCCGGGAAGCCCCTGTTGCTGACGCCAATAGACCACAATGTCCTTATCCAGTTTCCGGATCACGGCAGGTGTGGTTTGGGCAGCCTCCTCTTCAGCTCCGGCCTGACCATTCAGTATGGAAACCGACCACTCCTGTGGAGAGCTGGTACTCGCCGAGACCTGTGGGTGTTGCGGTAAGCGCACGGCGTCTATGGGATAGGATGAACGCAACTTCAGATTGAAACTGAACGCTTCGGTGACAACATCGTTATAACTCCAGAAGGCTAGTCGTTGTTCATCTACACCGCCCTCTTCCAGGGGATACACATAGCGACCGATTCCGCCATCCAGGTGCGCGGGCTGGAGGTAGACAAGACGAATTCTGACATCTTGCTGCGGCCTGACCGGGTAGACGTGACTGTCAAATGTGCGATAGCTGTCCTGCTCGGTCAACGCGGCCTCTCTGCCCTGTTCACGCTCCTGTTGATAGACGTCCCTCGCCCGCTGTTTCTCTAAAACCTCTCCGCTGATCGGCTTGCCGTCGATCCAGTAGGTAAACTCGCCTACGGATGCCTTTTCCGGGACGGGAAAAGAGTAGATGGCTTCCAGCTCGGCATTGTTGGGATTGAAAAAAACCTGCTCGACAGAGGTAACGGCGTAACCATCCTCGATGGTGACCTCAACATGGTGCTGCCTGATTTCCAGTTGAGGAAGATTTCCCGATTTTGGGGTCATCAAACCCGCCGCCATCACAGATTGGCCAGCTAGTAACAAGATGCCCACGAGCAAGTATCTAACCTGTTTCATGAGGGTGTGCATGGTAATGCTCCATTTATTGACAAACCAGAGTTGTTCTCCGCATGGAGATAAGGCAACAATAGTGGCGAGAATTATTATTTTAAACCATTAAATATATAGTCCTAGTATTTATAACTATTAGTATCTTTATTTAATACTTTCTAAGTAAAGATGGCTGAAAGCAGCGCAAGCTTACTAAATCGAAAATTAGCGGGGCAGAGTGATGACCTGTGGTAACCCTGGCGATAAATTGGAGTTGTCGTAGCTAAGGGCTACAGCTGATTTGCTACTTCTTATTAGTGAGATCTGCGGCGGGCGGTAACTAAACCATATACAAAGGGAAGAGACGGCGAGATCACCACACTGAGGTTGATATAGATCGTTAGAATCTATGCCAAGCAAGATGGCTCAAGTTGGTTCACCCCGATCTTTTCAACTTTGTGACTGGTCCAAGGAGATGCAAAGCATCAGAGTAAACCTGTGCCATATGATGGAGTCGGCCAAGCAATGATCGCCGTTGTCTCAACCAAACATCACCCTAATGAAAATCAATGTTAAAAAACAACTTTCATTGATGATCATCAATCGAAGCCGAAATGGAATGTCTAATATATATAGTATGAATTGAATGTAGCACGTCATTTATCCTGACCAATATGGTTGGTTTACACTCCTCCTTTGTGAAGCCATTTTTAATCGCTTCACTTACCATGGTTACGCTGCTAATTTTGATAGTTGGCGGCTTTTTCTACACCGATTTTCACTCTGAACTGCAGATCATCACCGAGCGCGAACGCAGCCAGACGCTGCTTGGGGCGAAATTGATCGAGCGGAGACTCGATAATGTAGCCAGGGATGTCCTGCTAATGGCCAATTCAGTCAGCCTCAAGCGATTTGGCAAAGGCGGTGCGCAGGAAGCCCTGGACGATCTTGGCGAAGAATTTCTCAACACATCCTGCCTCAAAGGTATATACGACCAAGTTCGTTTTATCGATGACTCGGGGCGAGAGCGTGTTCGCGCCAACTACCGAAATGGGGAGTGCAAGCTGGTAGCGGAAAAGGGATTACAGAACAAAAAAACACGCTACTACTATAGCGACACCTACAAACTGAGCCGAGGAGAGATCTTCATCTCTCCACTCGATCTCAATATCGAACGCGGGGCGATTGAACGCCCATTAAAACCGATGATTCGTATTGGAACACCTGTTTTTAACGACGGAGGAGAAAAGCTGGGGATCGTTCTGGTCAACTACTTTGGAAAGGAGTTGATCAATGACCTTTCAAGTGCGATGTCGGGATCTGATGGAATTCCCATGTTACTGAATCGTGATGGCTATTGGTTGTTAGGCGCTCACAGCGAGGATGAATGGGGTTTTATGTTTAAACAGAACGAAAAGAGAATCGAAAACAGGTATCCGAAATCTTGGCGTGCAATGTCCAATACGGAAGATGGGCAGATAACAACGCCTACTGGTGTCTTTACCTGGAAGACTGTTTATCCATTATCTGTCAATTCAATCTCAAGCACAGGGTCAACTGATGCATCGGGTCAAAGCGCAGCCTACATAGATAGGGATGACTACTACTGGAAAGTGGTAACCCATATTCCGCAGGAGCAGATTACAGAACTGCAAAACAAACGGGTAAGAATGGCATTGATATTACTGTCATTGTTGATGCTATTGGCTTTTTTCGCCGCTTATTTTATTGGGCGTTCCAGGAAAAGAGAGCTTATTTCCATGAACGCGTTAAAAGCAAGTGAGCGTCGGCAAAGGGCCATCACCGCAAAGCTTGCTGAGGGACTAATGGTATTGGATAAAGAGGGCAAGTTAATCACCATGAATCCTGAAGCCGAACGTCTCCTTGGCTGGTCATATGCCATGCTGTCGGGGCAGAGAATCCATGACTTGATACATTTGGGTGCAAGCGGTAAAAGCCAACATGACTGTCCGATTCTGAACGTTTTGAAGGAAGAGAGAGTCAACCATATTGAAGAAGATCTCTTTTACCGCTCGGATGGAACGATACTGCCTGTCGCATATACTGCCAGCCCCTATATTGTGGATGATGAAATAAGTGGTGTTATCGTTGCATTCGAGGACATATCTGAACGCAAAAAACTGAAGGAAGAGCTAATACATCAGGCTACGCATGATGCTTTAACCGGCTTACTCAACAGGAGAGAGATAGAAAACCTCTTGGGCCACACATTCAGTCAAGCAAAGCGATACAATCGAGATCTCTCCGTATGCATTATGGATATTGATCACTTTAAACGGATCAATGACGCTTATGGCCACAGAACCGGCGATGAAGTATTGAAGGAGATAGGCCGGGTGCTTTCTCAAAAAACACGCAGCGCGGACATGGCTGGGCGTTATGGCGGAGAAGAGTTTGTGATCGCATTGACTGAAACATCACTCTCGGGCGCACTGCAATGGGCAGAGCAGTTGCGTTCAACTATTGAATCCATTTTAATTTCCATTGATGATTCCATGACGCCAATAAAAGTGACCGTGAGCATAGGTGTTGCGTCGATTTCTGATGTAATCGAAGATTCCGATCAGTTGGTGGACAGTGCTGACCGCGCACTCTACCTTGCCAAGGGAGCGGGAAGAAATAGGGTTGTTGGCGACAACCGTCAGCCTGCTGCTGAAGACCAGTTATCACTGTAAATTGTTGTTGTCGTAGTCGCTGCCTAAAAAACTACCTGAGCATTTTTCTATCCGGCTTTTCAGGAAAGCTGCGTCCCAGGGTGACTGTTACGACTAATGCACCGTACAGACCATGCAGGGATCGAACGACCTGACGATATGCTGAACCGACACCGGATCCTTTTCCCCTGCCCTCAAAGGCGCATTCACAAGTGCCAGCTCAAGGACCCCAGGTTGTCCATCACGATCGCGGGGAGAAAAGTTCCAGGTGGTGGGGGCGACAATCTGGTAGTTGAGGATGCGGCCATTCTTGATCTTGATCCAATGCCCCAGGCTACCGCGGGCCGCCTCCACCAAACCGTACCCCCGGGCCTCCTTGGGGTAGGGTTTATGTTCACAGATAGCCTCACCTGGTTTGAGTTCTCTGGCCCAGGCCTCCATCAGCATAACTACCCGGGCGATCTCCAGCAGGCGTGCGATGACCCGATTGCGCACATTACCGCCGTTATCGGCAACCAGCGCTCTGACCAATGGCTGCCCATCCACCTGTTGCCGTGCCAGTGCACCGACTTCCACCACCCGCCCATCCAGTCTTGGCGCCTTGCACCAGCTATAGGCCTGGGACGCATCCGCATCGGGTAGGGTAATGCCATCGAAAGGATGCCTGGGGTGCTTCTGTTGCACCATCCAACTGTGGCTGACATCTTCGGTGATAAGCGCCGTATCCAAGGGTTGCTCGCTCCCATCCCAAAGCCCCTGCCGGAATCTTGGCTCCCCCTGCAGCCCGTAGACGCCATAACTCATAAAACGGTCGTTGCCGCGCCCCAGGAGATGGAGATCGAGGGCGTCGGCCACCGCGAGGAAACGTCTGAAGTCGCTGCTGTCGGGTTCGCGGGCCTCGATCCAATTCTCGAGGGCTGCGATTGAATCCAACCCGGCGATATGCTCAAGGCTATCACCAAATAGGGTGGTCTCGAGAAAGCGCCGAAAGCCAAATATGATCGCCTGCAGCCTTGCCCGCTCCTGCATCTCGACGGCACGGGTGGTGCCACCAGGTTGGATCGCCAGGCTGTGAGGCCACTTACCCGCCAATAACCCCATCAGGTGCATAAACTGCGCCCGAGCCGGCAACACCTCCCTGGCGGCGCTGCCTGTCTGTGCCTTGAAACGCGATTCGATCATTGGATACCAGGGCTCGTCGCGATAGGTCTCGCGGGCGAAATCGGGCATGAAGAAGAGGTAGAAGTGGGTCAGATGATCGGCCAGGTTCTCATTCGCCAGGATCAGATTGATCGCCAGCTCACCGTTTGGCGGTGGCGTCACACCCTGCAGGCTCGCCAGCGCCTGGGCCGACGCCGCCGACTGGGAGACAGAGCAGATGCCGCAAATCCTCGGGGTGTAGACCAGGGCATCCCCCGGCTCCTTGCCCTGGAGCATCTGCTCGAAGCCGCGATAGAGGGATGAGGATACCCGGGCCGATTTGACCCTGTCGTGGTCGATTTCAAGCTCCACCTCCAGATCGCCCTCCACCCGGTTGAAGGGACCGACAATACGACGACTCACGATTTACCGCCCGGTCGCCGTCTTGGCGGTACCCGGATATGATCCGCCACCGCATTCTCCTTCAGGCGATTGGGCGTCGCCGCCTTGGAGAGGGATGCCAGGGCAACAAACCAGGCCTTGGGCATATCGGTGGGCAGGCCTACCGGGATACCGGCGATCTTCGGTGTTTCGGTGAAGGGGTGGCCCGGTTCCTCGAAACCCGGCGCGGTGCAGTTGATGCAGGCATAGCCGCCGCGCAGACAGGAACCCTCCCCATTCCAGAGCCGGGTATTGCAGTCGGCATGGGCCTGGGTGCCGAGACATCCCATATGCTCCATCATGCACCCCAGGTCGGAGGGCTTTTCCGCGCTCGCCTTGTATTCGTAGAACTCGTTGCGGGTACAGCCGTGATGAACAAGGTGGTCGGCATAACTGCGTGGACGCCCCCACTCGTCGAGATGCTCCCTTTGCAACTCACCGGCGGCGAGCTGCAACAGCGTCTCGGTCACCCAATTGGGGTGAACCGGGCAGCCGGCGATATTGATCACCGGCAGACCCTGCTTATCTGAAAACTCACCGCCCAACAGTCCGCCATCCACTGTCTCGTCATACTGCAGTCCACAGGATTCGCTGGGGTTGCCTCCCGCAGCGGTAATACCGCCATAGGCGGCGCAGCTCCCAACCGCCACCACATGACCGGCCACGGCCGCAAGCCGCTCCACCCATTTCATCATCGGCTCGCCAGTACCGGCAAGGCGATGAAACAGGCCACTGCCGTTGGGCCCGCGAACCACGGAACCCTCGAGACAGAGCAGATCGAGCTGCAGATCGCCCTCGATGATACGTTCGAGCAGTTCGATGAATTCAGTTCCCGACGCCTCACTGATGGAGGGATGCCAGAGGATATGGATGCCGGCGCCCTCGAGCAGGGTGAAGAGATCGGGGCCCTCGGCGCAGAGCAATGAGAGTGTGCAGCCTCCACAGCCACCCGACTGCAGCCAGAGCAGATTCAGCGGTTGACGATCCGGTTCAGGCATCGGTTTCCACCCGCAGCGGCAAAGTCAAGGTGAAGACGGCACCCCCCTCGGTACTGTTTTCGGCCGAGAGGTCACCCCCCATATCCTGTGCCAGGCCATAACTGATATAGAGACCCAGTCCCGTGCCCTTGCCCACCGCCTTGGTGGTATAAAAGGGATCGAAGAGTTTACCCATCTCATCCTCTGCGATACCAGGCCCGCTGTCTTGAACTCGAATCATGACACCCTTATCGTCCTTGTCACAACTGATGGTTAGCTGCTTCTTTTTCTGATCCTCCATCACATCGAGGGCGTTCTGAATCAGATTGATCAGGATCTGATGCACCTGGCCCTGACGCCCTCTGACCACGCAGCTATCGGCCAGCTTATAATTCACCTCCGGCTTCTCCCTGGTCGCCTTGATCACCCACTCGGTCGCGGTCATCACCACGTGTTTTATTTCGAAGGGTTCCGGCTGCTCCTTCTGTATCCCTGAGTAGCGGCGCAGATCGAGGACGATGTTGCTGATCCGTTCCGCACCCTCCATGGTGCCGGCGATCAACGGCCCCATATCCGATTCGATCTTGTCGATGCGGTATTTCTCTCGCAATTCCCGGTGCAGATCCGGTTCCAGATGCTCTCCCACTTCCGCCATGTAGTCATTGATGCGTACGCCGTAACGTTTCAGCGCATGCATGTTGCCGAAGACCACGCTGATGGGATTGTTCAGCTCGTGGGCCACCCCGGCCACCAGGCGGCCCAGGGAGGCCATCTTCTCGGAGTGAACCAGATGCTCCTGGGTCTGCTTGAGATCGATATGGGCCTTGTTCAACGCCTCATAGGCGCGTCGCAGCTCCCCCACCGAACGGCCGATCAGCACCATACCCAAGAGTTTGCCCTTGACGTCGTAGCGGGAGGAGCAGTTCATCGCCAACGGCATGGTAGCGCCCTCCTGGGTCAGCAGGTTGACCTCGCAATCGACGATGGCGTCGTTGCCCAGCTTTTCCGAGAACTGCTCAACCAGGGGTTGTGACTCGAGACCGAACAGCTCATTGAACGGACGGTTCAGCCACTCACCCTCCAGCTTGCCCGTCAGATTCTCCAGGGCCTGATTGACCTGCAGGATTCGGCCACGGGTATCGCAGACGATCAACACCTCCGTCATCGATTCGAGAACGCTGCGTATGAACTGCTGTGCCTCCTCAAGTTCGGCGTTCTTCTGCTCCAGCTCCACCTGGTAATGAACCAGGTCGGCGTAGACCATGTCCATCTTCTTGATGACTTCGATCCAGGCGCTTTCCGTGGTCTCGTTGAGCTGCAAAGGTTCGTCCATGCCGACCTTGTCGATCAGGCTGCTCTTGAGGTGGGTTTTTGTCTCAACCATGACTGCTCCCTGTTGTTTGAGTCCGCGAATGAACGCGAATAAACGCAAAAAAAACTAGTGAAGTCGATATACCCGTCAAAAATTTGCGTTCATTAGCGTTCATTCGCGGACTGATATTCGCCTTCAGGCAACTGTTCGATCTTCTCGAGCCCATAGCGCTCCAACTTGCTGCGCAGGCCGACCCGCGAGAGGCCAAGCTCCTTCGCTGCCTGGCTCTTGTTCCAGCGATTGCGGATCAGGCACTCCTTGAGGATGCGTGCCTCCAGCGATTCGACACGCTCCTTGAGTGTCCCCTCCAAATCGTTCATCAACTTAAGGTCGGCCTCGTCCTCCTCCGGTGCTGCCTGTAGTACCCTCGGCGACAACAGGTCGGCGCTCAACAGCTCGCTGTCGCTCATCACCAGCATATGGCGTATCTCGTTCTGCAATTCGCGAACGTTTCCCGGCCAATGATAGGCCTGCATGCAAGCCAGAGCTTCGTCGGTAAATCCCTTTACGGGCTTGCCCAGCTGTCCCATCGAGGCGTCAAGGATCGAGTTGGCGATCAGCGGGATATCCATTCTGCGCTCGCGCAAGGCGGGCAGTTGTATGGTGACGGTGGCAAGCCGGTAGTAGAGGTCCTCGCGAAAGCGCCCCTCGCGCACCTCCTGTTCCAGGTCCCGATTGGTGGCGGCGATGATGCGCACATCCACCTGGCGTGTCTGGCTGCTGCCCAGGGGGCGTATCTCACCCTCCTGCAACACCCGCAGCAGTTTTACCTGAAAGGCGGGCGAGACCTCGCCGATCTCATCGAGGAACACCGTGCCGCCGTTGGCTCGTTCAAAGAGGCCCGCGCGATCCTCCACGGCGCCGGTGAAGGCCCCTTTCTTGTAGCCGAAGAGTTCGCTCTCCAGCAGTTCGTCAGGCAGTGCGCCGCAGTTCTCCACCACGAAGGGTTGATCCCAGCGTTGACTGTTGTAGTGAAGCGCCCGTGCCGCCAGCTCCTTGCCGGTACCCGATTCCCCGGTCAGCAGTACCGAGACATCGTAGGGCGAAACCCGGCGCACCTTTTCACACACCTGGTTCATTCCGCTCTCCGGGCTGCGCACAATCTGGTCATCGCACTGATAATCGTCACGCAGTCGCTTGCGTTTCTGGTCCATGGCGGACTGCAGACGACTTGGCGACATCTTCAGCTCCACCGAGAGGATCTCATTCTTGCGCTGCAGTTCAAAGAGTTGGGCGGCATTTTTCAACAACAGGATCAGCCTGTCGGGATGCCACGGCTTGGTGACGAACTGATAGATACCCGCTTCGTTGACCGCACTGATAATATCCTCGGAATCGGTATAGCCGGAGATAATCATGCGTATCACCTCCGGCCACTGCTCCCGCACCTGTTTGAGGAACTCCACCCCGGTTAACTCCGGCATGCGTTGGTCGCAGAGGATGATCTGCACCCAGTCAGTTTCGAGGATTTTTCGCGCCTCGACGACATTTTCCGCCGTCCTGACATCGAACTCATCCTCCAGAATTCGCTGCAGGGTCTCCAGGCTGCGCACCTCGTCATCGATGATCAGTACCGTGGGTTGATTGCTCATGACACCCTCCTGAACGGCTTTGTCCAGCGATGGTTGGCGAGGGTCAGCGGGGTGCGCGACTTTGGCACCTTATAGACAAAGTTATAGCGAGCCACGTGGTAGCTGGGATCGAATCCGTAAAAATTGCGTTTCATCTGCTCCAGTTCCTCCTCGCGATAGCGGGCCAGCGGTTTGAGTGCCTCGTCGGCCTGCCTACGCGCATTCTTATAATGTAGACGTTTAGAGAATGCCGGTGTACGGATCATGCTGCTTGCCAGCTGGCGGACATCGGAAACAAAACCCATGACCGGGCCGTCGATCACTCTATCGATCAAATTCAACGCCACGGCTTCATCGACGCCCATGGGCAGGCGGGTCTCGGCAATCTTGGCCGCACGCTCGTCGCCGCTGTAGCGTGGCAAGAGATAGGTCCAGTACTCCGATCCGAAAAGATTGCCCATGTCCTTGTAGTGGGGATTGAGAATCACCCCGCGCCGGGCCCATACTTCGTCGGCGGCCCTGGCAAGAAAGACACCCCCGGCCCCCGTGTTACCCTGCAGGGCGGCGATCGTGAGGTGGCTTTCGGTCTCGATGATCTCCCGGGCCAGATCGTCGATGGCGTTGATGTTGCGCCAAGATTCGTCCGCCGCGCTCGATGCCGCCTCGATCAGATTCAGGTGCATGCCGTTGGACCAGTAGTCTCCCCCCCCAAGCAGGAGAATCACCCGGGTATCGCGGTGCTTCGCCTCGCGGAAGGCGGCTAACAGGGCTTCGCATTGGGCAGTGCTCATGGCACCGTTGTAGAAACGGAAATGGAGCAGTCCCACGCCCTCCTCCTCCTGGTACCATATCTCCCGGTAACCTGACGCCTCATCCGCCTCGATCTCCGGCAGGGCCGCGGCCTCGGCCGCCAACAGACGGGTAGCGGGGAGCTTGAATGGATGCTCGCACCCCTTCTCCCGCAGATGGCCTATCCAGACCCCACCGTCGGTCGTGGCACGGCAGATCGCCCCGCCGCAGCGGGCGATCGGCTCGCCGGGGGCCCCCTTCAACACCTTTTCCGGCCAAGCATCATAAAGATAGCACTGGCGTCCGAAGAGTGTGTCCAGAACGCCCGGCACGCCATCGGCACTGCGGATCTTGCGCAGGATCTGCGTACTTGTATCCCGCTTCCAGTCGATGGCCCGGTCACCCTGCCTGACCAGAGGCTGCCATCCCCCGAGCGACGCGGGGTCTATCCGTTTCAGCGGTTGGGCTTGATACTCTCCGTTCTGCACACGCGCCACGGCCAACATGACGGCCTCCACCGCCGCCTCGGTGACCTCGTTGCGGTAGAGACTGCCCTTCGTCGTCTCCCGCATCTCGAACTCAACACTGGCCCAGACGTCCCCCGCATCCATCTCGCCATTGGCCTGAAGCACGGTGACCCCCCAGCGCCTCTCACCCTTGAGGATTGCCCAGTCGAGGGCGGAGGGTCCGCGGTCGCCGCGAATTCCGGGGTGTACAATCAGGCAGACATGGTTGCTCCAGATCGACTCAGGGATCGCCCGCTTGAGAAAGGGTGCGATGATGAGATCGGGGCGGTGAAGATCCACTGCCTCCAGGGCAACTGCATCGTTGATATCGAACTCCACCGACACCTCGTGACCCTGGGCACGCAACTCCACATGAAGCCGCTGGGTGAGGCTGTTGAAGGCGTGGGTGAGAAACAGAATACGCATAGTCAGATCAAACCATAAAAAAAAATCCGCAAATGAACGCAAATGTAATGAAATAGTAGTTATGTCTGCTGACTCTCATGGGTAATTACTCTTACCGGTTGCCACAATATTCGTTGGCAACTAGAAATATCTTTTAAATTTGCGTTTATTAGCGTTCATTTGCGGACCATTAACTCTTCATCAATCTTCGCTTTCAACAGATCCTCGGCAGCTGCTCGCCGGAGAGCCAATCGACCACCCGGCTGCCGCCGAAGAGGGTCTCCATCTGCACGAAATGGTGTTCATCCTCGACCACTTCACCGATGATACGGCTGTCGCGTCCCAGGGGATCGGCCTGCATCACCGGCAGCAGCCGTTCTGCATCCCGGGGTGAACAAATACAAACGAGCTTGCCCTCGTTGGCCACATAGAGGGGATCGAGGCCGAGCAGTTCGCAAGCGGAGCTGACTGCGGCCTTGATGGGTATGGCCGACTCCACAAGCCGCATGCCGACCCCTGATTGCATGGCCAGTTCGTTGAGTGTTGTGGCAAGACCGCCACGGGTGGGATCGCGCAGGCAGTTGATCCCGGGGCGGTCTCGATCATCCGATGCACCAGCTTGTGGAGCGGTGCCGAATCGGACTCGATGCTGGTCTCGAACGCCAGGTTCTCCCGGCTCGACATGATCGCCACCCCGTGATCGCCGATGGAGCCGCTGACGAGGATCTTGTCACCGGGTTGGGCGCGATCCCCCGAAATGACGACCCCATCCGGCACCACTCCGATGCCGGTGGTGGTGATGAAGACACCATCGCCCTTGCCCTTCTCCACCACTTTGGTATCCCCGGTGACCACCGGCACCCCCGCCTCGGCGGCCGCACAACCCATGCTGGCGACAATGCGATCGAGATCGGCGAGGGGAAAGCCCTCTTCCAGAATGAACCCGGCCGAGAGATAGAGGGGCCGCGCACCGGACATGGCGACATCGTTCAAGGTCCCGTGTACAGCCAGGGAACCGATATCGCCACCGGGAAAGAAGAGCGGCGAGATGACATGGCCATCCACGCTCATCACCATGCGCCCCGCGGAGACATCGAAGGCCGCCTGATCGTTGCCCTGCCGCAGCAGTTGGTTGTCGAAATGTTTCAGGAACAGCTCTTCGATCAGCTGCGCCATGGCGCGCCCGCCGCTGCCATGGGTCATATCAACCCTGGCGCCCCGGGTGTCGAGGCGCAGGGGAAAACGTTTCACCACCGCGTTCATTGTTCCACTCCGGTATGAGATAAAGAAAAATCAGTCCGCAAATGAACGCGAATGAACGCAAATTGATTCTGTGTTTCCAGGTGGGAGTTCGGATACGAGGAAGTTGGGTTCTGGGATAAATCCAACCCTGATCGGTGCGGCAAGCCGCACCTTACATTAACTTTTAAACATTTGCGTTCATTCGCGTTCATTTGCGGACTCATATTTTTATCTGGTTCCCACGGTCCTCCGTGGGAACCCATGCCTCGACCTGCCAATAATCCAACATCTGTATTCCCACGCTTGGGCGTGGGAACAATAAACATTTGTCTTAAACATTTGCGTTCATTTGCGTTCATTTGCGGACTCATATTTCATTCGCGTACATTTGCGGACTCATACTTTTTCCTGCCATATCCGATCAAGCGCTCCTCTTCTCGGCTTGACGGAAACGCCCGTAACTCCAATAGGCGGCGCAGGCCCCTTCCGAGGAGACCATGCAGGAACCCATGGGATTCTCCGGAGTACAGACGGTGCCGAAGAGCTTGCAATCGGTGGGTCTTCTGGCACCGCGCAGGATCGCCGGACACTCGCACCCCTTGACATCCTTCGCCTGGGAGACCGGGATGGGGAAGCGCTTCTCCGCATCCAGTGACTCGTAGGCCTGCTTGATTTTCAGCGCGCTGTAGGGCACCAGACCCAGCCCCCGCCACTCGAAACTTCTGCGCAACTCGAAGGTCTCCGCCACCAGTTGCTGGGCTTTAAGGTTGCCTTCGCGGCTGACCACCCGGGTGTACTCGTTCTCTACCCTATAGCACCCCTCGTTGAGCTGTCTGATCAACATCAGGGTCGACTGCATGACATCAAGCGGCTCGAAGCCGGCGATCACAACCGGGCGCTGGAACTCCTCGGCGAAAAACTCGTAGGGCCGGCTGCCGATGATGGAGCTGACGTGGGAGGGTCCGAAGAAACCGTGGATCGAGACCGATCCCAATTCACGCACCTCGGGAGACTCCAATATGTTCTGGATCGCGGCGGGGGTCAGCACATGATTGCAGAAGAGACTGAAATTCTTCAGTCCCTCGGCCTTCGCCTGGCGCAACGCCACCGCACTTGGGGGTGTGGTGGTCTCGAAACCGATGGCGAAGAAGACCACCTCTCGGTGGGGATTCTCGCGGGCGATCCGAAGCGCATCCTGGGTCGAGTAGACCATGCGTACATCGCCCCCCGCGGCCTTGACGCGGATCAGGCTCTTGCGGCCGCTGGCAGGCACGCGCAGCAGATCGCCATAGGTGCAGAGGATGACATCATGGGTCTCCACCAGATGGATCGCCTCGTCGATCCTGCCGATGGGCAGGACGCAGACCGGACAGCCGGGACCGTGGACGAATCTGACGTTGTCGGGCATCAGGTCCTGTACGCCATAGCGAAAAATGGCATGGGTGTGGCCGCCGCAGAACTCCATCAGGTGATACTCGCGGTCTACATCCGCCTCCTGTCCGATGGCATCGGCTAGCCGCCTTGCCAGCTTATGCTGACGAAATTCGTCGACATATTTCATGGTGTAATCCCCGCCTGGGCGAACAACTGTAGGGTCTTTTCCGCCTCCTCCTCGCTGACCTTGTTGAGGGCATAGCCCACGTGGATCAGCACGAAGTCATCCACGGAGACATCTTCGACCAGCGCCAGGGAGACCTCTTTCTTCACCTCACCCAATACCACGGTGGCATTCTCGCCCTGCTCATCGATGGCGACCACTTTTGCCGGTATGGCCAAGCACATGTTCGCTCACTCCTCTGTCGTTTGACGCACTTCTCAGCTGCATCAGAAATCTGCTGATGCAATTCATCCAACCCCCGGTTGATGGCTGGTGGTTGTCTTTCTCCAACGCCCCGACACCACGTCCTTGTGCTGACGGGGCTTACGCGGCATCCCTGCCGCTACTGCGAATTGCCGCCAATGGATCTTCTCTTTCTTCCATATGCCCGTTTTGGTTGGAGCGGGAAACCGCGCCCTTATAAAATTCGCGGACATTCGCCTTTGTTTGCGTTCATTTGCGGACTTGAATTAAGCCGGTACCGCCGGATTGCCAACCATCGCCATCTGCCGGCTGGCCGCGATCCACTGGTACCAGGCCTCCATCCCCTCGCCGGTTGTTGCTGAGACCTGCAACACCTTGATCCGCGGATTGATCCGCTGTGCATAGCCGATACAGCGCTCCACATCGAAATCGAGATGGGGCAACAGATCGATCTTGTTCAACAACATCAGATCGGCAGCGTGAAACATATCCGGGTACTTGATCGGTTTGTCCTCTCCCTCGGTAACGGAAAGGATCGCCACCTTGTGCGCCTCCCCCAGGTCGAAAGCGGCGGGACAGACCAGGTTGCCCACATTCTCGATAAACAGCAGGCTCCCCTGCTCCGGTTTCAGCGCTTCGAGGGCATGTCCGACCATGTGGCCATCCAGATGACATCCCTTGCCGGTATTGATCTGCAGCGCCTTCGCCCCGGTAGTGCGTATCCGCTCCGCATCATTGGCGGTCTGCTGATCGCCCTCGATGACGCAGATGGCATAGTTCGCCATGAGATCGTCAATGGTTCGGGTCAACAGGGTCGTCTTGCCCGAACCCGGGCTGGATACCAGATTGAGACTTAGTATCCCCAGCTGCTCAAAGTAGCGCCGGTTGGCGGCGGCATACTGATTATTCTTGCTCAGAATATCCTGCTCGATCTGCACCATCCTCGACTGGGAGAGACCGGGCGCATGGGCATGGGCGGGACCCTGACCGTAGTCATGGGTATGCCCATGTTCGCCGTGACCATCATGATGCTGGTGGTGATGGTGATCATGTTGATGGTCATGACCCTCTATCTTCGTCTCGCCCTCACCGCAACCGCAAACCGTACACATAGCAAACACCTCTATTGAGAATTTTGTATTATGAATTTTGAATGTTGAATTGAAAGAATGAACCTATAGATCACAGTGCAAAGAACCTCTTCAATTCAAAATTCATAATTTAAAAAAGCTACTCGACTTCCAACTCCTTAACCCGCATCTCGTCACCGCCGGTCACCTGTAACTGATAGCTGCCACATTGTGGACAGGACTGGTAGCGCGCGGTTACCTGAACCGGCTTGCTGCACTGCATGCACCAGGCCTCACCGGGTTGATGGATGATCTCCAGTTGCGCTCCGTCGGCCAGGCTTTCTTTCATCACCGCATCGAAACTGAAACGCATCGCCTCGGGCTCCACTCCCGAGAGGGCGCCAATCTCCAGCCAGACACGTCTGACCCGGCTGAAGCCCTGACTGACGGCATGCTCCTCAAGCAACTGCAGCACACCCTCGCAAAGCGACATCTCATGCATCAGACCACCTCGAGCCGATACCCGACACAGGGATCGACGGTGTTGATGAAGAGATCGGCATAGGCTTTCAGCTGCGATGTCTCGACAGCGGGGAGAGAGAGCAAACCTTTTGCGACCATCCCCCGGGGATGAAAATTCCACTCCGTCGGAGCCAGAATCTGGTACTTGGCTATCTTTCCCTGCTCCACCACCGCACGGTGAATCAAGCGTCCGCGGGCTGCTTCCACCTCGCTCAACCCTTCCCCCACGCCTGTCTTCGAGCCCGAGCTCCCGGTATCAATCCGATCTCCTCTCAAACCCTCCAACTGATCACTCAGCCGCCCAGGTATCGCGGCCAACTCCAACAGCCTGGCCGTCAGGCGGGTCATCAGCCCGAAGCCATAGTGCTCGCTCAGATTCTGCAGCAGGGGATGGGAGACCATTCGTGTCAAGGATGTGGTTTCGAGCCGTGCGCCCATCCAATCGGGCGTGGCGACAAACTGTTCGGCATCCTCGTCCCCCAGGCGCCTGCAGAGCGCCAGCGGATCGATGCTGGGCAGGGGGTTGGCGCCGGCATCGGCCAAGCGGCCAGTCTGCCGATCCCTTATCCTTCGCAACAGCTTTGCCGGGGCCGTCGATGTCTGATCGAGCCAGCGATCGAACATCTCAGCCGTGTCAATGGCATACCATTCAGCGGGAGGCATGGAGAAGACAGCCTCTGCCGCGGCCTTCGATAGCCTTTCGATAACCGATTCGAATCTTTCGCCATCCAGTGACAAGGCCGGTTCCAGGGTGAACAGTCCACCCTCACCGAAGCAGGCGCTTTTGGCCGCTGGCAGAAGGGTTGACAGAGAACTGACCAAAGGACGATCGACCGGCTCCTCTGCATAGTTGCTCCAGTCGATGAGCAGACGCCAGAGATGTTCGCGGGCGGTCTCCACATCGACCAGCATCTTCTCGGCAAACTCGACCCGGATATCTCCATTCAGAGCCATTGCCTGGCGACAGGCCTGGGCTGCCGCACAGGCCTGGGCCGTGGCACAGACACTGTAGAGCATGGGTACTACCCTGAGCAGCTCATTCACCGATTTACCCTCGAACACGGCGGTCAACTGCAGGGGACGGCTGGAGCGGATAGCCACCTTTTCCACGCGACCCTGGCTGCGATAGAGTTCTATCAGAATCTCACCTTCGACGTTCACTGCTCAAGATCCATCCCATGATTAAATTTTCCACGCAGCAGATCGCGGCGACTCAGCGGTTGCTGCAAACGCTGCCTCAGCGGCGCGCGCTCTTCATCCAACGGCTGCTCCTCCTCATCATCCGCCTCTCTCTCTGAACCAACTGCCCAGCGACGCTCGATTTCGCTTTCGCAGGTTGAGACCGTGTCGCGATGCTCGGGACACATCAGGGCATCCATCACTGCTTCGGCCGTGGCCACCGCGGTCTCGTGATCGGCAAACTCGAAAACCGGCGAGAAGAGCGAACACATCTGGTAGCGGCCTACGCCCTCCTCCTCGCCAAGGATGAACTCATAGGGTCCCGAGGGCATCTGGTGCAACGCTTTGTCGCCGATCCTCGACTCTTTCCAACTGTCCCCTTCCGGCGGCAGCAGCATCAGGTTCATGAACCAGGGAGTAATCAAGACACCAAGACAGCAGCCGTTCCACTCTCGAAACCCGACCGCTTCCACGTGCAGCTTGGGATTGAGCAGCGGCAGGCCCTGCATGCGTTGCTGGTGAATCTGACGAAATTGCCGTTCCAGACCTTCAGTGAGATAGTCGGGACAGATCACACTATGCCTCCCTCACCACCATGAAGTCGCTCTTTTTGCCGTCGCAGTTGGGGCAGCTCCAGTGCTCCGGCAGTTGGGAGAAGGGTGTACCCGGGGGGATCTGCCAATAGTCGTCGCCTTCGGCGGGATCGTAGATATACCAGCAGATCTTGCACTCCAGCCGGCTTTGGTCATGGAGCTTATCGTCGTCGCCGCCGTAGGACCCGGCAAAGAAAGCAGTGCTCACCGATAGGCCTCCAGGATTTCGTTGAGGCGCTGTGCGCTCTCCCGGATATCCTCATGGGCAGCGGCGGCAACCTCGGGCACACCACCGATCTCGAGGGTGTTGAGAATATTCTTGTCCTGGGAGTTGAAATATTGCACCCACCAGACGTTCTGCACCGCCGTGCTGCTGATGCGGCAGTTGCCATAGCCTCTGGAAAGCATGGTGAGGGAGCCCTTCCCCAGGCGTTCGATGAGGAAAGCGAGATCCTGCTCGGTTTGCGGCAGCAGGGTGAGGTTGATGACATGGCTCTCTCTGCCCGGCCGGTATTCGGCCACCTTGTCGTTGATCTCCGCCAGCAGCGGGGGCGCATTCAATACCCCCTCGGGAATCGAATCGAGCTGAGTATCGACCCGGTGGGAGGCCTGGCTGAAGACATGACGACGACAGAGTCTCGGCACCTGAGCCACCTCGATGGAATCCGACATCGGTTCTCCCTGTTTATCGAAATACCTGATCCGCCAGATACCCGCCATCACCGACTCCTGGATCTTGGCACCTGTATGCGCTCCCCGGTAGACCATGCTGACCTCACCCTCACCCAGCACCTGGTCGACCAGGCTCCGGTTTTCTTCATCCAGATGCGAGATGTCGACGATTTCAGGTTTTGGATCGTTGATCTCGGCCTGAAGCTGCAGGATCCCGTCCAGCTCGGACAATGCCGACATGCCTTCGTTGAGATTCCGCACCTGATCTGCGTCGGGTATCACAGGCATATTGAAGGTCGACATCTCATCCGGGAGTTGCATGATATCGAGAGCCGCCCCATCCTCTTCCCCCGGTTGGGAGCCTGCACCGGTGACGCTAATGGGTCTGATGTGATCGTTCATGACGGGAATACTCCTTGGGCCTGATAGCGCTACTGACAGCGCCCAGGGGCGCTGACGACAGGGATCTTGATACTTGACGCTGGCGAGGGCTGGGCAATCAACAGGCGCTCGATCTCGCTGAGATAGACACCCCAATCCTGCATGCGCGAGATCGCACCCACATAGGCACCATCCTTCAGCATCACCAGCGCCGGCCAACCGTCAAAGGGAAAACGGGCATGCAGCTGGCGCTCACTCTCGCGGTCGACCACGGCAACCTGAAATCGATCGCCAAACTCCGCCATCAACAGGGGCAGCACGACCGCCACATCGTTGCTCTCGGGAAACTGTTGCGGGTTCTCGGTGAAAAAAAGCAGGCAGTGGCTATGGGCACGGACAAAATCATCGAGCGTCTTCATATTCACCGTGGGTATGGCTTTGTTTTCAATGAGATCTCTGATCAGAGGTGATGGCATAGCGGTCTCCTGCTATTCGGCCGGTCGAAGATGTGCCGGTAGTTGGGGTTCGCGATTCACCAGATCGCTGAACAGATGATCGATCTCGCGCTCCCCCCTGATTGCGAGTTTGAGGGCCTGCAGCGCCTGCGTTATCTCCTTTGCTCTCTCCTCGCTCAATATCTCACGTGCGGTATCGAGAAACACCAGCAGCCAACTGCCGACCTTTTGCTCGCCCACGAGCAGGGTATCCACGAGACGGGTTTCTCCCATTCCCTCGCAAACCGCTTGACCCGGCTGGGTTGAGAGCACCCGCATCGGCACGCCGATACACATTACCGCTCCCCTTTGCCGCGGTATTTTTCGAGATGGGTATCCACTTCCACGCTGATCGCGCCCTGCTCCACGGAAACCGGACGGTAGCCCAGCTCAAACCTGGATGAGGTCAACACCCTTGCATCACCCACGCGACAGGCCTCCTCAGAAGAGGGCCGCTCGGTCTCATATCGCTCGATATCGGAAATGGCACCCTGCGCTCCGATATCCGGCGTCAGGGGATCTGCACGCTGTTCCGCCTCGATGCCAAAATCCGACAGGTAGTCGAGAGCCATGGCGATGGCCGGCTCGATCTGTGCCCGCACAGCTTGGTGCAGACTGCCACCATAGTCTTCCAGTTCGACCGGCTGTACGCCGACCAGGAGCAGATGCTCGGGATAATCACCAAGCATCTCCGCCATGGCGAGCACCTCTTGAAAACCTGTCTGATGCAAGCTCACCTTCTTCGCGCCCAAGAAGTTGGGTACTTCATCACCCTCGACCCGTTTAAGGCTGCCGCCGGGGAGACCGTAATCCACCGCATCGAAGACCACCAGAATCTCCGCTTCGCGGATATGCTGCACCAGATAGATTCCCTGGGTACCCCCATCGAGGAGACGCACGTTGGCGGGAAAATCGTAGTATCGCTGCAGCGATTCCAAAGCGCGCACACCAAATCCCTCATCCGCCCAGAGCAGGTTGCCTATACCAAGGATCAATACATTGGGAAGATTGGGCATTTCGGACTCCGGCATGATGGCGGAAGATAGATTCACTGATTGCAAACCACGCGCCAACCTTATCTGTAGGGGTTAACCATTGTTTTTGATAAGATTTTTTTCGATTCAAAAGGAGAACAAATCCTCAAAATGGATACTTACTAACCACATTTCCAGATTTTTTGTAATAATCGTATCCACTTAAATGGATTACTGGAACCGAATCGCCAATTGACACAATAAAAATGGGGGGTTTATCTCAAGAGCGATACTCATTTGGAAAGCGGCTTTACACCAACCCCGGGGAAACCTATAAATGAAGCCGGATAGGACAGAGAAC
>NATV01000146.1 GCA_003094535.1 gamma proteobacterium symbiont of Ctena orbiculata | reverse complement strand
GGATGGGATCGCAAGTCTATCGCAATACACCGGGCTACTATGACACCCTGCGTGCTACCACCCAGGTCAGCGGCTGGGCCTACAATGCTGCCCGTGATACCGAATATGATCCTGCGGCACCACCCACCTGGGGCAGGCCTTACTGCAAGCAGTGGTGGGAGGATGCGTCGGCTGGTCTGCGTGAAAAATTGATCACCGAGGCCGATGCCACATCGGCCGGCTTTTCAGGCCTCGTGGTTGCCATCGCGCCGGCCCTGGCCAGCGAACAGCAAAATGATGCAGTGGCCAAGACCGTTCTGGCGAATGCACCGCCATCATGGTCGAACAACGACCTCGTAGCCCACAATTCCGGTAGTACCGGGTTACTCAGCACGGTAGAGAATGTCGCCAAGGGTGGCCTGGCATCGGGCGGCGTGGTGGCTGCATCGGCGTTGTTCTCAGTCACCATGACCGCAGTCTTGCAGGCGCTTCCGATGGTGCAGGCCGTGCTTCTGCTCGGCATCTACGCCTTGCTGCCCATGATCGTGGTGTTGTCGCGCTATTCCATCTCCATGATGGTCATCGGCGCCATGGCTATCTTTACCGTCAAGTTCTGGAGCGTGCTCTGGTACCTGGCGCTGTGGGTGGATCAGAACCTCATCCTGTCCATGTACCCGGATGTGAATGTCTTCCTGCAGATGTTCGCCAACCCCGGCGAGCACGACATCAAGCGCATGCTGCTCAACATGATCACGACCAGCCTCTATCTGGGGCTTCCACTGGTGTGGAGCGGAATGATGGCATGGGCAGGCTTACATGTAGGACGATCAATAGAGGCGGCTACCAGCCCACTTCGGAGTCCTGCCCAGGATGCGGGTCGCCAAGGGGGATCAATCGGCAAAACTCTGCTGTCGAAAGGAACTCGTCGCTAATCGCGCTCGTACCAACCTGCGGGATCGCTTCCGTCGTCGAACTTTCCAGTACGGTGGTTCATAACGCCACCACGAAACGAGTTGTTGAGCTCGTCGTTTGCTGGTTTTGTTCGAGCACTGCTGGCGAGAAGCTTTACTGCTTCTGAAAGAAATACCATCACGAATCGAATGGCTGCGATTAGGGCCTTAACCAGATGTTTGAAAAAGTTGTTCATCATGCTTACCTACATAGACTGCCTGATCACGATACCGCACTATCGAAGCCGCTCAACAAACAGGCTCCAGTAATACTCCGCAGCTCCACTATGTGTTAGTTCTTTGTCCCCGTCTTGACCGAAATGGGTCATACCCATCGGTGCAAGGAACAGAGTGTAACCATTATCATTTACCGACATGGATTCGTTGTAACTGTTGCCATGCCCGATGCCACTGTATGAGAACAGCAGGCCGTCCATCATGGAAGATCCATTGCCCTGCCAAATTCCACACCGACTCTGTTCTTCGCCGTTCACATAGGCAACCGCTTCAAAATGGTTGGCATCGATGCGTTTGAAGCTGGTCTCCACCCCAGGATTCCTCGCTTCCAGCTCTTTGAGAGAATTCTCGAAGTAACCAGCAATATATTCAAAGCCTTCATCCAGAAACCTGTGTCGATCTCTGTCAGAAAATTGCTTTTTGATGCGCAAGTTGCTGGATCGGTCAGGGCGGTCGCCTACGACAGATGTCACATCATGTTCATCTGTCGCTAAAGCTGTTGGCTGGAGTTGTTCCGTTGCAGTCCGGACTGCGCGCGCGGCTTCAAGGAATCCCCGATCCAGGCTCGCATGCTCGATCACTGGTCTGCCATCTGTAGGGGTAGCGTTGAGTTTTCCGAGTGGGGTTTTCTGCCAGTCACAAGGGCGGAGGATGACAGGGATGACTCTGGCGGAGCCTTCAGCATGGCGCTCCAGCGCCCGTTTCATCTCAATGTCGTAGCAGTAGTCAGAATGCAGGAAATCTGAACTCACGAGCAGCAGCACGATGTCCGCTGACTCCAGTTGGTTGCTGATCTCTCGGTCGAATTCGTCACCTGGGCCGATCCGGCGGTCTTGCCAGATATCAATCACACCATCCCGTCGAAGCGCTGCAAGGTGCTTTCCCAGCTCTTTCCGCAGATCTTCATCTTGGTGTGAGTATGAAAGAAAAAGTCTAATCATTTCAAGTCATTATTGCCCGTCAATGTGGTCAATTCACAGTGCTCTGGCGCTGAATTACTCGTCGCAGGGCAGCGTGGATCGCCAGGATCCATCGGTAGTAACGCATTCATACTGCCATGTAGGCGCGCATACAGTTTAGATGCGCGATTTCCTAGCATAATTGGGTTGATTATATTAGTCTATCTGCAATTTTATCCTGTTCTATTGGACAGAGTGCCACAGTGGTGATTTTGATGGGCGCAGCTGTCGAAATCGTTTTTTATTGGAAATCGGTTTGGAGCCAGAGGGTGAACGAATGATTGAAGACCGCTGGTTGTCGGTAGAGGAAATCGCGGCTTACCTCGGGGTCAAGCGCGACACCGTCTACAAGTGGATCGAGCGCAAGGCCATGCCGGCCCATAAGGTTGGCAGGCTGTGGAAGTTTCGCCGACGCGAAGTCGATGCGTGGATTACTTCGGGCGAAGGTGGAAGGCCGCCGGAAGCTGCGGACGATAGGTAGAAAGGCCTTTACTGAGGCACTAATCGCATAACCAATTACACGAACGAATGATAAGAAATCTTGTGAATAGGTGATATATCTTATCCTTGAGATTGGTGCGCGAGCAGTTTTCGAATGGCATTGGGGTGTCCTGGTTCGTGCAAATGGCGGTTCGATTGGATGCGACGAACAAGCAAGAAAGACCCCGGGATAACCGGTTTGGAAAGGATATCCAGGCAATGTGGATGACGCTAGTGTGGCTGAACAGGTAAGCATGTATCTTATTGATTAAATTAAATAACAAGCTGGGTTTCGCTAAACATGCTCTGTCTTGAGTGACAGAGAAAAACCTAACGCAGCAACAGTGATTTGGCTGTGATGCCGGGACAATTACGGGTGCAACCAATCGCTGAATAACCGGCAAAAAGTAGGAGCTGACTGATAAATGGCACGCTGTTTGCTGTTTCCTTGGCATGATGAAGGATGCGATGAAATCCATAAACTTTGAATTCCTGCGGGATGGGTGGGCAGACCTGGCGGCGCTTGGCGGGTTCGCCGAAAGCTATGCGCACAACGATCCCCAGAGCGCACTGGTCAAGTTGCGCATGTTCGCAGAGCGCATGGTAGGGGGCATTTACCGAAAACTCGGCCTCCCTACGCCGGTCCAGCCAGGTTTCATCGATCTGCTCAATAACGATACCTTCAAAGAAATCACCCCGAAGGTTGTACTCGATAAATTTCATGCCATTCGCATGCATGGCAACAAGGCCGCGCATGGCGAAAAAGTGAGTCAAAACACAGCCCTGTGGTTGCTGAAAGAGGCCCACGATCTGGCGCGCTGGTTCTATGTTTCACAACTGAGCGGCGAAACAGCTGCCTGTCCCGACTACCAGAAGCCACCCGCCGGCGGTGCCTCAGCTGACGCCAAAGCCAAACTCAAGCAGGAGAAAAAGGCCGCACTCGAAAAACTGGCTGCGCAAGAAGCCAGGCTCGATGCGTTGCTGAATGAACTCGAACAAACACGTCAGCAGGCTGCGGTAAGTGAACAGCAACTGGCCGACCTGGCAGCCGTAAAAGAGACAGCGAAGCAAACGGCAGATGTCCTGCAGTTCGATGAGGCCACCACCCGCAAGCGCCTTATCGACAGCCTGCTAGTTACTACCGGCTGGGATGTTGGCGCCAATGGTGCCAATACAGAAGAAGTCACTCAGGAAGAGGAAGTAGACGGTCAACCGACACCCACCGGCAAGGGCTATGCCGATTACGTACTCTGGGACGACAAGGGCAAGCCACTGGCTGTTATCGAGGCGAAAAAGACCGCTGTGGATGCCGAAAAGGGCCGCACCCAGGCGCGACTCTATGCCGACAGCCTGGAGAAGGAGCACCAGCAGCGGCCCGTCATCTTCTATACCAATGGCTTCGATATCTGGATCTGGGATGATGCAGCCGGTTATCCACCGCGCAAGCTGTTCGGTTTCTACTCCAAAGACAGTCTGGAATACCTGCTGTTCCAGCGGCAGAACAAGAAGTCACTAGACACCTTCAGCCCCAAGCCGGACATCGCTGGACGTCTGTACCAGGTTGAATCCATCAAGCGGGTCACTGAGCAATTCACCAACAAGCACCGTAAGACGCTCATCGTGCAGGCTACTGGCACCGGCAAGACCCGCGTCGCGATTGCCCTGACCGATCTGCTGATCCGCGCTGGCTGGGTCAAGCGAGTGCTGTTTCTCTGTGACCGGCGCGAACTGCGCAAGCAGGCCAAGAACGCGTACAATGATTTCCTCGACGAGCCGCTGGTCAACGTCGGCGCACGCACGGCAAAAGACCGCAACAAGCGCATCTATCTGGCCACCTATCCCGCTATGGTTAAGGTGTTTCAGAGCTTCGATGTGGGCTTTTTCGACCTCATCATCGCTGATGAATCCCACCGTTCCATTTACAACGTTTACGGCGACCTGTTCCGTTACTTCGACTGCCTGCAGGTTGGCCTTACCGCCACGCCGGTGGAGTTTGTTAGCCGCAACACCTTCCAGTTGTTCAACTGCGAAAATCAGCACCCTACGGCCTATTACCCGTTCGAGCGCGCCGTCGAGGAAGGATACCTGGTGCCGTTTGAGGTGCAGACCTACACCACCGATTTCCTGCGCCGTGGCATCAAGTACGACCAGCTCACCGAGGAGCAGCGCAAGCAGATCGAGGAAGACGGAGACGACCCCGAACTCCTGAACTACGAAGTCCGGGACGTGGACAAGAATGTCTACAACAAGGACACGGGTCGCCACATCATCCGCAACCTGATGGAAAACGGCATCCGGGATGCCAGCAGCCAGCAGGTAGGCAAGAGCATCATCTTCGCGCGCAACCACGAACACGCCATGCTGCTGCGCAAGGTGTTCGACGAGATGTATCCCCAGTATGGCGGCCGGTTTTGCCAGGTCATAGACAACTATGACCCGCGTGCCGAGCAACTGATCGACGACTTCAAGCAGGCCGATAACGAGCTCACCATCGCCATTTCGGTGGACATGCTGGACACCGGCATCGACGTGCCGGAGGTGGTCAACCTGGTGTTCGCCAAGCCGGTCTTCTCCAAGGTCAAGTTCTGGCAGATGATCGGCCGCGGCACCCGCCTGTGCCCCGATTTGTTCGGTCCAGGCAAGCACAAGACCGGCTTCCGCATCTTCGACCACTGGGGCAACTTCGACTATTTCGATTTCCACTACAAGCCGATCGAACCCACCGTCTCCAAGCCGTTGATGCAGATGTTGTTCGAGACCCGCATCGAACTGGCCGACGCCGCACTCCAGGCGGCCGAGACCGGCGTCTTCGACATGACAGCCGAGCTGGTCCTCAAGGACATCAACCGCCTGCCTGAAGAGAGCATCGCCGTGCGCGAGAAGTGGCGCACCAAGCGCAATCTCTCCCGGCCGGAGGTGCTCCATGCGTGGGAACCGGCCACCGTGGCCAGCCTGAGAGCGGACATCGCACCCCTCATGCAGTGGGTCAATATTCGCGGGTTTACCGACGCGCACGAGCTGGACCTGCTGCTGACGCGCATGCAGATTGCCTTGCTGCAAAAATCCAGCCGCTTCGACGACTACAAGATCACCCTGCTGGACAAGGTCAACAGCCTGCAAATGCACCTCAACCCGGTGCGCGAAAGGGCCGAGGTCATCAAGCAGGTGCGCTCCACCTCCTTCTGGGATCAGGTCACGGTTCAGGAGCTCGAAACCATCCGCCAGGAACTGCGCACTATCATCCACCACCGCGCCACGGGGGGCGTGACACCGCCACAGGCCAAGGTGGTCGATATCGAGGAAGACCAGGCTCAGGTGCAGATCGGAAAACGCTCCTCATCCATCCCCACGGTGGACATGAAGGCCTATGAAAAACAGGTAGAGGAGGTGCTGGTCGGACTGTTCGAGAAGGACGCCACGCTGAAGAAAATCCGCCGCGGCGAGCCGGTTAGCGAAAAGGAGCTGCAAAGCCTGTCATCCCTGGTGCTCACCCAGAACCCGGATGTCAGCCTGGAGGTCTTGCAAGAGTTCTACGGCGATGCAAAGCCACTGGATCAGATCCTGCGCAGCATCATCGGCATGGAGCCGGAAGCGGTGCGTGTACGTTTCGAGCAATTCGTACATAAGTATTCGCACTTCACCGCCAAACAGACACGTTTCCTCAGCCTGTTGCAGAACCACATCGCCAAATATGGCGCCATCGAGCTGGAGCGCCTCTACGAAGACCCCTTCACCCTGGTGGATGCCGATGGCACCGACGGTGTTTTCAACGAGGACGAGGCGGACGAACTGATTCACATCATTAACACGTTTAGCCCGACCAACGGGCCGGAGACTACACAAGCATGATCACAGGCGAACTCAAAAGCCGAATCGATAAACTCTGGGAGGAGTTCTGGACCGGGGGCATCGCCAATCCGCTCACGGTTATCGAGCAGATCTCCTTCCTGATGTTCGCGCGCATGCTCGACATTACCGAGTCCCGCAATGAAAAGCGCGCCGCGCGCACCAGGAAACCCTTCCGGCGCATCTTTAACGACGACCAGCAGGCTCTGCGCTGGTCCAGCTTCAAGCAACTGGGCGCGCAGGATATGCTGCCGGCGGTGCGCGACAAGGTCTTTCCCCACTTCAAGACCATCATCGAGATGGACACCCAGGAGGGTGCGCAGAAGACCACCTTCAAGGAATACTTCAAGGACGCCCAGTTGATGATCCAGAAGCCTTCGCTGCTGGTCTCGGCGGTCAACATGATCGATGCGCTGCCACTCACCGAGGGCGACATCAAGGGCGACCTCTACGAATACCTGCTCTCGAAGCTCACCACCGCCGGCATCAATGGCCAGTTCCGTACACCGCGCCACATCATCCGCCTGATGGTGGAGATGACCGACCCCAAGCCCACCGAAACCGTGTGTGACCCGGCCTGCGGCACCGGTGGCTTCCTGGTGGCAGTGATGGAGTACCTGCTGCGTGCCCACTCCTCGCCGGAGGGCCGCTACGAAAAGCAGGTCAACGGCCACAGCGAGACCATCTATACCGGCGACCTGCTGGAGGACCACTGGGAACACATCCGCACCAGCATGTTTCATGGCTTCGACTTCGACGCCACCATGCTGCGCATCGCCGCCATGAACCTGCTGCTGCACGGCGTCGACGCGCCGGATATCCACTACCAGGACACCCTGAGCAACAGCTTCACCGACAAATTCCCGAACAAGGCCACGGACGCCTTCGACCTCATCCTCGCCAATCCGCCCTTCAAGGGCAGCCTGGACTACGACGATGTCCATCCCACCCTGCTGCGCAAGGTCAAGACCAAAAAGACTGAACTGCTGTTCCTGGCCCTGATGTTGCGTATGCTCAAAAACGGCGGGCGCTGCGCCGTGGTCGTGCCCGACGGCGTGCTGTTCGGTTCCAGCAAGGCCCACCAGGCCATCCGCAAGCTGCTGGTGGAAGAAAACCAGCTCGAAGGCGTGATCTCCCTACCCTCCGGTGCATTCAAGCCCTATGCCGGGGTGTCCACAGCCATCCTCATCTTCACTAAGGGTGGCCGTACCGACGAAGTGTTCTTCTACGACGTGCAGGCCGACGGTTTTTCCTTAGATGATAAGCGCCAGCCGGTAGACACCAATGACCTGCCGGATGTGCTGGAACGCTGGAAAAAGCGTAACCAAAAAAATGACATTGACCGCACCGCCAAGGCCTTCTTTGTACCGGCTGAGGAGATTGCTGGAAACAAATACGACCTCTCCACCAACCGCTACAAGGAGGTGGTTTACGAAGAAGAAGTGTTCGACCCGCCAAAGGAGATCCTGGCTCATATGAAGATGCTGGAGGCGGAGATTATGAATGATATGGAGGAGTTGGAGGGGATGTTGTGAAATACACGACTCTCAAATCTATAGCCGAAAACATGCCATGTTCATATGGAGTAGAAGCGGGATCTAGCGATATAAATCTACCTGTGTCAAAAGTTTCCAACATTGATGCGGAAGGTAATTTTCATAGAGAGTTTGAAATCAGAGGATTCACCAAAAAAGAGGCAGAACGATACACTTCCCAAGATGGAGACCTATTAGTTGTAAAATCAAGCGGCTCAAAAACAAATATTCTTTCTGGAAAAACTGCAATATGCACTGCAGGGCATTCGGGAAAATTAGTTAGCTCCAATTTCTTGCTGCGTCTCAGAGTAAATAAAAAGAAAGCTAACCCACGATTTCTTTGGTACTTTCTAAACTCAGGATTTTCAAAAGCGTTCGTAAAAAAAGTCGCTGGTACGACTACGTATCCAAACTTGAAATGGGATACCTATTCCTCCCATCCGGTTCCGGCATTACCAGCGTCAGAACAAAAACGCATCGCCGAGATTCTCGACAAGGCCGACGCCATCCGCCGCAAACGCCAGCAAGCCATCCAGCTCGCCGACGAATTCCTCCGCTCCGTGTTCCTGGATATGTTTGGGGATCCGGTTTCGAATCCGAGAGGCTGGAAAACTACTCCAATCAGATTATTTGGGAAGGTGGTTACAGGCAATACACCTTCAAGAAAGCGTCCAGAATATTATGGCGATCACATTGAATGGATAAAATCGGACAACATAAACACACCGAGTCACTTTTTAACTTCTGCAAGTGAATATCTCTCTGAATCTGGGCGTGCTGTAGCCAGGACTGTCCCGGAAGGGTCCATCCTTGTCACATGTATCGCAGGCAGCCGTGATTGCATAGGCAATGCTGCGATTGCTGATAGAGAGGTTGCGTTCAACCAACAGATCAATGCAATTATCCCTAATGACAATGTAACTGCGTGGTTTTTATATGGACAATTACTTTTTGCAAAACCACTAGTTCAATCGGCTTCTACTAATAGCATGAAAGGTATGGTAAGCAAGAGTAAGTTTGAACAAATTGAGTTGCTGAGCCCGCCAGATCACTTGCAGCGCAAATTTGTCGATATCTTCCAAAAGCACTTGGAGCTCACTGAGAAGTTAAGAACGTTGCGCGACGAGAGTCTAGAAGCATTCTCCTCTATTTCACAACGCGCTTTCCGGGGAGACCTCTAATGAACTTTATAAACCTCTGCGTCTCTGCGGTGAAAAACATACAAAGGTTATCGGCATGCTCATCAAAGCGCTGACACTGGAAAACTTCAAAGGGATCGCCGAGCCGGTTCGCATCGAGTTCAAGCCGATCACCCTGCTATTTGGCCCCAATAGCGCGGGCAAGAGTACGGTGTTACAGGCGCTGGTCTATACCCGTGAGATTCTTGAGCGCCACAATCTGGATCCTGACCGCACTCTGCTCGGCGGTGAGTGGATGGATCTTGGGGGATTCGACAGCCTGATCCACGGGCATGATCGAAGCCGTGAGATGGTCATCGGTTTTGAGCTGGATGTTCACAATACCGATCTGCCGGATTATCTGCATGAGGGTGATAGCTGGTTGCTGGAATCCGCCGAGGGTGGTGGCCATTTTCCGGAAGAGTGGCTTTCGAGGATTGATTCAATCGCATTCAGCCTGGTGATTCGCTGGAGCCAGCTGCTTGAACGCCCATTGGTGGAAAGCGTGCTGATCGACGCCAATGGCAGCCGTATTGCCGAACTGGCATCCTCGCAGGACGGCAAGGACATTGCTATTGAGCTACTGGATGTGGCTCATGCCATTTTCAGGGATGAGGAGGACGGTGATGAGGAGCCGACAAGCTGGTTTACGAACCTGCTGGATGACGCCCTGCATGAACAGCGAACCCGTGACTGGCCAGAAGCCGACCTGCCCCTGGGTGGGCAACAGGATGCCCTGCCAGGGCCGGAAAAGGGTCTGAACCTGGACCGTTCCGTATGGGGCAGTGGTTACGGCGTTTATGCAAATCATCCCCTGGCGTTTCAATTGCTGATCACGTCCGTCCTCAGCGGATTGATTGCTGGCCCCATTGATCTTGTCCGCAGGGAACTGGACAAATTGATCTACATCGGTCCCTTGCGTGAGGTTCCCTCCCGGCATCCGGCTTATCGCCGTTCACCGGATGTTTCGCGCTGGGCCCGTGGCACCGCTGCCTGGGATGTGTTGCATAACGCGGATGACGCATTTGTGGAAAAGGTGAATGACTGGCTGACGGGTGATGGCAAGCTCGACTCTGGTTATGCGATCACACAGCATCGATACCGGGAGCTTGCTCTCGATCATCCGGTTACCCTGGCGATTGAACAGGGGTTGATGCTGGATGAAGAAGACCTGAGCGAATTGTTTCAGATGCTTCCTGTTCACACTCGTGTCGCCATACGCGATATGAAGGCCGATCTCGAAGTGTTTCCTCAGGACATAGGTGTCGGAATATCCCAGGTTATTCCCATAATTGTGGGCGCAATCTGGCAACGATCAGGAATACTCGCTGTCGAGCAGCCCGAGTTGCATATCCACCCGGCGCTCCAGGTGGCCCTGGGCGATCTCTTCGCATCCGAGCTTGAGAATAACGAGGGCATCTATCTTCTGGAAACCCATAGCGAGCATTTAATGCTGCGCTTTTTGCGAAGGATACGCGAGACGGCCGAGGACGATCTGCCGCCTGGCGCCCCAAAACTGAAGCCGGAGCAAGTGGCGGTGATCTACGTGCAAAGCACGGGACAAGGTGTTGAGCTGACGCCTCTGCCGATCAACGAGGAGGGGGAGTTTCTTCAGCGGTGGCCGGCGGGATTTTTTGAAGAGCGAGACGATGAACTTTTCTGAGTAGATGGATGATTTACGAATACGCATTGGATCCAGTATTACTGGATAACTGGAAAGATTACAGGTTCTTCCAGCAGAGCTTTGGCCCTGACAAGGGGCGCCTGATAGCTGATTACCCGAGGCGGTGGAAACGGGCTGTTCTGGAAGCAATACGCAAGTCTGGATGCGGTGATGTGGAGAAAAAGCGTATAAAGGAATCATTAAAGCATCTATCAGCTCCAACGCTATTTTCCCGTTCTGCGCGTCAGTGGGACGAAGCACGGACCTGGCTAGAAAATGCGATTGATGAGGATGCAATTCGCACTTTTCATGCTGTCGTATATCGTGATAACGATAATGGCATCGGTCTACCCAATGATCACTTCATACAGGAAGAAGATCTTATAGCCACACCACAATACTGGGAAAACGATAATACGGTTATCGTGGAAAGAGAAGCTGCCAAGATGGCAAAGCCTGCTGCGCCGTTGTTGTCACTGGCTCAGCACATCATGTTTGTTGACCCCTATTTTGATCCCAGTAAGAAGCGTTTCCGTGACCCTTTGATAGAACTTCTAGGTTATATAATTAGTCGTGCAGCAGATATAACAATTCAAAAACTTGAATATCATATATCGGACCGTATAGCTGCAGATCACTTTCAGCATCTTGTTGATTCATACCTTAAGTCACGCCTTCCAGTCGGCCTTTCTTTGTCATTTATTCAGTGGCCTGATGCTGATATGCATGACCGGCATATCGTCACCAATATCGGTGCTTTAACATATGGACAAGGGCTTGATGAATGGGATGGTGGGCCCTCGCCAAAAGAAGTGCGAGTTCACCGGGATGGGCTTGTGGGGTGGAGGCAGCTGTGGAGTCGTTACTCCTCAGGAAGCCCCTTTTATACGTTATGTACTTGAATGGTTACGTAACGATGACAGCATCATGAGGAAGGACGATCATGCCCGCATTTACGCAGTTCAGTGACTGGAAAAAACAGCTGCTTGGTCGCCATGGGCTCGCAACTTCCGACGGTCGTTCTCTCTATTTATATCGATTGACTAAAGATGAATTTAGCAGTCTGGAAGGATTGCTCCAGCACTGGTTGAGTCAACTGCTCCCTCGTTACGGACTTGCCCGCGTTGCCGCGTTATCCGGCTTCGCA
The DNA here is from genome assembly GCA_003094535.1 of gamma proteobacterium symbiont of Ctena orbiculata. Classification (GTDB taxonomy): domain Bacteria; phylum Pseudomonadota; class Gammaproteobacteria; order Chromatiales; family Chromatiaceae; genus Thiodiazotropha. The sequence goes on along the minus strand of NATV01000146.1, from coordinate 12,839 downwards.
GAATTGTTCGTGCTCTACGCCGCGGAATGGTGGCGCCGCCGCTATGATGGTTCGGGTTTCAGCTGGGAGCCTATGCTGCGTGATCTGGGCGCAGAGCCGGATGAATGGAGTCCCACTCAGCGCAGTGATTTTGTAAGACAGGGCTTTCGCGGCTGGCGTATCCGGCCGCGTGAAAGCGGCGGGATGCGCTTCATCGGCTCGGTGGCTGTGCAAGGTGGGCTTCCCCTGAAGCTGCTGGCCAGCTCACGTGGCCGTATCGGCCAGTTGTTGAGCCGGGTACTGCATCTGGCGTCCGGTTCGCAGGTAACACAGAGCGATTTGCTGAACTGGGTGGAAAGCCTCGCCAGCACGCTGCCGCAAAGCTATCGTCAGGGCACCATATACACGCTACTGGCGGATGTCGCCTGGGCGGTGCTCGGCCTTAAGCAGGAGGCCGGTTTGCAATCCAGCGCAGACGCGGTGGCCATCCTGGATCGAAAAATCCCCCGCTGGAGAGACCGCTTTCCACTACCGGTGGAGGATAAGCATGCCCAGGGCATGATCGAACAGCTGATCCGGGACGCGGCCAGCGTGCGCATTGAAAAGCAGGTGGCAGTGCTGCCGGTGGAGCGCCTGCTGGAAAAAACAGCCGATGAGGAGTGGGCATTGCGTTCCAGCCTGGGCCTTCCGGACGTGATTTCCACCGACAGGTTGGCGTCTTTGTTTTCTGTCGATGTGCAAGAGTTGCCGCGCAGCGCGGAGCTGTCGCTGCGGGTCGGCACCGCCGAGCTGACCACCGGCATGCGTAGCCTTGCGGGGCAGCAGAAGTACCGCCTGGAGCGGAAGCCTTTGGGTTTCGCGGATGATGCCGCGACAGGCGAACATCTGTTGCTTATGGCGTCTCCCGATGGCCGGGTGTGGACGGTCACCGCAAACCGGGGCGATGAACTGGATGCCGATCTACCCTGGGTGTTTGTCGAAAAAGATTCCATTGTCCATTTCGTTCACCAGGGCAGCGGCAGCGTCGCGGCGCAACAGGCACTGATCGCTCTGCCCGAGGGCTGGGAGATCGAACACGACAAGGATTCGGTTATCACGGAGATAGGGTCACTGTGCGGCCTCGGGCGGCATCTTGTTGCGGTGCGCGGTGTATTGCGCGCGCACGATGGCGGTGGACTGTCTTTCAGGCTGCGCACCGGACGCGCCGACGCCAGTGAGGAAAGCTATGTATGGGGCGGTGATCGCTATTGGCTGGATTTCCTTTCTCCCAACCTGGCGTTCCGAGGCATGCCTTCGCTATACCGTGTGGGCGAGGATGAGGTCAGGCGCAAGATGGAGGGGCAGCCTGGAATCAGCGTCATCGGTGGTTCAGCGGTCTCGCATTCGGTTTCGGGTCCACTGACTCTTCGCTATCCGGCATCGGGTGACGTCCGCTATCGTAGCAAGGTGCTGGTGCTGCCGAAGTCGGCGAATGTTGAATTCAAACCAAGGGACGCTGTTTCCGGAACGGTACGGTTCAGCGATTGGGGTATCGCCCGCGTTCGGGTTACTACCGAAGGCATCGAACAAAGCCTCAAGTTGACCGATGGCGACGCAATGCTCGATGTCGCAGTCCAGGAGGATCAACGTGCTCCGGGCCTGATCGAGCTGGAAGCCTACTGGTCGCACTCGACGGTCCCCGCCAGATTTCGATTGCCGTTTCCTGCGCACGGCGTTCGCGTGTTCGATGGCGAGGGCAGATCCCTGGCGGACAACAGCTTGCTGGCTGTTCAACAATTGCACGGTGTGCGCATCCTAGTTTCCGGTGGACAGGCGAACAGCCGTGCGGAGATGAAGATTCTGGACTCTGTCGGCAAAAATACCCGCAAATACCCGCTTCGCAACTTGCCTGGCGCGCTGAGCATGGAGATCAGGTTGCAGGACTACCTGTCTGATATCCAGCAATTGTTTTCGGTAAGTGATCTGCCCGACGCGCGAATTACGATTCAGATAAGCGTTCAGGGGGCGTTGATGTTTACGCTTCTGCTGGCACGCTACTCGGCGACCCTCGAACGTGAAGGTGATTCGATTCGGCTGGATACAAAGGGCTTGAGATCGCAGCAAATTCAGGATCTGGAGCGACTTTCGGTGTTGGCTGTGCGGCTCGAAAGTCCAGGCGATGAAGCTGTGACTCTGGAACCTTTCCTAACCGAGGGGGTGGCAACCGGCGGTTGGCTGTTTTCACCCCAGCTACGTTTGCCGGGTTCCTGGCTGGTCTATCCGGCGGCGGAGTCGAAACTGCCGTTTCGCCCCACCTTGTGGTTTGTTGACGGAGAGGTTGGCGAGGATGAGGGGTTGTCTGGTGCGTTCACCATCGCCAATCAGCAAGCGCGTGAACAATGTATTGATGAGATCACCGAGGCGCTCGCTTCGGATTTTCTTAATGAGGATTGGGAAAAAGTGGAGCAGTTGGCGGGGCAGGTTGGGCATCTGCCACTGCCTACGCTGGATATATGGCGGCGCTTTGCGCATTCACCGCGAGGGATGGCGGCACTGGCGCTGCGTTTGAGTAGTCTGAAACCCGAATTCATTACCCGCTTTTCCCAAGAGCTGCCGTTCGCCTGGGAGGCGATCGCATTGGAGGATTGGCAAGTGGCCATGCGTCAACTGGAGGCACAGTGCGTGGCTCTGTTTGGCGAGCAAAGCGGCCCGGCGGTACTCAAGCCCCATTTGTCCAGCAGGATTCAGTTGCTTACATCCCTGAATGGCTCACTGGCGTTTCTGCTCGGGATAGCGGCCACGGAATTGTTGCCGGATACCCGCCGTGAGGTGGAGCTGCTCAAATTCGTCGGTTTGCGGGCCAATCAGGTTTTGTTCGAGGGGGATAGCAGCAAACTGATGGAGTTGCGCCGCCTGCATGCGGATGATCAGTGGCCCAATGACCTCCAGTCCCTGTGGTCTTCCATTGATCTCGACCCACGAGTCACGTCCTGCCTACACTCCGGCGGCGAGGGCTTTCGAACCTGGGTCATCAATATCCCAATAATTCTGGCGGTCCAGACCATGACCGGTCAGACCATCGACTGGTTCCACGACGCTGAGCGCATTCATGCTTTGCGTAACTACCAGGCTTTTGATCCGGATTGGTTTGAAGAGGCCTATAACCAGACTGTCGCGCATTGCTTTGCGGATGGCTTGCTCGATGAGACAAAAACGCCATGAAACCGGACTATTACTCTGAGCTTTTACCTGTTCTTGCTGACCGCGCGAAGCTATCCGCCATCAGTCGCCTGGGATTCTCCAACGTCCCACTGCGTCGTTACCTGGCGGAAGTATTTGATCGGCCCTTTGGCGAACCCGGTGCCTTTCTGGCTGACCCAACCTTCGAGGCAGTATTTGGCTGGCAAAAGGCAGAACCGACTATGTCGGAATTGGCTGGTGATCTGTTGACGCCAGAGCTCGTCAGGGCCATGGATGAACCGCTGGCAGAACTGGCCAAGGACTACCGGTTTGCCAAAGACCAGTGTCCTTATACACACCAGTTGCAGGCCTGGCGAATACTGAATGAGCCGACACCTCAGTCTCTGGTAGTGGCCAGCGGTACTGGATCGGGGAAAACAGAGTGTTTCATGGTCCCGATCCTGGACAGCCTGGCACGCCATCGCCAGCAGCATCAAGGGCGGCTGGTTGGCGTGCGCGCTCTGTTTCTGTATCCGCTCAATGCGTTGATCAACAGCCAGCGAGAGCGTCTGCGCGCCTGGACGGAGAGCTTTGGCGGTGATATCCGTTTCTGTCTGTATAACGGCAATACGCCGGAAAAAGAGCAACCGGAGCGAATACGCCGGCAGCATATCAGCGAAGTGATAGACCGCCCGGGCCTTAGAGCCTCCGCACCGCCGATACTGGTCACCAATGCGACGATGCTGGAGTTCATGCTGGTGCGTACGGCCGATGCCCCGATATTGGAACAGTCGCAGGGTAAGCTGGAATGGGTGGTGCTTGACGAGGCGCACACCTACGTGGGCTCTCAGGCGGCGGAGGCCGCTCTATTGATTCGACGGGTTCTACTTGCGTTCGGCGTGACGCCGGATCAGGTGCGGTTTGTCGCGACCTCGGCGACCATCGGTGACCCCGAGGGCGAGGCTGGTCAGAAACTGCGCCGTTTTCTGGCCGATGTGGCAGGGGTATCGACTGAGCGCGTACATCTGGTGGCGGGGCAACGGATGGTTCCGCAGATCTCCGGTGGATACTCCCCCGGTGAAATGCCCTTGGAGGGACTGCAAGCCATCGATGCGGGGAGTGATTTTTCTGCGCAAAGATACAAGGCTCTGGCTGGGCATAAAACCGCGCGCGCCATTCGTGACCTGTTCGTCAAGGACGCATCCAGGCCACCAGTAGCCAGGTTATCAGACGTCAGTGCAGTGTTGTTCGGGGGAGGCAGGCAATACACCCGCAAGCAGTATCTTGAAGCCTTGCGTTGGCTGGACCTGCTGACGGGGACCCGGCATCCAGACGACGATGGTGCCCATGCCGGTGAATCTTATTTGCCTCTCAGGGCTCACTTGTTTCACCAGACGTTGTCCGGAATTTGGGCCTGCGCTGATCCCCAATGCAGCGCGAAGAAAGACTCACAACTGGATGGTGAAAATTGGCCATTCGGCAAGGTGTATTTCGACCCGCGAAAACATTGCGACTGCGGCAGTCCGGTTTACGAGGTGATTGCCTGCGGTGATTGCGGCGCGGTCCATTTGCTTGCCGGTGAGCGTCGCGGAGAATTGCTGCATTTCAGTACGCCCAACGCACTGGATGAATTCGAGTTGGAGGTTGAGGCCGATATCGAGCTGGACGTAGAGGATGAAGACCCGGAACAAGGCGCAACTGGGGGAATGAACCGGGTGCTGGTGGTCAACCGGGAATCCTCCCATGTTGGCCCCCTGGACATTGACCGAGGTTCTCGCCGCATCGTGGAGCATGACGACGAGTCTTTGCGCATTTTCGCGCTTGAGGATGCGGGCGGTGGGCTGATGTGCCCGGTGTGCGAGACGGAGGAAACGCCAAGGCGCCCGCTGTTCCGGTTCAGCAGGCTAGGGGCCCCCTTTCTTGTCGGCGGCATACTGCCCACCCTGTTGGAGTATGCCCCCGATGGAGACAAACCCGTCGACCACCCGAGCCGCGGACGCAGGCTGCTGACTTTCAATGACAGCCGCCAGGGTACCGCCAGAATGGCGACCAAGTTGCAGCAAGATTCGGAGCGCAACCGCGTTCGTGCGCTGGTTTACCACCTAATCTTGCAGCACGGGAGTGCCGCGTCTGGCAGCCAGGCTGCGGCTCTTCGTGCGGAGATTGAGCAATTTGAAACGATTCAGTCGCAGACGCCTAATCCGGCACTGGCCGGGATCATCAAGCAGAAAAAGGAGGAGCTCGCCGGTCTCAGCCAGCCCAGGCCCATATCTTTCAATGATCTCGCCCAGAGCCTTGCCAATCAGGGGCGGGATTTCGATTACATGTTGCAACATTATCGGCGTTATGCGCCCGGAACCTTCAGCGAAGCCAGCGGGCCGATCGAGTTGGCGCGTATGTTCCTGGTGCGTGAGTTCGGCCGTCGCCCCAAACGTCTGAACAACCTCGAATCCATGGGCATGGTGGCGGTGCGCTACCCAGCGCTGGAAGAAATACAGACCGTACCGGAATCTGTTAGGCAGGCTGCCGGATTTGATCTTTCTACCTGGCGGGATTTTCTTAAGATTTGCCTCGATTTTTTCGTACGAGGCGGCGGATCACTCGCTATTTCGAGGGAGTGGCGCCTTTGGTTGGGCATGCCATTTCCTCAGAATCAGCTGGTGTCACGGGATGAGCCCGAGGTTGGGCGCAATCAGCGCCGTTGGCCGCGCGTAACACGCGGTGGGCTTCGCAGTGTTCTGGTCCGGCTGTTGGCTTATGTAGTGAAGGCGGACATCAAGATTCCTCGCGATGAGGACAGACTTGATGCCGTGCTGGGAGTCGCATGGGATGTGCTGATAATGTCCGGCCTGTTGCAGCAAAGCGGCGACGGTCGGGTATTACCCGTGGACCGCCTCGCGTTTGGCGTGATGAATCAGGCCTGGATTTGCCCGGTCACGCGCCGCTTTCTGGACACGACTTTAATGTCGGTAACGCCTTATCTGCCCGAAAAGGCGTCAGATATCACCGCCAAATGTCAGCAAGTCTCACTCCCCGTCTATGACAAGCCTTTCGGCGACGTAACGGATGATTTGATGCGTATCCGGGTCGGGCGTGAATGGCTGGCCCAGCAAGATTCGATCAATCAGTTACGTGAGCAAGGCCTGTGGTCGAACCTGAATGACCGGGTTATTGAGTTGTCTCTCTATTTCACCGCCGCGGAACACTCGGCCCAGCAGGAGTCGCGCACTCTGGAGCGTTATGAAAAGGCATTCAAGTCAGGCGACATCAACCTGTTGTCCTGCTCGACCACCATGGAGATGGGAATAGACATAGGCGGTATCAGCGCGGTAGCGATGAACAATGTGCCGCCGCATCCGGCCAACTACCTGCAGCGTGCCGGCCGCGCCGGCCGCCGCCGTGAGTCGCGTTCGTTATCCATGACTCTGTGCAAGTCGAATCCGCATGACCAGTCCGTGTTCATGGATACCCGCTGGCCCTTTGTGACGCCGTTGCCCGCACCGAGAGTATCTCTGGACAGTGCGGTGATTGTGCAGCGTCATGTCCATTCCTATGTGTTGTCCAGATTCCTTGCCAATGTGACACAGTCCGGCGGGCAGGAGCAGTCTCGGCTGACGTGTGGTTTTTTCTTTTTGGGTGAGCCATCCGTTGCCGGGGATTTCTCCGCCTGGTGTCATGGATACTCGGCGAGCGCTGCACCGCAATTAAGTGATGGTATCCGGCAGCTCCTGAAACACAGTGTGTATGAAGCTCAAAACCTGAATCGTCTGATGGATCAGGCGGCGCAGGAGATGGATGATCTTGCGCGGCGCTGGCGGCTGGAATGGGAACAATTGGAAGCGGAGGCCAAGGAAATTGAACAAAAGGCGGGGCAACAGTCTCCAGCTTATCGCGCGGTTACGCTGCACAGGGAGCGGATGGAGGGCGAATACCTGTTGCGTGAATTAGCGGCCAAGGGCTTTTTACCGGCCTATGGATTCCCCACGGATATTGCGCCGTTCGACAATCTCACCCGTAATCAACTTAGACGTTTTCAACAGGCGCGGCAGGCGCGTGATGACAATCGCTTCCGACGGCGCGAGCTGCCCAGCCGGGATCTGACAACTGCCTTGCGGGAATATGCGCCGGGTTCGGAAGTGGTGATGGATGGACTGGTTTATCGTTCGGCTGGCGTTACCCTGAATTGGCATATTCCCGCCGATCAGACCTCGGCGCGTGAGATTCAGAACATTCGGATTGCCTGGCGCTGCCATCACTGTGGGGCAAGCGGTTCCAGTCATAGTCTGGATCGGGCAGGCCGATGTGAAAGTTGTGGCGAAGCAGTTAACCCTGAAAATCAGCGAGAGTTCCTCGAGCCGGCTGGATTTGCCGTGGATTTTTACCAGGAACCACACAACGACATTACCACGCAGCATTTCGTACCGGTCGAAGCGCCTTGGATCGACGCGGATGGAGAATGGTTTTCGCTTGCCAATCCTGACCTGGGTCGCTTCAGGGTCACGACTCGCGGACACGTGTTTCATCAGTCCCGGGGGGTTCATGGCAATGGTTATGCATTGTGCCTGGAATGTGGTCGTGCCGACCCAATGACATCAGAAGGTGATTTGCCCAAGGTTTTTGAGCGGGCTCATTACAAGTTGCGTCGGGCAAGCGAGGACGGGCTCTACTGTCCGGGCAGCGATACCGATTGGAAGATAAAGCAAGGGATCACCTTGGGGCATGAGTCCTGGACGGATGTGCTGGAGATACAGCTCAAGACCACCTCGGGTGTGTGGCTGAATGATAAAACGGCTGCTACTACGCTGTCCGTGGCAATCCGTGATTCACTAGCGGAGCTGATTGGCGTGCAGGCATCCGAGCTGGGTTGTGATATCAAACCCGCGCGTCCCGAGAGTAATGCAGTCTGCCAGTCGATTCTGATCTTTGATCGTTACGCGGCAGGCTACGCTTCCAGCGCCGAACGTTTTCTTGCAGACCTATTCCGCTTGGTGCATGACAGGCTCCAGTGTCCGGCAGACTGTGACAGCGCATGCCCAAGTTGCGTGCTCGATTATGATCAGCGGTTTATTACCGATCGTCTCGATCGGCATGGCGCTCTTGAGGTCATCTCCTCATCCTGGCTAAACCAAATGCAGTTACCTGAGGAGTTAGCATTTTTTGGCCTGGGCTCCAGGCTCGAATACAAAAAGTTGCTCGAGGCTATCTGGTACGCGGTAAGCAGCACACATGTAAATAGGGTCCGCTTGGTGGCCGGGGGCAGCATTGATAACTGGGATCTGGGGCCATCGCCGCTACGTGAACTGGCGTATCGTCTTGCCGGGCAAGGAGTTGGGGTTGAAATTCTGGTGCCAGAAGGTGTGTTATCCGGATTACAGGATGTGGATCTGCATCTGTTAGCCAGCCTTGCGGATCATCCAGAAATATCGCTATACGCCACACAAACGTCTCCTCAATGTGGCGAAGGATGGCTGGTCGCTGAAACCATATCGACTCCATCTACGCGTTGGGCATATTCAGACAACACAGCCTTGGCGTTCGGATCGGCTTGGTCCTTAACAGAGTCTCCGCTGATTTCGACTGATCAGGGGAGCCCTTTGTCAGAATCAGGAAAAAAGCTGGAGCCACTTGATATACGGCCAGTCAAGGTGGAACAGGGTGACCGTGAGATTATGGTTCACCATGATCTGGATGGGGTCTTGCAGGGATTTGGGGAGCGGCTTTGGCAGAAGATTGCGATCGAGCACGCGGCAGCGGGTGAGATGCTGAAAGAGGCCGATGACGATCTAGTCAGTCTGCGTTACAGCGATCGTTATTTGTTCACGCCAATAAGTGTTGCATTGTTGACGGAGGTGGTCGATGGCTTACGTGAAGTGAGTGGTCGGAGTAGGTGGGCAATCACAACTTGTGAAGTAGTAACTGCCGATTGTCGTACCCACGACAATAATCCCGTGAAAAACAGGCTATGGGGTGATTGGCGCGACACCAAAGTACGAGATGCTGTTCTCAAGGGCACGCTTGAATACATCGGTGTAGACGCGAAAGTCTCCAGCGGCACCTTATCCAAGACTGAACACAGCCGGTTTCTGGAAATCGGTTTTCGATCTGGAAAACTTGTAACAGTACGTTTTGACCAGGGAGTTACTTATTGGCGATCTGCATATAAAAATCCGTCCCATCAAACTTACTTTGATTTGTTTTCTGAAGACGTTGATGCACAAAGTTCCAGGTTGGCGGAGCTGAATGTCGCTGTTGAAGGAGGGGTAATGCCGACGTTTCTATTCGTCAAAGCGCAATAAGGATTCGGGTAAAACCGTGGGCGGTATCTCGAACAGGCGTTATTGCTCGTGTCTCGGTGATCATTGGATGGAAAAATTAATCCGCCCCGTACTTCTGCAACCAATTGGTCAGTGTCTGGTAACTGGATAAGCCGACGAGTTTCGCGGCGCTGCTTTTATTGCCAGCGGTTACATCTAAAGACCGCCGCAAATAGTGGCTGGCGACTTCCTGTATAAGGCTAGGGAGATCGACGCCGTCCTCGATTGGGCGATTCAGGATGTCGTCGCCCGTATCGGTCGTTGTGGGAAGTTCAAGCAACGCCTCGGCGATGTCCTGACCGGTGATGCTTGAGCCAGCAGACCAGACGGCGGCTCGGGTCAGTGTGTTCGTCAGCTCACGGATGTTTCCTGGCCAAGCATGACCTTGTAACTGGTTTCTTGCTGATGGCGAAAGGCTCTTTTCCTCCCATGCGGGATCCGCAGCGCTTTCTTTATTGATGCGTTCAAGCAGGTGGTCAACAAGGAGGGTGAAATCACCCTTTCGTATTCGCAGTGGCGGGAGCTTTATCAAGGCGACCGCAATGCGGAAGAAAAGGTCGTCACGGAATCGTCCTGCTGCGACTTCATCCGTTAACGTGCGATTTGTCGCGGCGATGATTCTGACATTCACGGGTACAGGTGTAGTTGTGCCTACACGGACGACCTGACACTCCTGTAAGACCCGCAGTAGTTTCACCTGAAGCTCAAGCGATAGTTCACCAATTTCGTCGAGAAACAACGTTCCGCCGTCAGCTGCTTCAAAATAGCCAGCTCTGTCAGTGGTAGCGCCGGTGAAAGCGCCTTTTTTATGGCCGAATAGCTCAGATTCTGCGAGTTCGTGGGAGATGGCGCCGCAGTTGACTGCAACAAAGGCGTTGTCTCGGCGCGGGCCAGCGCGATGGATTGCCCGTGCCAACATCTCTTTGCCGGTGCCACTTTCTCCCTCGATGAGAATCGGCACAGAACGTGGAGCTACCTTTTGGGCTTTCTCAATGACGCGTCGCATCACCGGGCTGCGGTGAATGATGTCGGAGAACCCCGGCGCTTCTTCAGGGAGGCCTGCGCTTAGTCGAGCTAGATCCTGGTCGGCCCGCCGGTAGACCTCCGGCACGAACTCGGCAGAGATGTCGAACGGTACATTGGCAGTGCGAACCCCTTGTTGCTTCGAAGATTCAATCAACTCAGCGCCATAGCGTGTTTTGGCGACGATGATCCAGACTGCCGACATAGCAGGCGTACCAGGGCTGAGGTGGAAGGTTAAACGGGCAGAGTCACCGTGCTTGGCATGCAGCGCGCTGACCTTATTTGTGACCGCCTGATAAATTTCACCGAAATGGGTGGGGCTGGAAAGCTCGACAAGGTTGAGTTCTACAGCTGCCACTGAATGGCCTTCAATCCAGGTCACATAATTTGCTGATGCTGATTTGGGGTAGTTGCTGAGCAGGACAACGAGATCGAAGGACCGCTCAGTGACCGCCTGGCCCACTGGACCCAGACCGGCGCGTTCATCACCGGCAGCAGCATTGAGGTCGGTCTGGCCGAGCCAGCTAACAAGAATCTTCATGGTTGTGCTCAGAAAATGGTTGCTTACAAAGCTATAAGAAATCTTGTATAAAGACAAGAAAAATAGTGTGCGCAGGAAGGTCGCCTACCTGCTTGGAATTAGATGATGGTATGTAACCGTATGAAAATAAAAAGGTAAAGAGAATTTTGATGGCGCCTGCATTTGTTGGCACGCCACCTGCAATACCAGTGGTGAGTCTAGTAAAGGAGGTGTGTAATGCAGATCATCGAGGAAACACTCTCGCGCGTAAAAGCCGGTGCCGGTGTTTCATTTAACAATCTATCAGTGATCCCGCTGGTTGCTGCGAATGGGATTGAACCGGATTACCTCACGCTTGATGAGGCACTGGCCAGGGGGAATGTGAGGGTGACCGAGACATCTGAGGCAGGTGACGTGCCGGAGCTTCGTTTGGAGAACCTGGGCGAGCAGCCTGTGCTGCTGCTGGACGGGGAGGAGTTGGTAGGCGCGAAACAGAATCGGGTGCTCAATCTCACGATTCTGGCCCCGGCGAAAAGCACCATCACGATCCCGGTGTCCTGTGTCGAGGCAGGCCGTTGGTCGCATACCAGTCCGGAATTCAGCACGAAGGGCCGCGCTTTTTATGCTGCAGGCCGCGCACGGAAGGCGGATCAGGTGACCGCTTCATTGCGGACAAGCGGCACGCGCCACTCACGCCAAGGCGAAGTTTGGGAAGACATTGCCGCGAAGTCGAGGCGAATGGAGAGCTATTCCGATACGGCCGCAATGGAATGTCTGTACGAGGATTACCAGGACCAGGTGGAAGAGTACCTGAAGGCAATTGAAGTGGTAGAAGGTCAGGTGGGGGCAGTTTTCGCCATCAATGGCCAGATTCGGGGTGTGGAGCTTTTCGATTTTTCGGTGACGTTTCGCAAGCTAATGCCCAAGCTGTTACGCAGCTATGCGCTGGATGCGATCGACGAACAGGATGGTAGTGCGAATAGCAGTCCGCCTGACGTTGTTCGTTTTCTGTCAGCGGTCGCGGCAGCCGATGGTTCAGAGCATCCGGCGGTGGGCGTAGGGGATGACATCCGAATCAGTGGCCCAGGGCTGGCCGGCGGAGCGCTCAGTGCACTGGATAGAGTGGTTCATCTGTGTGCGTTTCAGTTGCAGGAGATGGGTTCGCACGGGCAAAGCCGTGGTGGCAATCTCGCAAGGTCCTCCCGGCGGATGCGGCACTATCGCGGGCGCGGCGGGAATGGTTCAGGGGCGGTGTAAAGAGATGCTGAAACTGAATGGTGAATTTAGAAGTAAAGATAGTGGAAGGGGAATTACATGAGTAGCGTATCGGCGTCACTGACCAAATGGTTCTCAGAGCGCCCCCAGTGGCTCCAGATTGCAGCTACTCGGCTACTTCAGCAGTCTGAGCTATCCGACAAAGACGTCTCCGAACTCGCAACCCTGTGCCAGCAGGAAGCCGACGGAAAGTTGCAGAAAACGACTTGCTCCTTTCCCGCTACCGCTTTCTCCCAGGGCGCTGCAGGCACCCTGCATTTGTGTTCAATCAGTGATGTCGAAGGAGTAAACGCCCTTGCTCCGAAAAAGCCACTGGAGTTTGGCAAGGGCAATATCACGATTGTTTATGGGAACAACGGGTCAGGCAAATCCGGTTACGTCAGACTCCTCAAGCATGTATGCGGTGCCCGCGAGACGGGCACCCTGCACCGCAATGTCTATAAGCCCGGCTCTGCCGTACAGAAAGCCTGCATTTCGTTTGAGCAGGACGGCATTCCGAAGACACATACCTGGTCAGGACAAGGTGTCTGCGATGACCTTAATAGCGTTGACATTTTTGACACCTCGTT
>NATV01000145.1 GCA_003094535.1 gamma proteobacterium symbiont of Ctena orbiculata | reverse complement strand
GAATGGAGGATGTTGGCCAAAAACAGTTTACCCTGCCGGCTGCCAAGGGCGTACTCGCCGCTCGGCTTTCAATGAAGCCCGAAACTTTTTCAAGAATCCTGCAGAATCTTTCATCGAAAAACATACTCAAGACCAAAAGCAATGAAATAGAGGTTTTGGACGAGACGCTATTGAGATCCCTGGCTCACCTGGAATCCATCTATGGACTGGAACCTGAAAAGCCATGCGCAATCAATGGTCAAAACATTTCCATTGACCTCAATTAGAACGTATTTGAATGGTGCTGATTGACATCACATGATCAACGCATGCCGATATCAGTTTTGAAACGCTAATCCTGTGTTATCGCTCGATTTCCTGGTTAGGGAGTCCTGATCTTACGTAAAGGAGAAACCGCACGGCCATACAGTCAGAAACCTCCTATGGCGCCTTCAATTTCCTTGTTTCGATCAAGAGCGGTGATCCCCTTGATGTCCAGGCTGGTTTCAGCGAGGTCAGCGGGCTCTTCATAGAGGTAGAGGAATATCGCGCAGGTAATGATGGCGAAGAGACTCCGGAAAAAATATCGGGTTTGACGAAATACCCGCCGATTACTGTAAAACGCGGTTTAATCGGCTACCTGGATATGTATGAGTGGATTGTTGAGAGCGGCCGATCCGGAGCAAACAGCCGTCGCGTTGTCACCATTCATCTCTTGAACGATGAACAACAGCCGGTCTTTACCAGGAGACTGCGTCATGCCTGGGTGACCAAGTACAGCTCAGGTGAACTCAATGCCGGCTTCAATACCCTTGCCATGGAGACCATGGAGTTAGTACATGAAGGATTGATAATTGAATAATCCCGGAATGTGCTTTATCTGGAATGACCGAGATAGGCAAACCCAGGTTTCGTCATCCGGCCTTTAAGTTCAGGACCGAGTGGAGGCAATCTGCCTTAAAGTTCCCATATCATCATAGATCAGCGCCAAAAAACTGTAGTCCACGGAAAACTTTCCCATGCCAAGTCTGTAGAGATGTCGATTGTTCAAGATCCTGTCGGCCTTGCCCAACAATGCCTCCACCTGGGATTGGGGCATGCCCGGCTTGAGATGATTTTCCTTCAGGTCCATTACCATTTTTGCCCGGGGATTATCAAACTCGAGGCTGCCATACATGGCTTTCCACGTTTTCTGATTAAAACCGTTTGCGGTCGAGCTGCTTTCCATGCCGCATGAAGCGATGACGGCAACGGCTATCATGCCGCTCAATACCAGGATCCAGGTTTTACTAGAGATCATCTGCTTTCGTCCTCCCTGATTTCATTCACTCTTCCCTGTGGACTGATTGCGCACCTTGATTGGATAGGTTGTCTGTGAGGCTGACCCGCCATTGTAAAATATTTCTTTTACACCCGTCTGACAAATTGAATGCCAAATGTAACAAACATCATTCATTCTGCTCAAGAAACTGATCCGCTCGACCCGGGATGGAGTCTTCAACCATTGGGGGCACCCTGTGCTGCAACGGGGTGATCGCAACTACTACCGGGAGACCCTGGCCTGGGCCCGTCTCGATGTGGATCTTGAGCGAAACGAGGTGTTGATCGAAGAGGTCCAGAGCGACTGGGTCAGGGATATGGCCTGGTTGCAGAGGTGGCTCAACCGATGCGATACGGATGAGTATGTCATACAGTGTTACGCCTTTAGAACCACTGCTGCATCGGCCGCCGTTATCTGAACTTTGTCGAGCCGCTGCTCAAGGAGTGGAGCCAGGCCATGCTCGCCGCCACTGTCGATTTCATCAACAGGGAGCTGGGATTGAAGCAGATCTGGTACCACAGCTGGGAAGTCGGCAACTACCTGACACGCATCAAGGGCGACTCTCTGCCTCCGCGATCCCTCTATACCGCACTGCCGAAGCAGTTCTGTTTCGAACAGACGGACCGGCTGCCCGGCATGCTCAGCGACAGGCGCACCATCAAGCGCCTGCGCCGAGGGAAAATCGCCCCCCTTTTATATAAACTTGAACTATAAGGAGCATGATTATGCCTATACTGCAGACACTCAACAATGGCAAGGTGCCGGTCCATATCTGGACCCCGGATACCGAAGCGACGGCGTTGAACCAGTTGGTGAACGTATCCCAGATGCCTTTCATCCACCACCATGTGGCGGCGATGCCCGATGTCCATGCGGGGATCGGTGCGACCGTCGGCTCGGTGATCCCCACCAAGGGGGCGATAGTGCCGGCGGCCGTCGGGGTGGATATAGGCTGTGGTATGAACGCCATCCGGCTCTCCCTGACGGCCTCCGAGCTCCCGGACAGCCTGCGCATGGTGCGCAATCGAATCGAGCGCGCCATTCCGGTTGGGTTCGATATGCACGACCAGGACCCGGTGAAGCGCTCAACCGTTGTTCCATTGGCGAAGCGACTGGATCAGATTCTTGCCAAACACCCTGCGATCGCCAGCATGCAGCGGCAGCGGCCCTACGATGTCTGGGTTCGCCAGCTGGCGACCCTGGGGGGCGGCAACCATTTTATCGAACTCTGCCTGGACGAAAACGCGGCGGTTTGGGTAATGCTGCACTCCGGCTCCCGCGGCATCGGCAATGTCATCGGGCGCTACTTCATCGATCTGGCACGCAAGGATCTGGGCGATCAGCTAGGAAAGCTGCCGGACAGGGATCTGGCCTATTTCACCCAGGGTGCACGACATTTCGATGATTATATCGAAGCGGTCGGCTGGGCCCAGGACTATGCCATGCTCAATCGTCGCGAGATGATGCAACAGATTCTCGAGGCTTTGAAAAGAGATCTGCCGCCATTCATTATCACCAAGGAGGCGATCAACTGCCACCATAACTACGTCGTGCAGGAGCACCACTTCGGCGCCGACGTCTATGTCACCCGCAAGGGTGCGATTCGCGCCGGTAAGGGCGAGCTGGGAATCATACCCGGCTCGATGGGTGCGAAGTCATACATCGTCCGCGGCAAGGGCAACGAGGCCTCCTTCTGCTCCTGTTCCCACGGCGCGGGACGCCGCATGTCGCGCACCAATGCGAAGAAGCAGTTCAACCGGGACGACCTGGAATCCCAGACCAAGGGCGTCGAGTGCCGCAAGGACAAGGGGGTCATCGATGAGATTCCGGGCGCCTACAAGGACATCGACCAGGTAATGGCGAACCAGGAGGACCTGGTGGAAGTGGTGCACACGCTTAAACAGGTGTTGTGTGTTAAAGGCTAAGTCGGCCGGGGAACCGGCCCACTTTTTTATATAGATGAGGACAATCAATTGCAAAGACGAAACAACAGACAACGAAATCCGTTGCACAACCATCCGCTGCTGAGCAAGGCGTGGTTTTCTCTGAGTGCATAGTGTGTACTGAGAGAAAACCACGCCGGCCTATGCTGAATAGTGGGCTGTATGACCTAGATGGATATTGGCCAAGTGTCTAAGCTTAAGATACTCTACCAGTAGTCATTATGGATAATTACATCTTTCAGTATAGCAAGACACTACTTGTCGACAGCTCATGGCCCAAACCCAACAACTCATCGATGCCCTGAAAAGAACCCTCAAGGCCCATGGCCTGACCTACGCGGACGTGGCCAAATACCTACAACTGTCGGAGGCCAATGTGAAACGGCTGTTCGCCAAGCGGCGGTTCACCCTGGAGCGCCTGGATCAGGTCTGTCAGCTGATGGAGATGGAGATCTCGGATCTTGTCCAGGATATGAGTGACTGGGCAGGCGCGGCGACCATCTCCGGGTTGAGCCTGGAACAAGAGGCCGAGATCGCTGGAAATCTGGAACTGCTCCTGGTCACCGTCTGCGTGCTCAATCGATGGACCCTGGATGAGATTGTGGAGCGCTTTCGAATCTCCGAACACCGATGCATTCAACACCTGGCCAAGCTCGATCGTCTGCGGCTGATCGAACTGCTGCCAAAAAACCGGGTGAAACTACTCGTTGCCCGCAATTTCAAATGGCAGGAAAACGGACCCATACAACGCTTTTTCCAGGAAAAGATAGAGGCGGAGTTCTTCTCCTCCCGTTTCGATCATACCGATGAGCGCCTGATCGTGGTCAACGGCATGTTGGCTGAAAGCTCGAACCGGGTTTTCCAACGCAAGATGGAACACCTGGCAAGGGAGTTCGACGAGTTGAATGACGACGATGCAAAACTCTCCCTGGATGATCGTACCGGCACCACTGTGGTCATCGCCATGCGCCCCTGGTCCTATGGTTTGTTCGATTCGCTGCGAAAAAACGAGGCATCGAACACGAACAGAAAAAATAAGAAAAAATAGTGCGGGCAGTGAAGGCCCGCTATTTAGTTTAAATCCTGGGACTCCAGCTTCCGTTTTCTTGCCCCGGGAAGATCAGATCGCCAACCGAAAACCACGGCAGCCCCGACTGCCAAGAACCATATGATGTCTAGTAGATGAAAGAGTGCAAAATCCAGCGTCATACAGGCACCAAGCGTTAAGCAATCATTTGAAAGAAGCGCTCTCTTCAACAGGGTTAGGCCCACTGACACAACAATAATATAAGTGAATGTGATGATGATTCGTCTGAACACCGATGGATACTCATAGTGCTCGGAGTCATGATCCCTCTCAGCCATTCGCTCCGATGCAGGCAATGATTGGGGTTCACGGAGAATTACTACGGAGCTGCTTACAAGATCGTGTAGGGCTTGATGCCTTTTGGTCGCCAAAACGAAGATGAATGCCCACCACCCGGTAAGGGATTTGATTAGGGCGCGTAGCAATGACCTTGCAATACCAAGCCGAAGAGCTGCGTCTGACCTTTGCACGGTAATGCCGCGAAGATGGTGTCCAGGCGTGCCACCTGTTGTTGAGACAAGTATCGGGTCCAGGGTCGTCCAGGCCATTGCCGGGAATGCCAGCTTAATCCATGGGGAATAGTTCGCTAAATAGGGCAGCATTAACCACCACAAAAGCACGACGAACATCAGGATAATCGAGTCTATAAGGACGGCTTAGACTCTGCGCAGCAGCCTGGGATACCCGATTTCCACTTCCATGATCAGCGATTTTGCCTGTTATTGTTCCTTAGCCCTATGCGGCAGAATCATAAGCATAAACGGGAAAATGTCTACAGTGAACCGCTATCCTTCGTAGATTATCGCCGCTTCTGGATGTCTCTGTTTTTAATCGGACGCCATCTCCACTAGATGTATTGCATTCATCGGGTGAGAGAAAAGTGTGTCCCCCCGCACGAGATGTGGGGATCACTTGATAAGCATGGCCTCGGTGCCTGTCATATCGGGCCTTCAGTAAATCCGCCCGGCACCAATCAATCGTTTACGCCAATAGGGATCGTCAAGGGACGCAGCCGCCACTCGATTCTGTTTGGTTGAGGCGTGGATGAAGCGCCCATTACCTGCATAGAGACCCACGTGGGACAATTTTCGCGAGTTTATTTTGAAAAACAGCAGATCCCCAGGTTGGGCATTTTTAATCGACAGGCGTTGCGAAGTTCGATACTGATCCCGGGTTGTCCGCGGAATCGATTTGCCTGCCTTGAGATAGACGTAGTGGACAAGTCCGCTGCAGTCGAAACCTTTCGGTGTAACGCCACCATAGAGATAGGGCTTGCCCTTCAACCTTTCCGCGATCGCAACCACAGGATGTGTTTTGTTGGTCACAGGGGAGAGTTTGGTAACTTTAACGCTATCGGTTCTATGCGCGGTAGGTTTTGACACTGTAGAACAGCCTGATAACAACGCAGTAAAAATCAGCAGCGACACAACAACGAAATAGCGGTTAAAGCAAGGAATGCATCTCGGGGTCTTTAGCTTTAAACTCTGCTGCGGCAAATCAGTCACAGTGTATTGCCGAATCTGTTCGGTATTAAAATCTATCATATGCACAATATAGACCACTGTCGGTCTGCGGATAATTATATTTCGTTCCCACGATTTCTAATCTATCGCAAACAGAGTGTAATCGTTCAATCCTTAACATCAGCTGAACTTCATCCTGGATCAGCCTCACTTTTTCAAGTCCGGCCAATGCCAACTAGGTTCATCGAGCAGCCCCTGATCCCTGACAATCGTCTGACCCAACTCCTTATCCAAACCCAGTGAATGGCAACTATCCGCCTTTTCCAGGGCTGCGATCAGGCGCGTTGCATGGGAGACAACCCAAACCTGTGTCTGTTGCGAGGCCTTGATGATCAGTCGAGCCAGTGCAGGCAACAGGTCGGGATGGAGACTCGTCTCGGGTTCGTTGAGCACCATCAATGGCGGGGGCCTGGGTGTGAGCAGGGCCGCAACCCAGAGCAGGTAGCGCAGGGTGCCGTCCGACAACTCGAATCCAGACAAGGGCCTTAGTAAACCGTACTGACTCAGTGCAACAAAGAAGCGCCCATCCTCCCGTATATTGATAGCCAGTTCTGAACCAGGGAAGGCGTCGCCGATCGCCTCATCGAGGGCCTGTGCATCACCAATCTCTCTGATCGTTTGCAATGCCGCGGCCAGATCGCGTCCATCATGATGCAGGACAGGTGTACGGGTACCCAATTGGGGCTGCCTTGCCGGCGCATCCCCATCGGTGCGGAAGTGGTCGTAGAATCGCCAGCCTCGAATATTATCTCTCAGGGTAACAACCTCAGGTGTTCTCACCGGATCGGCTATCTGTCCAAAGAGGCTATCGAAACTGCTTGCGTGCTGGGAGATCACCTCCCATTGCCGCTCCTCACGGATTTTGATTACCCCCCCTGTCCTGTCCACCAACTGGCTGGCCGGCCTGTAGGCGTTGCCCGCCCAAATGCATTCGCGCTTGACCTCGGGATCGAGGGCAAAAGCGGAAGCCGAAGGAGTTGGCAAACCGAGGGAGATGGAATAGCCGAACTCATCGGTGCAAAAACCGAGCCTGAGGCGTGTTCTTGCCTGTTTCGGTCCACCCTGAACAGGCACGCTTCCCTGTTTCATCCGGCGCGAAATGTTTTCGGGGCCCGCCCAGAAGGTGGACTCCAGACCGCCCTCCTTTGCCAAGGCGTTGATCACGCCACCCTGTGCCGTTTCCGCCAGCAATCTCAAGGAACGGTAGAGGTTGGATTTGCCGCTGGCATTCGCCCCGGTCACCACATTGAGGCTTCCAAGAGGGATAACCAGGTTCAAAAGCGAGCGATAATTAGCGATGGCCAGGGTGTTGATCATGGAGACTCAATATGGCTTCGAAGCAGGTTATCCGGCACTGGGCCAATTGGTCTATGACAGGCAGTTTGCAGACAAGGGCTGGATACCACTGATTTTCCCTTTGCGTATTGTTTTCTAATACTTCCAGTCAATCTATTGGCCTCTTTTCTGCTTTCATTGGCAAAAAGTATCATTTTAGTCGATGTTATCTAACACTGGATAATCATTTTTTAGGGAGTGACTGCAGTGAGCCTTTTTAGACGCCTAACAGTTAGTTTTCGATCACATTTGGACGAAGCGGTGAGCAGAATAGAAAACCATGATGCCGTTATCGATGCAGCACTTCAAGAGAGCCGTGACGCCATTGCCCGCTTGAAGTTACAGCAGTCTCAGGTAAACAGAAAGATCGACGCGACAAACAAGCAACTGGATGCCTTGCACCATGATCTTGAGAACTGGGTGCGCAGGGCAAAAAACCTGGCTAATAGTGATGAGTCGCAAGCAATCGCCTGTCTTGAGCGTCGCGATCGCTGTGCCGAACAGATCGACCAGTTACAACAGCAACAGGAAGAATATAGCGATATGGCATTCCGCCTGGCCAACAACTTGAAGCAGCTGGAGCAGAAACTGATCAGTGATGAACAACGCCTGCAGGAGTTTCGAGGCAGGGACCTCTCCACAAAAGCGGAAAATATGATGCAGCACAATGCCTGCTTTAAATCGGTGGATCTTGAGCAGGCCTTCGATCGTTGGGAGCTCGCCATTAACCGGAATCAAATGCAGTATCCGGTCATTGACCCGGCCGCATCCAATATCGACACACTTGAAGAGCGGATGCAACGGGAAGAGCGCCTGGCAGCACACAAGGCCGAACTGGAAAAACTGAAGGAGGATGAATCATGACGTCCTCGGAAAATACAGTTTCTTCTCAATTAGCGTCTGCTCCTGAATCGGTGGCTATGGGTGGTTGGCAAACAGCGATTTCCCGTTATCTTGATGTCTCAACAGTACTACGGCTGCTCGGTGGAGGCCTCACCGTCATAGCGATCGTATTGTTTCTTTTCCAACGCTGGGATGATGCTTCCGACCTGCTTCGCTATGGTATGATTCTTGGTGAAACCCTGATTTTGACTCTGCTGGGTTTCGCCACCAGCATTTTACTCCAAGAGCAGAAGAGTGCCCGGGTCTTTCTTGGTTTGAGCCTGGTTTCGACCAGTGCGGTGTTCACCATACTCGGCGCCATGATCTATTCCCAGGTACAGTGGTTTCCCGCGGTTGCCAATCTTCCTGATTTTGCTTTTTGGCGTGTCGATTCACTGAATACGGTCATGTTGCTGCTGGCAGGCAGCTTTGTCATCCTGGGCGGTCAGTCCCTGCTTGGATTCAGTGTATTGGTTCGGCCTGCCTCGCGCCGCCTCAGCCTGCTTCTGATGCTGAATGTGGTTTTACTGCTGTTACCGATTCGTGACATGGGAATCACCACACTCCTGGTGGCGCCCGCACTACTGTTCAGCTTCCACAATCTTTCGCGACTCCGCAGAACCCTGCCCGCAATGAGAACCGGCGAGGGTTTTGTGGCAGGGATACTGGTGCTGTTGCCGCTGATTATCATGATTGGTCGCGGCGCCTATCTCTATGCCATGGATGCCATGGCCTTCGGTACGATTGGCTTGCTCATCTATTTGATATTGAGGCAACTCGCGCTCTCATTCACCGCAATGATCCGTTTTAGGAATGCCCTGGAAATTATGTCCATGTTACCCGCCTTGATGACCGCCTTGTACTTTACTCAGGTGCTGGACGGAATAGTACCGCAGATGGGGCATTGGCTGGTGGTGCTTTTCGCCGTGATTGTTTGTGGGTTCCTGCTCGATCTGGCAAAACGCGCAGTGACCGGCCGTGAATACTATTTTCGTGCAATCTTTTACCTCGGACTTGCTGTTGCGATTATCGAGGAAGGAATCTGGCCGGGTGTGACGACAGCACTCTTCGCAACCGCCTTGTCCGGGGCTGTGCTGCTCTATAGTTACGGCGCCGATGAGAGCAGTTTGCTGAAACTGTCGCTGCTGACCCTGATTGGCAGCATGGTACTGTTGAGCAGTGAACTGCTCGTCACCTTTGACCTTGGAATTTGGCTCAGTCTGGCTATTCTGGGGATGCTGACAATCGTGCTATCTGCTACCGTGGAGCGATATGGCAAACAGATTATCTCATTGGTACATAGGTTAAAAACGTAAGCGGAGAAATCCCGTCGATCAGTGTTGGCGGGATTTCCAAACAACTGCTCCAGCCCTGCATCCTCAGGTGAGAAATTCAGTTCACCTAGGCCGTCTTGAATATTTTCCCCACGATATTTATGGCTATCCCTATGAATCCATACCACGAAAAAGCCCGTACTTGTAACTGTGGTTGGCAGGCTGACTCCTATCGATCTAGGTTGCACTATGACGAGGCATCAAACAATGATCTCTCTACTACCTTCGACCAGATCCTGGTTCGAACCGTTCGAGGCCAATGTCGGCCATCAGAAGGATATCAAGCCACTGCTGCAATCGCTGCTGGTCATGGCATGGGTGATTGAAGCCCGGGACCCCTATACCGGCGGTCACCTCTGGCGAGTCTCCCAGTATTGCCGGTTGCTTGCGGAATCCCTGGGATTGAGTAAATACGAAGTGGCCCGGGTCACTCTGGGAGGATTCCTTCACGATCTTGGCAAGATTGGCGTCTCAGATCTGATCCTTAAGAAACCAGGCAGGCTGAGTAATGAAGAGTACGAAGCCATCAAGAATCATCCGGAGACGGGGGCGAGGATCCTAATCGGACATCCCTTGAGGGAACTGGTGAAAAACGCCATTATCCATCATCATGAGCGTCCTGATGGCGCAGGTTATCCGTTTGGCCTGGACGAAGGCAACCTGCCCATCGATGGGCGAATTGTGAGTATTTGCGACGCCTTCGATGCCATGACCAGCGCCCGCCCCTACCGTAACAATATGCCCCTGGAGCAGGCGCTGAAAAATATAAAGTTGAATCTGCATACCCAGTTCGATGGCAATTTCGGACAGATCTTTATCGATCTGGGAAGATCCGGACGATTGAATACCATTCTTGGACACACCGATCAAGGGATTCCCATACAGAAATGCATGACCTGCGGACCTATTATCGTTGTGACACGCAATCAAAAGAGCGGTGAGTACATCTACTGCCCCAACTGTCGCGCGGAGGCGGTATTGGAAAAAACCAGAAGAGAGATCGTAATCCATCCCAGCGGCCGCAGGGGGTCTGCTAAATCCATTCAAGCCAAGGCGGACATGGACCTGATCGGTGAGCTTGTAGCCACATCGGCAGCAGCACTCGCGATTTACTGAGCGAAATGTTTATTAGAAACCTGATATTCGCTCTCATCATTGCCACTACCAGCCTCTGGACAGTTGCTGCTGAAGCAAGAAGTTACAAAAGCGGATTTGATGTTACGGATGCTTTGGTGCCGGTTGAGCAAATTCTGCCCGGTGGCCCGCCCAAGGATGGCATACCGGCCATTGACAGACCCAAGTTCATCTCCGCACATAAAGTCGACTACCTGGCGCCTGATGATCGTGTACTAGGCCTATCTTACAATGGCCAGGTCAAGGCCTATCCCATCGCTATCATGAATTGGCATGAAATCGTCAATGACCGATTTGGCAGTGAGCCGGTCGCCATCACCTTCTGTCCTCTTTGCGGCAGCGGTATTGCGTTCAAATCGGAGCAGAACAACAGGCCGCTCAGCTTCGGTGTCTCCGGACTGCTTTATAACAGTGACATGCTGCTCTATGACCGGGATACCGAGTCGCTATGGTCTCAGATCAAGATGCAGGCCATCAGCGGCAAACACAAAGGCGAGCGCCTGCAGCCCATCGCCCTGCATCACACCACCTGGTCCGATTGGGTGGCACGCTATCCCAGATCTCAGGTTTTATCGGAAGATACCGGGTTTTCGCGCAACTATCGGCGTTCGCCCTACGGTGATTACGAGACCAGTCGCGCGCTCTACTTCCCGGTCGAGTTTGCCGCCAAGGGCTATCATCCCAAGGAGCGGGTGGTGGGCGTCTCCATCGGTGGAATCACCAAGGCCTATCCCTTCGTCGAGTTGGCGAAGACCGGCGGCGGGATAAACGACAGCGTTGGCGGTGAAGCGATTGAAATCAGGTATGATGTCGACAGCCAATCGGCAACTGTTTTCAATGCCGGCGGCGAAATGATCCACTCCATCGTCGCTTTCTGGTTTGCATGGTATACCTTTCATCCGGATACCCTGCTGTTTCAGGTGGAATAGCAGGGACAGGATCCAATCCATACAGACCGGGCAGGTCTGAAACAGTACCCGGCAGATAGCCCACACCTCTTTAATCCGGCGTATCGCCTCGATAATACCCGATATTTTGCATTACAAAATAGAGGCCGGAATGGTTGTCTAAAAAGGGAAGGCCTATTCGTGAGATATTCATGGGAGGTGTGAAAAATGAGTAAAATACATGATGAAGTCCTAGCCGCAAACAAGGCGTATGCAGACGGTTTTGGTGAGAAAGGCAAGCTTCCCATGCCGCCGGGACGTCGTTTTGCGATCCTCACCTGCATGGATGCCAGGCTTGATCCGGCGAAGTTTGCCGGACTGTCGGAAGGCGATGCCCATGTAATTCGCAATGCCGGAGGAAGAGCGAGCGACGATGCAATCCGTTCCCTCGTCATCTCCTATAAGCTGCTTGGAACGAAAGAGTGGTTTGTCATCCATCACACGGATTGCGGAATGTTGACTTTTACCAATGAAATAATGGGCGACCTGCTGGCAAGCAGTCTTAAAACGGCAACCGTAGATGACGATGGTTGGCAGGATAGCGCTGACGGCAGTGGTTCCGTTGAGGGCAGGTTTATCAATTGGCTCACAATTTCGGACAATGCCAAGAGCGTGGTGGAGGACGTGAATAGAATACGCAACCACCCCCTCGTACCGGGCGATATACCTATTCATGGTTATATCTATGATTGCAAAAGCGGCAAACTCATCGAAGTCGCGGGGGAGTAAATCCGCTGGCAAAAATCCAGTTTGGGAGTTCTTATAAAAGAGCTTCGCGGGCACCTGGCATGAATAGACACCAGGACCTACAACGCAGGCGCAGAATTCATGGCATAGACAGGCTGTTTTTTACTGAGATAGAAGATATGCTGGCCGATTTTTTTGCTTAACACCAGGGCCGTACTCCACACCGGATTGACATAGTCCGCGTGATACCAAAGCGCTCCATCCGTAGGGTCTTTGGAGCGCCCGCTAAAGATTGCCATGGCCAATTCCAGAGATTTCCGCCAGGCCCTTTTGTTCGTCGGTTGATCCGAGCGGCCGTCGCACCACCAGGAGAACTGGCACCGGTTGCGCCGCTTCTCACCTCCCTGCTTGACCACGGCGCAGATTGTATCCGGATAACCTTTTGCAGCAACGCGATTCATGACCACATGTCCAACCGCACGTTGCCCCTGTTCCGATTCACTGCGCGCCTCGAAGTAGATATTCCTTGCCAGGCATTCGATCTCCGGGTCTATCTGCTCTGAGATTGGCTCCTGGTAGAGCGTGAGCCAATGCTCAAGATCTTCATCTACCGATACCTGAACGGTGACTTCTTCTGCCATGGCCATGGAAAAACCGCATACGCCGAAGACAAACAGCGACAGTTTGAACGCATTGACAGTATGGAGGTTTTGTCCGAAGGCCGTGGTTTTCATTGTTATCATTGGAAACAAAGCCGAATCGCGACTCGCTCAAGACAGCCTGAACATGTCGGCTTTTTTCCACCTTATGTTTAATTGAGCCGTTTATTTATGAGCAATGCACAACTCAAGCCATGATAACAATATCAATATTAAATCATATGGTTATAAAAAGATCTTAATGCAGATAATAGTATCAGTCGTAAAATATTTCGACACTTAATGACCACGTAACATGTTGGGATTATTGCCTTTTTTAGACAAATTCCACAAGTGATCCATTTGAGTGAGAGTGTGTTACCGAAAAGAATGAATAATTTACATTAAAAATGTGAGCCAATAGTCTTACTGGATATGAAATAAATTCGCATAATTGTGAATATTAGTTACTATATATCTACAAGCCTTAGAAATATTTTTTTACTTAACCCTTGGCTAAGCTCGGGATATTTGCTGGATAAAAAAATCGACACCATGGGGATCACTATGCAGCATTGCCGAAACTCTACAATGCTCGCGAAATACTCTTTTATCATTTTCATTTTGGCCTTTTCGCAGCAGCTGTTTTCTGGCGAATGTGCACCTGTCGCCCAGTTGGTCTCCTTGCAAGGCAGTGTTGAAAAAAGAAGTACTGGTCAAGACGATTGGCACCAGGCACAACTTGACGATCAATTCTGCGCGGGCGATGCAATCAGAACAAACAATGACGCCAAAGCAGCGGCTCGTTTGTCCAACGATACCCTATTGCGTCTCGATGCCAACTCGTCATTGACATTCTCCCAGGTCGAGAAAGATTCCCGCTCACTGCTGGATCTTTTGCGCGGTGCCGTACATTTCATGAGCCGCACACCGAAAAGTCTCGAAGTCAAAACTCCCTATGTCAACGCCTCCATCGAGGGTACTGAATTTGTCATCCGCATCGAAAATGAAGCTACCGATGTGATAGTTCTTGAAGGCGTTGTGATCGCCCGCAACACTGATGGGGCGGTCGAGCTGGGAGCAAACCAGGCTGCCCGTGCGCCAGCGAATCAGCAGCCAGTCATGGTGGCTATCGCCAAACCTTTCGATGCAGTCACCTGGGCGCTCTATTATCCTCCGCTGCCCGATCTGCCCACTGAAGCCGACACCCTGGCCCGATCCGCAGTACAAGCGATAGTCCAAAATCGCCTGGAAGACGCAGCCGAACTGGCCAAGCAGGCCCTGGAGAAAGATAGCCAATCCGCTGCCGCCTACATGGCGCAGTCCTACGTTGACCAGGCAATGTTCGACATTCCTGCGGCCCTGGCCAATAGTCAGCGGGCAGCAGCACTGGCGCCAGAGAGCGCCCTGACTCAGGCACGTCTTGCAGAGGTCCGGTTAATGACAGGTAATAGCCGTGCCGCACGTGAAGACGCCAACAGGGCAACCAGTCTCAATCCCAAACTCTCTTTAGCTCACACCGTGTTGGGATTCGCCTCATTGCGCGATGTTAACTTGGACAGTGCCAAGCGGGCATTCGAAGAAGCTATCACCCTTGATTCCGCTGCCCCCCTGCCCCGCCTGGGCCTGGGATTGCTGAAGATCCGCCAAGGCGACCTGGAATCGGGACGCCAAGAGATCGAGACAGCCGTACTGCTCGATCCCAGCAATGCCCTGCTGCGCAGCTATATGGGTAAGGCCTATTATGAAGAGAATCGAAATGGCCTTGCTTCTCAACAATTTGCCATGGCAAAAGAGTTAGATGCGAACGATCCTACCGCCTGGTTTTACGAATCGATACTCCTGCAGTCTGAAAACTATCCAGTAGAAGCGCTACATTCACAGCGACAAGCCACCGAACTGAATAGCAACCGTGGCGTATACAGATCCCGGCAACTTCTGGATCAGGATGAAGCTGCAAGAAATATAGCATCAGCTCGCATTTACACTGATTTAGGGTTTGAGAAGATGGCAATTGCTGATGGTGCTATGGCATTGTCTCAAGCGCCTGATAACTTCTCTGCCCATCGTTTTATGGCAGATATAAACGCAACTCAACCCCAGCGCAGACTTGCGGTAGACAGTGAATTGTTGGAATCAAAACTGCTACAACCACTAAATGCACATACTCTACGCCCTAAATTAAGTGATTTACAGCTAGCAGATGGCCCGACAAGGCTCTCGTATAACGAATTTAATCCACTATTTATTCAGGCTGGCCCTTCTCTTCTGCTCGATGGTTTCCTTGCGGGAAACGATACATGGGGAGAGGATCTAATTGTATCCTATTTGCATAACCGCTTTAGCATCAGCCTTGGGCAGTTTCATTACGAAAGCGATGGCTTTGGCGAAACAGGCCGACTTGAGAAAGACACCTTGACAGCTTTTGCCCAATTCAATGTCACACCTGAAACGATGCTGCAAATTGAACTGACTGAGGATGATCAAGAAAACGGCTATCTAAATCAGCATTTCTTCCCCGCCGATTTCGCCATCCCAGATTTCACGGGTGATGCAGAACGAAGTGATTACCGTTTTGGGATAAGACATCAGATTTCAGTTGACTCGCAAATTATAGGCAATGTACTACGTTCTGAAAACACATTTGAACAACACTTTGGTACAGGATTCTTCTCCTCCCTTACCCTTGCCGATGATGAAATTGATAACCGAGAACTCCAATGGCTAAACACTTTCGGAGATATAAAAACAGTGCTCGGCGGAAGCATCATCGAAGCAGATTCTGAAACCACCACCGAGTTTGGTTACCTTGAAGATATCGATAAATCAAATATCAATCAAAAATATGATCGAATTTATTTGTATACCTATATTCCTTTAGGCCAAACAGTAAATCTTACACTAGGCGCTACTTATACAAATTATGAAGAAATATTTGAATTGCGGACTGTTCCACCTGTAGGAGACGCTATTATTTTTCCCACTGAAAAGATAGATGAAGATCAAATAAATCCAAAATTTGGCATTTCTTGGAATGCATTACCAACAACCACCATAAGATTTTCTGCATTCCGCGAGGGTAGACGATATGACGATGATGCAACCCTAGAACCTTCTCAAGTATCCGGTTTTAATCAAATTTATAACGATTTCTCTAGTGATGTTGTCATCGATTCAAATCGATATGGATTAGCCATCGATCATGAAATCAACTCTATGCTTTATACTGGTGCCTCAGTTTTGCATGCGGATCTGGAATCTAGTGTCATAACTCCGACAGAACAAAAAACTCTAGACACAGAACAGCAAGTTGCAGAAGCATATGTCTATTACATTCCAAACAATAAAATAAACTTTAAAATTGAGCTGGACTATGAAGACTATCAAGGCCAGCGAGAGGCATTTGCACCAAACGTATTGTCTTTAAAAACCTACCGTTTACCGGTTGGCTTTAAATATCGGCCATTTAAAGATCTGACCTTTGAGCTACTTGCCACTTACTATAACCAGAAAGGTGAATATCAAATTCTAGACGAGTTTTTTATGCCAATTGAAGTTGAAGGCAATGATGATTTTTGGCTATTCGATGGCAGCCTGACATATGACTTACCAAAGCGCATGGGCAAGTTTTCATTAGGTGTAAAGAACTTATTTGATACATCATTCAACTATGAAGACAGAATAAACAATTCTGTGTTTTTATCTTCTGAAAAAGACACCAATCTTTATGAACTTAGCCAAGAAAGAATAATCTATGGGAAGTTTATACTGCGTTTTTCCAGTTAACGCTGTGCTACAAACACAACCAAACCCATCCAATAAACACAGGAGAAATGATATGAATATCATCAAGCCGCTGTTAGTATCACTATTTCTAATGCCTATGACTGCCTGTGGCGCACAAACCATGCCAGAAAAGTCAGATCAATATTTTTATAATGTTGATAAAGAAGGCAATGTTATTGCCGTAGATTCAAGGGGTAACAAAACAGTTCTTGAGAAAGTAGACATCCCGTTTAAGCACAATATTACTGAGATAAAGAGTATCGAAAATATAACGATAATTGAACTTCAAGGCTCTCACTTCAGATTGATTTGTACATCGCCTCGAAATTACCGCTATCAACCCCTACCACACTGATCTTGCATTCACAATGTTTGGAACTGAAAAAAGTATTCATTGAGCAATATCATTAAACGCACTACAAGTGAATAACAAAAACCTGACAAAACCTTCTTACAGGGACGTTTGAAGCGTTTTTTAAATATTGCATAGGTTATGTCCCAACTGATCCTGTTAACCTATCTTTAGCTAAAGCAATATAAAAAATTCTTCAAATTGCTATGGTACAGCAACAATAACCGGCACGTATAACTCTTCATCGCTCAATCCACCATGCACACCCACCAGTTCATACCTTCTCTCCTGTGCCAGCCAATCCTTGATAGTATAGCCATCCTGCATCAATAGAAGACGGTCACCAATACGCCATGCCAGTTGCGGATGAGGCATCCCCAGCCCGAACCAGTTTTGTTCCAGCAACTCACTTGATGGGTACGAAAGTGCTTTTCCTGCGAGTTCACTAGAGACATAGTCGTCAAACGCCCGCCCGCAACCCGGTCGCAGGTAGCAATAGGCAGCACGCGGTTCACCACACAGCGGCAGGCTAAGCATTTCCACTAATTCAGGGTGGTCGTCGAGGGATATCCAGTCGCTCGGCCGGGTGTCCACCTGGCCGTGATCGGCACAGAGGATAATCAGGCTATCGCTGCCTCGAGACTGCTCGAGCAGATATCCGAAAGCCTGATCGATCTCCAGCAGATGGCGCTTCGCCTCCGCACTCCAGATACCCGACTTATGACCGATGCTGTCAAGTTCGGACCAGTAGGCATAGAGGTAGCGTTCTTCACTATTGATGAGCAGATCGGCAACCTGTGCGGTAAACTCCGACAGATTCCTGTGGCCCAAGAGTCGGGATCTGCCCAGGTGTGCCAGACTGAAGTCCGACTCTGCGATATATGCGGGAGACAACATCACCGAGTCACAGCCGATTTTGTCGCTGAAGGGGATGTGTCCGTGAAACGCAGCCGTATCGATGCCCGCCTGACCCAGGCCGACACCGCCATACCTCGCCCGACCAGGCAGTACAGCCAACACCGCGCCCAGTTCTCTGAAGTAGATATGCCAACCGGTCAAGCCGTGCTGTTGTGGCGCATCGCCGGTCAGAAAAGTGGTTACCGCAGTGGCGGTGGTCGGCGGAAAGACAGAGGTGACAGACCCTTTCATATGCGCATTCAGGGTGGCTGCCTCCGGCTGAGACCGAAGATAGTTGGCGCCCAGACCGTCCACGATCCAGAGCAGAATCTTGCGGTACGACTCGAGGGGCACGGAGCTCAGGAGATCGAGCGGCGGATAACTGTGACGGGAACCACCCAGGGCCTTCTGCAATGATGACATCAGATTGACAATGCCACCGCCGCTGTAGTCAGGTAAACGCATGATAAGTAATGATCCGCGATGCTGATTAACCGTGATTCATTGTACATTTTTAGGTATTCTTTCATATTATTAAATGGTCGCTGACTGGTTCTCTGTTTCGGAGAGTATCGCTATGACCCCTGATCAACCGGTTATGGATTTCATCCGAGGATTCTAATCTAGTGGCTATTCAAGATGACGACCGGCCCGCCGCAGATGATCAAGAGACGCGTATCGCCCCGGATAGTCAGCCTGTCAGCGAAATAACCAACCCGTCAACAGATCCCAGGAAAAGTGCCACTGAGGCATTGACCGCCATATCCGAAGAGCTGGCCAATGCAACCGCCAACGTGGTGGCTGTCGGATCGGTGCTGAAGAACCGCTTTGTCCTGGAAGAGATGCTTGGGCGGGGCGGCATGGGGGTAGTCTACAAGGCAAGGGATCTGCGCAAGGTCGAGGCGATGGACCGCAATCCCTATATCGCTGTCAAGGTGTTATCCAAGGATTTCCAGGCAAATCCCGACTCCTTTATCGCCCTGCAGCGGGAGAGCAAGAAGGCGCAGCAGCTGGCCCACCCCAATATCGTGACGGTCTACGATTTCGATCGTGACGGTCCCAATGTCTTCATGACCATGGAGCTGTTGGAGGGCGAACCGCTCGACCAGTTGATCAGGCGACTTCGACCTGCCACCCTGCCGACCCAGCAGGCCCTCTCCATTATCGAGCAGATGGCGCGCGCCCTCGCCTATGCCCATTCCGAAAATATCGTCCACTCCGACTTCAAGCCGGGGAATATCTTTCTCACTTCGAAAAGCGTGGTCAAGGTGGTCGACTTCGGGATCGCCCGCGCCGCCAAGAGCACTGATCGGCCGGCGGAGGATGCCACGGTCTTCGATCCCGGATCCCTCGGCGCCCTGACCCCGACTTATGCAAGCTGTGAGATGCTTGAGTACGGCGAACCGGATCCCCGGGACGACGTCTATGGGCTTTCGGTTGTCGCCTATGAACTGCTGGCGGGAAGCCATCCCTTCGATCGTAAACCGGCAACCTACGCGCGGGACCTGGACCTCAAAGCGAAACGCCCCAAGGAGCTGCCGAAGGAGATCTGGCAGGCCATCTCACATGGATTGGAATTCGAGCGGGAAAAGCGGACCCAGAATGCGACCCAGTTTATCAAAGAGATGTCGGGTCCCCGCCCGGGCAGGGACAATCTGCTTCCAAAATGGATAGTGCCGGCAACGGCAGCTGTCGCCCTGCTGCTGGTAATCGCCATAGGCTCTCTACTCTTTGTCGGCCAAAACGGTGGCGTTCAGCCAGAGGCCGAACTTGAGGAGACCTCCGTCCTGGAGCCCGGGCTGCGGGACAAGGTGAAGAGCATACTCGAGGTTGCCGAGGTGCATATGCTGGTCGGGCGTCTATTGGAACCGCCTGGCAGCAGCGCCTACGACGCGTACCAGCAGGTGCTGGATATGCATCAATACAACAAGCAGGCTACCCAGGGCCTGCAACAGATCGGCGATCTTCTTGAGCAGCGCATCAGAGAAATGATCGCTTCAAACCAGCGCCAGGAGGGGCAAACCCTGCTGCAAAAGAGTCTCGCCGCCCTGCCCAAACACCAGGGATTGATCAGGCTGCAACAAGAGTTATAGCTATCCCCCGAGTCCTTCAAGATTGCTGATCCATCTTGGACCAGGCTTGTCTGTCATTAGGGTTGCCTGGCGCCTGCCCATTTACACTGCTGCTCGATACATGCCAGTAGCGCATTCCAGATTTCCTCCCAACAGCAGCCGTGGGTGAAATCCTCGAACAGGACAAACTGAATATCGGGTTGATTGATCAATGCATCGCGAATTAACGCTGCCGGTATATTTTTATCCTTGCCCCCAGCCAGGTGGTACTGGCGAATAGCCGCGGGCAGCGCTGGTATCGATTTGGGATTCAGCGATCCATCCAGGGGATCGTAGCCATGGAGATCGACCCACGATTCGATATCCAGGTTGCCGGCTACGGTTACGATGGCCCGAGTCTCGGGAAACCGCTGTGCCAGGAGCATCGCCAGGCTCCCGCCCCCGCTAAAGCCTATCAAGCGAAGGTCCGTATGGCCGTAGTCGCTCATAACCTTGCTTAACGCCTCGGCCATGGTGTCGATGACATCCTTGGAAT
This sequence comes from gamma proteobacterium symbiont of Ctena orbiculata, assembly GCA_003094535.1. Lineage (GTDB taxonomy): Bacteria > Pseudomonadota > Gammaproteobacteria > Chromatiales > Chromatiaceae > Thiodiazotropha. The sequence continues at coordinate 4,919 of NATV01000145.1, read as the reverse complement.
AGCGTTCGGACGTCCAGTAGTCCGAATTGCAGGGCTGGCGCTTCGCTTGACCGTGGTAACAGGGGCGTCCCAGGAAGAGACTGGGGAAACCATCCATTGCCATCAGCTTCAGCGCAACAGGTTTTCGCGGCGTAGGATCACTGGCGATGATAAAACCGCCAATCCAAGGCGTGCCGTCACCCCCCAGGTAGACATGCAGGGTCTGTGCTGTTCCCAATCTGCCGTTTTCAAAGGCGGTATGGGTGAAACCGCTGCCCTCGATCTCGATTTTGTTGAAGCCATACTCGAGGGCGGTTTGATCGAAACGCTGGCTGGGCGAACTGCAGGCGGCGAGCAACATCAATGCTGCAATGCAGCAAAATAGTGAATATGTCATAGATAGCCGCTTAAACCGTTTCCAGGGAGATTTGAATTGTCTATCCTTAATCGAGAAGCAGAATTATTAGGTTTTGGATATACCATGTTACACCGTCAGTTTAAGAATCAATCGATTAAAATCAATCCTATACCGCTGATCGCCAGCACCTTGATAACCGTCGTTCTGGCACTTTCGGGTTGCCAAACCCAGACCACCAGACAGGTATCGGGGGATGCAGCGGCACCCGTCAGCGGCAATCCCGACAAGTTTCTGATCGTCGATTGTCTGTTGCCGGGCCAGGTACGCAAACTGGGTGCCAACATGACCTACCTGTCGCCGAGACGGCCGGTTAAAACCACCGCCTCGGAATGTGAGATTCGCGGCGGCGAGTACGTCGCATACGACCGTGCGGACTATCGAACATCGCTCCATGTCTGGCTGCCCCAGGCGCAAGAGGGCGACCCGGTCGCCCAGAACTATGTCGGCGAGATCTATGAGAAGGGCCTGGGCATTCAACCCGATTACACCACTGCCGCCGCCTGGTATCGCAAGGCCGCCGGCCAGGGCAACGCAAGGGCGCGGATCAACCTCGGTTTTCTCCATGAGAAGGGCTTCGGGGTAAAAAAAGACCTGGCCCAGGCGCTCAACTGGTATCGCAAGGCCTCCGGACTAGAGGACGACAACCTGCAGTTCTCCTCCGCGGTGGAGATCTCGAAGGCGGAACGTAACGAGTTGCGCCTGCTGAAACAGGAGAGACAGCAACAGAAATCGGAAACGGAGCGACTCCGCAAGCAGTTGAAAAACACCAGCAGACAGTTGAAATCCGAACGGGTGAAACTGGTAAAGGCTGAGACGCGACTGAGTAATTTGCGCGCTGAAGCAGGGATACAGCCAGGAATCTCCATCACCGCTCCCACCACCACTGAGACGGATCTCAAGCTGCTGAAATCAAAGTTGGCGCTCCATGAAAAGCAGGCCCAGCAGCAGCGCACCCAGATCGCCTCCTTGGAAAATGCTCTCCGCGGACAGCAAACGAGGATGGATAGCGCGCTGAAACAGTCACAACTGGAGACCGAGCAGGAACGTAAAGAGGTGGCGGTACTGAGACGCAAACTCGATGAGACCAACGAGCAGTTAGCAAATGAAAAGTCGCAACTGGCCTCCACTGAGTCAGATTTGAAGACCCTCCGCGCGGATTTGGAACGCAGAGAGAAACTCTCCAAGGCTTCCCAGGATGAAGCACTCTCGGTTCTACAGACACAGCTCTCCGAACAGGAAAAGGCGGTTCTCGCCCAGCAGCGAAAGATCGTCGATCTCGAGTCTTCGCTCTCCACCCAACAGACGAAGATGAACGAAGCGTTACGCCTCTCTGCCCAGGAAAAGGCGCAGTTGGAGGATGCCTTGAAGGTTCAGACCGGCAAGGCCACCCAACTCAAACAGAAGCTTGCGCAGTCACAGTCCGAGCTTGATCGGGCTATCGCCGCGGTGGCAAAGAATCAGCCGGTATTGGCCGAACAACGTCAACAACTCGAGGTCGCGCAAAAATCGTTGCACCAGGCCACAAGCAACACACTCTCTCTTGAACAGAAGGTGGTACGCCTGCAAAAAGAACTGGAAAGTCGTGAAAGTACAATGGGTCAGCAGGGACATACCGTCACAAAACTGAGACAGGAACTTAACAAATACCAGCAACGTCTTCTCACGCTGGAACAGGAAAAAATCAATCAGCAGACAGCCTTGCAAGGTGATGCCGCCAAGCAGGAACGGGAAATTGCGGTACTGCGCAAACAGCTGCAGGAGACGGAGCGGGAACTCGATGCCAACCAAGCGCAGCTAGCGAAAATCAATCCCGACCTGGCCCGCCAGCAGGCACTGCTGAGAAAGACACAAAAAGAGCTCGTGGCAACCAAGACGGCCGCCGCGCGAAAGGAGGCGGAAGTCATTCGTCTGCGCAAATCGGAACAGACCTACCTGGATCAGATTCAGCAGCAGCAGATCAAGATAGATCGCTACCAGGCGGAGGCGTTGCGCTACCGGGCACAGCTGGCCGATATCCGCGTCAACGAACAGGCCAACCTGTTGTCTGGACCGACAATCGAAATCATCGATCCACCGGTTGCCCTAACCCGTGGCATGCCGAGTATCCGCTTGCGTTCCGCGGCAAAGGAACGCCTGATAACCGGGCGGGTTACCGCGCCCGCCGGCCTGCTCTCCTTCACGGTCAATGACAAAACCGAGACACCCGATCAGCTCGGCGTTTTCGCCACCAACGTCAGAGTCGAAGATGAGCAGACACCGGTCAAGATGGTCGCCGTCGACAAGAAGGGACAGCATACCAGTCTCGAGTTTCTCCTCATTCCCAAGCTGCGCTATGCCGTTAACGCTGAGGACCAGGCAGGCGCGACCAGCGATGTTCGCAAATCCACCCGCCGCATCGCCGGCCAAGTCGACTTCGGCAACTATCATGCGCTTGTCATAGGCAACAACCAGTACAAGCACTTTCCAAGTCTTCTCAGCGCCAGCGTCGATGCACGGGAGACGGCGGAGTTGTTGCGTACCAAGTATGGCTTCAAGACCACAACCTTGATCGATGCCACGCGCTATGACATGCTGTCCGCGCTCAATAATCTGCGTGAAACGCTGACTGAAAACGACAACCTTCTGATCTATTATGCCGGACATGGTGAACTGGATCGGGTCAATCTGCGCGGATATTGGTTACCGGTGGATGCCGAACCCAACAGCACTGCCAACTGGATATCGAATATCGCGATTACCGATATTCTGAATGCGATGACGGCAAAGCATATCCTGGTGGTCGCCGACTCCTGTTATTCCGGGTCGCTGACCCGCTCCTCCATGGCGCGGCTGGAGTCTGGAATGTCCGACGAGGTCAAGACCAAATGGCTGAAGGTGATGGCGAAGACCCGGTCGCGTACGGTTTTGACCTCCGGCGGCCTCAAACCGGTACTCGACCAGGGCGGCGGGCAGCACTCGGTCTTCGCCAAGTCGTTTCTCAGAACGCTGGCAGATAACGAATCCATACTGGAGGCCTATCGACTCTTCCGCAGTCTGGCAAAAGAGGTACAACAGACAGCCTCGAAATTTGGCATCGACCAGATACCGGAGTATGCACCTATCAAACACGGGGGACATGAGGCAGGCGAGTTCTTCTTCATACCTCAGGGCTGATCGGCCTCACGGCTGACAGCTAAAGAATAATTTATAAACCGGGGAGGATATCCACATGGCTGAAAGCCGTACCACGGCACTTGTGCCTAAGTTTTATCGCATCGCACTGCAATACTGCGCCGCACTCCTTTTGCTGCTCCATTCAGTGAGTGCTTTCGCGATTGTCAGCGTTTCACCGGCAAGCCTCGACTTCGGAGGAATCGGCGTAGGCGGCAGCAGCGGCGTTATGACCGTGACCTTCAGTAACGATAATTCCACGGATGTCATCGACTTCACATCGATCACCGCGACCGGGGATTTCTCAATCGTCAACAACTGCCCGGTCGTCCTTGATGAGCTTCTGACCTGTACGGTTGATGTGATTTTCAATCCTTCGGCAACCGGCCCGTTATCCGGAACCTTGACCTTTGACGGATTCGACCACTCGATCGTCCTGGGCATGAGCTTCCTCCCGTTCACCGAAACCGTATCCCTCAGCGGAACAGGATTGAGCGGCGATCTTGGCTTTGAGGGTAACGCCGTGGATTTGGGTACGGTTCCCGTAAACACGCCCAGCCAGGCCGTGCCGGTTCCCCTTTTGAACACCGGTAATGCCGGGGTCGATATCTCCTCGATCACCGCGACACCGCCTTTTGCGCAAACCAATGACTGCCCCACCACCCTAAGTACAGGCACCAGTTGCACCATCATGGTCAACGTCACCGCCACCACCTTGGGATCTCAGTCCGGCTCGTTATCGGTCAACGGCACCGGTCCTCAGGGCGCAGTCAGTCAGTCGATCTCATTGCTTGCCGATGCCGTGGGTGAAGTATTGATCCTCTCCCCGAGCAGTGTCAGTTTTCCTGCCACACCGGTGAACACAGAGAGCAGCGCACAATCAGTAACTGTGACCAATGGGGGAACCTCTGCACTTGCCGGTCTGTTGGTTTCGCTAACCGGCGACTTCACTCAAACCAACAACTGTCCTGCCTCGCTCGATCCTGGCCAAAGCTGTTCGGTTTCCGTGGCCGCATTGCCGACGATGGCGGGCGACATTACGGGGTCGTTGGAGGTTAGCGCCACCAGTGCCGGTCAATCCGTGACCAGGACCACCTCACTCAGTGTAACCGCCACCACACCCAATGTGGTCACCTCGGAGACCCAGCTCAGCTTCCCCGACGCCTCGGTGGACACCCCGAGTCAGCCGCAGGTGGTGACCGTCAGCAACCAGGGCACCGCGGCCGTCACCGTCAACGCCATTTCCACCGAAGGCGACTTCAGCCAGAGCAACAACTGCGGCACCCAGCTCGCCGCCGGCGGCAGCTGCGATATCGAGATCGTCTTCACCCCGCAGACCACCGGCAGCGCCAGCGGCGCCTTGAATATCGAC
>NATV01000144.1 GCA_003094535.1 gamma proteobacterium symbiont of Ctena orbiculata | reverse complement strand
TGGTATAGACAGATGCAGTCAGCACTCCTTCTACAGATTGTTCAAGTGACCTTGCCGGTGTTTGGCATTGCCACGATCGGCTATATCTACGGCCGCATATACGGCTCCGACATACTCTCGGTCAACCGCATCAATATGAACCTGTTCGTACCCGCCCTGCTGTTCTACATCCTCTCCGAAAAGATTCCCGATAGCCAAGACTGGATCACCGTCGCCTGGGGCGCGCTGCTGATTATCCTCGTCTCCGGTATCGTTTCCTGGCCGGCAACCCGTCTTCTGAACATTCGCCCAAGGGTGTTGCTGCCCTCCATGATGTTCAACAATGCGGGTAATCTTGGACTCCCGCTGGCGGCACTGGCCTTCGGCGAAGAATTGCTACCCCTCGCAGTGGTAGCCTTCGTGGTATCCACGAGTCTCCATTTCAGTCTTGGAATCTGGCTCGTCAGCGGCAGCGTCCATCCAAATGAGTTGCTGAAAAATCCCGTGTTCCTTGCCACATTGGCAGGTATTCTAGCCTACGCCTTCGACTGGCATGTGCCGCAGATAGTGATGCCCGGCCTGGTGATGCTTTCAGAGGTTGCTATTCCATTGATGCTGGTCTCTCTTGGAATTCGACTGATCCATATTGAACCGCGTTTTTGGAAAGCCGGGATGGCTGGCGCCCTACTTTGTCCACTGAGCGGTCTGATTGGCGCCTGGCTCGCCATTGCCTGGCTGCAACCGAATCAGGAGATGCGAGATATCTTACTGCTGTTCAGTATTCTCCCCCCCGCCGTGATGAACTATATGCTTGCCGAGAGCTACCAGCAATCGCCTCAAAAGGTCGCTGCAATCGTTGCCTTCGGCAACCTTGGAGGTCTCATCGTCATTCCAGTGGCCCTGGCATTCATCTTCTGACCTCGGAGGAAATTCCTCTATGAGATAACGGCGTTTTTCGGATAGTATGGGGTAATCGATCTGACAGATTGTGCGATTTAACCATTTGGCACGGAATAGATATGAAAGACAAGTTCATGGTTCTGCCCAGCTCGCGGTTTGATGAGATCAGGCTGGTCAAGGTCCCAAAGGATCTCGATACCAACGAGGCATACCGCTTCGCAACAGGGATCATTGCCCAGGCGGAAGAGACAAACCGCGACTATCGCTGGGAGGATATCGCTGAAGCCCTTGAAGCACGTGGATTTGAGCCTGTTGAAGCTATGATCGGACCAGCCTTGGACTGACCCTGAAAACTGAGCATGAAGATCGGTTAACCAGGCCTCAATCGAGATCCTCGTACTCATCCAGATCCATTTGCAGCAGAATCGCCTTGCGCAGCAGTTTCTGCTCATTTCTCAGCGTCTTTTTCAGGCTGCTGATCTCCTTTTCAAGGTCTTGGATCCGAAACACGAGTTCGTCGGCATGGGCAACAGTCTGCGGAGACGGCTGGGCCGCCGTCGCCTGGTTGCCGGCGCCCCCTCCCGCAGGCGGATGGATGGGTGATACCGAGGCCAGCTGCGGCGACTCCTCCGACTGCTCCCCGGCCGGCGGATCGAAACTGACCTCCTGTTCCAGCTCCTGCATCACCGAGAGCACCGCGTCCTTTTCCAGGGTATGGAGCTCTTCCAGGCAACCGAACAGCATCATTCTGTCGCACATTGCGTTGATCCGGCGCGGCACCCCGCCGGTGAACTCGTAGATCATCGGAAAGACGCCCTCCGCAAACTGTGGATCCTCTTTCCAGCCGACCAGCTGCAGCCGATGCAGGATGTACTTTTCCGTCTCCTCGGCGCTCAACGGATCGAGGTGATAGGAGGCGATGATACGCTGTCGCACCTGCTCCATGCCCGGGCTCTGCAGGGTACGTTTGAACTCCTCCTGACCAAGAAGAAAGGTCTGCACCAGGGCCTTGTTGTTGACCTGGAAGTTGGAGAGCATGCGCAACTCCTCAACCGACCTGGGAGGTAGATTCTGCGCCTCGTCAACCACCAGCAGCATCTGCTTGCCTTCCGCATGGCGGGCTCGGGCGATGGCTTCAAGATTATGCAAGAGGGTGGCTTTGTTGAGCCCCTCATGAGCCAGACCGAAAGAGGCACAAACCATCCGCAGCATATCGTCCGGATCAACCTGTGTGGTAACCAATTGAGCCGCCATCACATTCATGTTGCTCAATTCATCGAACAGGTTGCGCACCAGGGTGGTCTTGCCGGTGCCAATACCCCCGGTGATGACGATAAAACCCTCACCCTGCTCAAGACCATAGCGCAGATAGGCCATGGCCCGGTTGTGGCCTTTGCTGTTGAAGAAAAATTTATGGTCCGGCGTCAGCTGGAATGGTTTTCCGTCAAGCTTGTAGAAATCGTCATACATATGGATTCGCCTTCTCTGATTTCGCCGCTTCCTTGCCCGTGTTGACAATCCGCCACACACTGATGAAACAAAAAAACCACATTCAGCGTGGTGTTTCCATTGCTTCAAGGATTCAAGCGCCTACCCAATTCTAAACATTATGCTATGAATCAGCTATTTTGCCTACCATTCGCCGAAAATGCCTCCACCGAAGGCTCCACTTCAGGTCGCATGGCCTAAGACCCCGGAAAACCCTCTGTCGTTCCGCATTTTGCATGGCCGCGAAGTGAAAAACCAGCAGTTGACCCGGATCCATTGAGTCAACTATCTTGCCCCTATATCCATGAGGCGTCGCTGGGTCATGGCAAAAGGCACGCCCATGACTGAGATAGAACGACCCCTATAAAAAGTTGAGGAATAAAAATATGCTCACTCCCGGAGATAAAGCGCCACCCTTTGAGCTGCCGGACGCCGACATGCAGATCATCAACTCCGAACAGTTTACCGGCAGGCACAATCTGGTGATCTATTTCTATCCAAAGGACGATACAACCGGCTGTACCATCGAGGCATTGGAGCTCTCGGACCTCAGCGATGAGTTTACCTCCCTTGAGACAGTGGTACTCGGCATCAGCCGAGACAACTGTGCCAGCCACGCCGCGTTCCGCGACAAGCATGGCCTGACCGTACAGTTGCTTGCGGATACCGATGGCGAGGTATGCAACGCGTTTGACGTATGGCGGGAGAAGGAGAAAAACGGCGAGAAACGCATGGGCATACTCAGGTCAACGTTTATCATCGACAAAGCAGGTATCATCAGAGAGGCCCTCTATGACGTAAAACCGAAAGGGCATGCAGCCAAGGTCCTGGAGGCGGTGAAGAAGATCGATTGAATCGCGCCATGTAAAACATGAACTATCCGTGAAAATCCGCACCCAGATTCTGATCCTGCTGTTTCTATTCGGTTTCGCGCCACTCACCGCGATGGTGCTGACCAACCTGCCATTTGTCCTGGATCGTCTCGAGTTTTTCTACCACAAGGCCTATCTGCAGAACCTGCGTGCCGATTTCCGGGATCTGGACGAGCATCTGGCGAGCCGTCACGAGATGCTGCGTCTGCTCGCGAAACTCCCGGAGCCCGGACTCATCCTGGGACAACGGGAATCGGAAGAGGCAAGGGAGAAGATCGATCGCGCAAGGGTGCGCTACACGGAATGGATCAACCAAATTCTTCGCGACCATCTCGATATCTTTCAGATCCTCTTTCTCGACCTTGAAGGCAAACCCCGCTTCTGGCTCGAACTGAACAGCAGAACCCGACAGTGGGAGCCAACCATAAAAATGCCGGACATGCCCTCCAGCGATTTTTTTCAACTCAACATCCGCCAGGAGTTTGGACGGGTCGCTGTCAGTAAGATCAGCCTCAATCCGGGCGCCGCCCATCTCGATCTCCGGCGCTTCATGACCCTGCGCATGATCAGCCCGATAGTCGGTCCCGACCGGCAGGATCGCGTGGCTCCCTTGGGCGCGGTGGTGATTAACATCGATGTCGGCGGCATGGCGCAGGCCTACCGCAACACCCTCTGGGTCACCAATGATGGCGCTTACCTGGATGAACGCCTCAAGGGCAGCGACAGGCCTCGGGCCTTCGAGGATTTCACCGGCCTGGCGTCGCTCTTCGAAAAACGGAGCCTGGCGCTGTGGGAGGGAGGCCAGGGAAGACAGGTGATCTGGGTCCCGCTCTTCAGCACCGAGGGCTCGGGGCCCCTGTGGGTGGGACGACCGGTCGATCCCTCGCCCCTGGACACCTTCCGCAATGTCCTGATCAGCAGGGTGATGACCATCGTGATTATCGCCCTGGTGATACTCTTGATCGTGGCGCGGATCATCGCCGTGCGCGCGGAGCAGTTCGGACAGAAGCTGCGGGACGGTGTCGGCCGGGTTTTGCGTGAGGATGAAGCGGTAAAATTCAATTGGAGGGGATCGCAGGAGATAAAGCAGCTGGGGCAGCAGCTAACCGAACTGGCGGAGCACCATTCAAGGCAGGCCGAGGCGCAGCGGCAGCATGCCCTGCAACTGGAGGAGTCCAATCGTTATAAATCCCAATTCCTGGCCAACGTCAGCCATGAACTGCGAACCCCGCTCAATTCCATCCTGCTGCTGTCAAAGATGCTCAACGAGGCGCCGGAGCGCCTGACCGCTGAACAAAAGCGGCAGTTGCAGGTGATCCACGAGGCTGGACGCGACTTGCGGGCACTGATCGACAATATCCTCGACCTCTCTAGAATTGAGGCGGGGAAAGCCAGCATCAGCCTGCAGCAGATCCCAATAAAACCGCTGGTTTCGGATCTGATCGAAATGGTAAAGCCCCAGTTCGATGCCAAGGAGCTTAAACTCTCCCTCGAATTCGACCCCTCGCTCCCGGAGACCCTCCTCTCGGATCAGGAGAAGATTCGCCAGATTCTAAAGAACTTCCTCTCCAACGCCCTCAAGTTCACCCATCAGGGGGGGGCGACACTGCGCGTCTTTCTGGATTCGGATGAGAGCCCACATCCCATCTGTTTTTCGGTTGAGGATAGCGGAGTCGGCATCCACCAAAGCAAACACGAATTGATCTTCGAGGCCTTCAAACAGGCGGATGGTTCCACAAGCCGCCGTTTCGGCGGTACCGGCCTGGGACTGAGCATCAGTCGTGAACTGGCCCATCTCCTGGGGGGAGAGGTGAGCCTCGACAGCGATGAGGGAGCCGGAGCCAGATTCACCCTCTGCCTGCCGCTGGAACTCGATCACAGCACCCTCTCTTCTCATCAGGTGGAACTGCAGACGGATGAGGAGCCGTTGCTTCTCCAGGACCAACCCCCAATCCTGGAGAGCCCCCCAAACGAGGAGCGGCTGCAGAAACCCTTCGCTGGCGAACGCATACTGATCGTGGACGACGACCTGCAGAGTCTGCTTACCCTCACTCCAATACTGGAGAGCTGGGGATTCGATGTTACTGCCGCGGGTGATGGCCAGGAGGCCATTGAGACTCTGAAGGAGGATCCCGATTACGGCATTGTACTGATCGACATCATGATGCCGGAGCTCGATGGCTATGATACGATCAGACACATACGCGACAAGATGCAGCTCGGATCACCCAAAGTGATCGTGCTGACTGAAAAGAATGCGGCGGCAGACCGCAAGCGTTGCCAGGATGCAGGGGCAGACGACGTCTTGACCAAACCGGTCGCCGCGGACAGGCTTCTGGCCGTATTCAGCAACCATTTAGGGGCAGAATGAAGAGATACGCCGGTTTCAAACTCCTGATTGTTGACGATCATACGCACAACCTGTTTACCCTGCGTACCCTGGTTGAACGCTACATGGATGTGGAGATTCTGGAAGCCACATCGGGTCAACAGGCGCTCGACACCGCGGTCAAGGAACCGGGTATCGACCTCATCATTCTGGATGTACAGATGCCGGAAATGGATGGATTTCAAACCGCATCGATGCTGAAAATCCGCAAGAAAACCAAAGATATACCTATCATCTTCCTCACCGCCGCATTCAAGACGGAGGAGTTTCAGCTCAAGGGCTACGAGGTCGGCGGCGTCGACTACCTGCTCAAGCCCATCGACGACAATCAGCTGCTGAACAAGATCAGCACCTATTTTCGGCTGATCGAAAAAGAGCGCGAACTCAACAAGATCCTGGAACAGAAGGTGGCGGAAAGGACTGCCGAACTGGCTGCCGCCAAACAGCATCTTGAAAACATCCTTACCTACATGGGCGAGGCGCTGCTGGTACTCAATCCGGAGGGCGAGATCGAATCGGCCAATCCCGCCGCCTGCAGGATGCTCGACTATAGCGAGGCAGACCTGCTTGAGATGTCGATCGGCGATGTTTTCGAAGAGGAGGCGGAGGAACAGGCCGGCGCCTTTTTCGGTACCTGGCTGGAGGCATTGATCAGGACCGGGGCCTTGAGTCGAATCGAGGCGAGCTTCATCGCCAAGGACGGACGTCGTGTCCCGATTCTCTTCTCCCGCACCGCGGTTAAAGACAGCGCGGGAAATATCAGCCATATTATATGTATCGCAAAGGATATGACGGGTTATATCCGCGACATGGATGCCGTGCAGAACGCATCCTAAGGAGCTTGAAAAATGAACGAGCCAATCGACCCACGCCTGACCGATGAAGAAGACACATCGCTCACCGCCAATGCCCTCAAGGCCATGGCCCATCCATTGCGTTGGAAGATTCTCTGCTCGCTGGGGGAGAACGAGCTCTCAGTTGGCGAAATCGTTGAACGTACCGGCACCTCCCAGAGCAATATCTCGCAACATCTCGAGCAGCTGCGAAACAAAAATATCGTGGTATCGCGCAAGGAGGCCAACCGCATTTACTATCGCATCCGCAACCACCAGTTGCTGGAGCTGATCGGCATCATGCGGAATGTGCTCTGCCCCGCCAATCTAGACGACCGTTACCCAAGATAGAGGGCGATACTGACAACGATGGACGACCGCATAATCGACCTGGAGAGCCGCCTGGCTTTTCAGGAAGAGGCCATACATACCCTCAGCGAGACCCTGGTACAACAGCAACGCACCATCGACTCTCTCAGCAGAACCGTGGACCTACTGCGTCAGCGACTGCAGGCGTTGCAACCGTCACCGCTGCAATCCGGCGAAACGGAGCCGCCCCCGCCTCATTACTGAACATGCAACGCACCCTGGATCCTCTGATACGCCGGATCTGTGATCCGGTTGCAGGCCGAGCCGGTACGGAATCGGCAACAGGAACGACGCTTTACCTCACCCACAAACAGCAGATGAAACACCGCGCACTGTTACCGATCCTGTTACTGCTGTTGTTGCAGGCCTCGTACATCCATGCAGGGACGATGGACAGTCTGGCTAAAACGGGCCGTGAGCACCCGGGCAAAAGCGCGGTCTATGTCCTGGAGAAGGGGGAAGAGTCGCTTTTGACACGGGCGTGGCTGACCCGGAGCGCAGTCAAAACCATCGATGTGCAGTACTTCATATGGAGCACCGACAATATCGGCACCCTGGCCAGCGAAAGCCTGCTCAGCGCCGCGGAACGCGGCGTCAGGGTACGGGTCATCGTCGATGATCTCCTGATCGACGCCGAGCCGGAGACACTGCTTTCACTGGATGCCAATCCCAATATCGAGATCAAGATCTACAATCCGGTGCACTCCGTGGGCCGAGGCTTCCTCTCCCGGCTCTGGCACCTGATCACCGACTTTCGCGGCTCCAATCAACGCATGCACGACAAGGTGGTGATCTACGACCAGACCCTTGCCATCACCGGCGGGCGCAATATGGCGGACGAGTACTACGACTACGATCACGCCTACAATTTCCGCGATCGGGATGTCATGGTTGCCGGCTCCGTGCTGCCCGAGATACAACAGAGCTTCGACGCCTTTTGGCAAAGCCCGCTCGCGGTATCCCTCGATAGACTCTTGGCAGATGAGAAGAAAAGGGTGACCGCAGACCAGGTCCTGCGCTACACCGACTGGCTACACCAGTATGCCAAAAACCCAGCGAATTTTGCCCCTGAAGTACGTGATGCCATCACCGACATGGGTAAGCGGTTCGATGATATTTTCGCCATGATGCAGTGGACTGACGTGGAATATATTAGTGACATCCCCGGCAAGAACAGCAATACCGATGAGCTTGACGGCGGCGGACGAACCACATCTTCGTTGATTAATCTGTTATCCGAGGCGAAACATCAGGTTCTGATTGAAAGTCCCTACCTGATCATGCCCGAGGGCGGCTTTGAATTTTTCTCCCAACTCTTGGCCAAAGGCGTCGACATAGCGATCGTCACCAACTCCCTCGCATCCACCGATAATCTTCAGGCCTATTCGGGATACCAGAATCAGAAACAGCGGCTCCTCGATCTCGGCATCAGGATCTATGAATTCAAACCCGAGCCAGGCATCTATCGCCAACTCATCGACCGCCATGAAGCGCTGGGAAAGGATGTGCCGATATTCGCCCTGCACGCCAAATCATTGGTGATCGACGACCGGGTGACCTACATTGGCACTTTCAATTTCGATCCCAGGTCGGCAAATCTCAACACGGAGGTCGGGTTGGTGATACGCGACGAAAGGGTCGCACAACAGGTGGCCGACGCGATCCGCCGGGATATGGCCCCGGAAAACAGCTGGCAGGCAACCGTCTCCGATGAGCAACAGGATGTCAGCTTCAGCAAGAGATTGAAAGTGAATCTGTGGGGCCTGCTGCCCCTTGAACCTATCCTCTGATAACCGCCCCGACTTATTGGATACCCTTGCTGGATTCGCTCAGCATCTCTCGAGTATCACGCTGCCCACCGAATAGCCGGCACCGAAGGAGCTCATCAGCCCCTTGTCGCCAGGCTGCAGATCGTCGCTGTAGAGATGAAACGCGATCACCGATCCCGCGGAACTGGTGTTGGCGTAACGATCGAGAACGATGGGCAGTTCCTGCTCATTCGGCTCGCGACCGAGAAGTTTCTTCGCCGCGAACAGATTCATCGTCAGGTTTGCCTGATGCAGCCAGTAGCGCTTTATATCCGATGCCTGCAGCTGCATCTGTTGCAGGTGTTCATGGATCACGCTGCCGACCAGGGGCAGCAGCTCCTTGAACACCTTGCGGCCATTCTGCCTGAACAGCTTGTCGCTGCTGTCCCGGGTTTCGGCATGGCAGTTGTTCATAAAACCGAAGTTGTTGCGTATGTTGTTGGAGAATTGGGTTTTGAACTTGCTGCCAAGGATCCGGAAGGCACTGTCCGAACGGCATCCCGCTTCGGCTTCGACAACCAGCGCGGTGGCGACATCGCCAAAGATAAAGTGGCTGTCGCGGTCGCGAAAATTGAGATGGGCCGAGGTGATCTCGGGGTTGATCACCAACGCACATCGGGCGTTGCCTGAGCGGATCGCATCCGCGGCGGCACCCATACCGAAGGTGGCCGAGGAGCAGGCCACATTCATATCGTAGCCATAACCCGAACACCCCAGGTGCTGCTGAATCTCGATGGCGATCGCCGGGTAGGCGCGCTGCAGGTTGGAGCAGGCGACGATCACGAGATCGATCTCTTCCGCCTTGCGGCGGGCACGTTCAAGGGCCTGCTCAGCCGCCGCCACGCCGATCTCGCTGAGCAGGCTGAGCTCCTCATCCGCCCTCTCGGGAATTTTCGGGCGCATCCGCCGAGGGTCGAGAATCCCCTCCTTGTCAACGACGAAACGGCTCTTGATGCCGGAGGCCTTGATGATGAACTCGCTGCTTGAATACTCCAGCGGGGTCAAGGTGCCGTCGGCAATCTCATCTTTGTGGCGGGTGTTGTAGCGATCGACATATTGGTTGAATGCCTGCACCAACTCATCGTTACTGATGCTGTGGGGTGGGGTATAGAGGCCGCTGCCACTAATTACGATATCAGTCACGTCAGATCCTCGCTGTTTCAAGCCTTGAACATCAACTGGAATATCGCCTCCTGCAATCTTTACAAACCCCTTTGGTCATTGCCATAACGCGATGTGCAACTAAGTGCTAATGAAGGGGCCCTCACTCTCTCGTAGAGATAACATCCTGATAATAAGCCATTAAACGCATAATAGAAACAAGATCTCCATGCAATTCAAGGTTACCGGCAAGCCTTTGTAAAAACCTGCTTGTCATTGCTCATCAGACATTTTACGCAGAGGAAAAACGCCACCCCGCTCGGTACCGGTGACCGTGTCTGCCACTCATATCCACATATCCCCAACCATCACTGAATTCCATGTTATATGACAGTTGCACAGCCATTGAGTTGACGACGTCGATTATTTCAAATGTGTTTGCAACATCCATTCCCAGGTTTGAGCGGAGAACAAGAAATCCGGTGCTCGACAACCGACTGCCCGTGACATTCAAGCCAGGTCTTTTATATCTCCTCCAGATCGGCAGCAGGGACATAGTATTTTATCCCGCCCTGACTGAAGCCCAGCCAACGCTCATTTCCATTCCTGGCTTCCAGGCTGAAGCGATAGTAACTGTTTGCCGGCATATCAGCCATTTTCTTCGCTGACCTGTTCGGTGAGATATAGATTGCCGTTGACCGAATCGCCGCATATTTGCTGGATTTTATAGCTTCGGTTTTCACGCTTGGAATCAGCTGAAGATTGCCAGCCTGGGTAAAGTATTGAGTACCGCCTTTCTTGAAGCCAATCCATCGTTCTCCATCCACATCGATCTCCAGGCTGAACTTGTGCACGACGTCGGGCTCCAGCGTACCCATTTTCTGCATTCTTCTATCCGGCCTTGTATAGAGATGAGTCTTGGCAGTTACCAAATAGTGCATTGGACTAAAATGGGTTGCCGCGACCTTGGGAAACATCTCGCTTCCTTTGGGCGGCTTACTATAGGCAAGCTTCATACGGCGCAGCAGTTTCCGGGCATTCAAGTAACCACTGATAACCGTACCGTCGTCAAGCACTATCATGGGAGTGCCTTTGACTTTCAGTCTATTGCCGAACTTGTAGTTTTTCTCCACAGGGTTTGAGCAGTCCGTCGGTTGTAACACCATCCCCATCTTTGCCTCGGTCAGTGCCTGCTTCGGGTCATCCGCACAATAGACGGAGACATATTTTTTAAAACTCTGCGAGCCGACTCCGGCACGGGGATAGGCCACATAGCGCACATCCACACCGGACGCATTCAATGCCGGCACTTCCGCGTGCAGTTTCCTGCAGTAGCCGCAGTCGATATCGGTAAACACGGTAATCTGACGCAGCTTTGTGGATGAATCGTAGGCAATCATCTCGTCAGCCGGTATTGCCTCGGTTAGGCTTTTGTACTCGGCTTGGGTGATTGCCCATGAGGGCGAGGAGCACGATAGAAAGAAAAAAGCTACAACAGCTGCTGTGGAGCCCTTCATGATATGTCATCTCCCTATTTATTGTTCAATTCCATTGTGGATTTACCTACTACCACGAAGCCAAGCCAGCTGCTTGCGACATCAAAGATAACCGCATGAGTGGTCATCCGTATAAAATTCCCAGTCGATTTGGACAGCCTTCACTGGCGACGATTCAACGCAACACGAACTATAGCGCCAGCATCATCGAATCACTATTGATCTACAGCAAGGGGAAGTCAATCAATCACCGCTATAGAGGTCGACGCTCATCCGGGGCGGCATCTGCAGGTGAAAGCCCTGGGTGCGCAGGTTGTCCAATACCAAGGTTGCATCCTCACGGGCCAGCTTGCGCTGCTCTGTCAGCAGGATCTCCATGACCCGCTCGGGTTTGCCGAATCGGCCGAGCAGGGATTCGGGCACGCAGGAGAAATCGTCCTCGCGGGCGATGTAGAGATACATCTCATCCTTGCGCGGACTTCGGTAGATCCAGCAGGGCAGGCCGGACCGGGTCATACCGAGGACTGGCTGACCGATGGGATCGACATCTTATTAAGCTGCCAGATATCCCGATTGTATTCATCAATCGTGCGGTCAGTGGAGAAGCGGCCGCTCTTGGCGCTGTTGATTATACTCATGCGGATCCACTGTTTCTGATCATGATAGGCCCGTGCGGCCTGTTCCTGGGCGTCGATATAGGAACGGAAATCGGCAGCGGTCATCCAGGGATCGTAGGGGTTGCGGATCGATTCGATAATGGGATCGAAGATACCGGGTTCGAACTGGTTGAAATATCCGCTCTCCAGCAGCTGCATCACCCGCTTCAGATCGCCGTCCTTGTCGATGATTCGATTGGGCATGTAGTTGTGGCGCGTCGCCTCCACCTCTTCGCTGGTAAGACCGAAGAGGAAGAAGTTGGCTTCACCGACCTCTTCGAGGATCTCGATATTGGCACCGTCAAGGGTTCCGATGGTGACTGCGCCGTTCATCATGAACTTCATATTTCCGGTACCCGAGGCCTCCTTGCCCGCCGTTGAGACCTGCTCTGAAAGATCGGTTCCTGGTGCGATCACCTCCATCGCTGTCACCCGGTAGTTGGGTAGAAAGGCGATCTTCAACATATCGCCCACCTGAATATCGTTGTTCACCACCCTGGCGACACTGTTGATCAGCTTGATGATCAATTTCGCCATCTGATAGCCGGGCGCCGCCTTACCGCCGATCAAAACGCAGCGCTTTGTCCAGTTCTCCGTTTCACCCGCCTTGATACGATCGTAGAGGTGGATGACATGCAGGATATTCAGCAGCTGACGCTTGTATTCATGGATCCGCTTTACCTGCACATCAAACATGGCATCGCAATCGAAACTGACGTTGCAATCGATCTTGACCAACTCTGCCAGGCGCTGCTTGTTCTCCCTTTTAACCTGCTGCCACTTGCGCTGAAAAGCGGGATCCTCGGCATGTGCCGTCAGCTTCTCCAGTGCCTGCAGTTCGGAGATCCAGCCATTGCCAACCGTCTCATCCAGCAGCTGCCGCAGGCCGGGGTTGCACGCCGCGAGCCAACGCCTCGGGGTAACGCCGTTGGTTTTGTTGTTGAACCGGTGGGGCCAGAAGTCGTAGAAATCCTCAAACAGTCCCCGCTTCAGCAGCTCGGTATGCAAGGCCGCCACTCCATTGACGGAGAAACTGCCGACGATCGCCAGATAGGCCATGCGCACCATCGGCGTTTCACCCTCTTCGATGATCGACATGCGCCGCAGGCGGTCGGTATCCCCGGGCCACTGCAGGGCGACCTGACTGAGGAAGCGGGCATTGATCTCGTAGATGATCTCCAGCAACCTTGGCAGCAGGCACTGGAACAGCTTAACCGGCCAACGCTCAAGGGCCTCGGGCAGCAGGGTATGGTTGGTGTAGGCCATGGTATTGCTGGTGATCTCCCAGGCCCGCTCCCAGGAGAGCCCATGCTCATCCATCAACTGACGCATCAACTCGGCGACCGAGACGCTGGGGTGGGTGTCATTGAGCTGAAAACAGTTCTTCTCTTCAAAACCGTCGAAGTCGGCGTGGTTTTCCGTCCACTCCCGGATCACATCCTTGATGCTCGCGGAGGCTAGGAAGTACTGCTGGCGCAGCCGCAGCTCCTTGCCGTTTTCACTGGCATCATTGGGATAGAGCACCATGGTGATGTGCTCGGCATGGTTTTTCGCCTCCACCGCCTCGGGATAACTGCCGGCGTTGAACTCCTCCAGGTTGAACTCGTCGGTGGCCGCCGCCTTCCACAGGCGCAAGGTATTGACCGTTCCATTGCGGTATCCCGGCACAGGCAGGTCATAGGGAACGGCCAGTACATCCTGGGTATCGACCCAGCGCACACTGCCGTTGATATGCTCGGTATGGCCGCAGAATTTTATCCGTTGGGTATACTCGGGGCGTTCAAGCTCCCATGGATTGCCGTCCCGCAGCCAGTGGTCCGGGTCCTCGATCTGATAACCGTTGGCGATATGCTGGCGGAACATGCCATATTCGTAGCGCAATCCGTAGCCGCGCACCGGGAGCTCCAGGGTGGCGCAGCTGTCGAGGAAACAGGCGGCAAGGCGACCCAGGCCACCGTTGCCGAGACCGGCATCGGGTTCGCTCTCACGGATATCGTCCAGATTGATGCCTAAATCGATGAACGCCTGGGTGACCTGCGTATCGACATCCAGGTTGAGGATGGCGTTACTCAGGGTCCGTCCCATGAGAAACTCCAGCGAGAGATAGAAGGTGCGCTTGCAGTCTTCATTCTCGTAGGTGGAACGGGTGCGTTTCCAGCGCTCGATCAGGCGGTCCCGGATCGCCAGCGCAAGGGCTTTATAGGGGTAGTGACTGGAAGTACAGTGATCGTCCCGTCCCAGGGTATGGGCGAAATAGCGCCGAAAATCGAAAGAGATCGCCTCTGAGTCCATCCCCAGCGGTGGCAGGGGTGCCAACGGATCACAGGTAGGTTTCAATGGCTTGGCAGCAGAGGCCTCACTCTTTGACATGGTGCAACTCCATGGAAAGTGTCGAAAACCGGCGATCTATAAACCCCGCCGGATTTCAGTTAGTTATTTACCAAAGCGGCAGATCGGTTGTGCCCATCAGGTACTCATCCACCGCCCGGGCAGCCTGCCGGCCCTCCCGGATCGCCCAGACCACCAGGGATTGTCCACGGCGCATGTCGCCGGCGGTAAACACGCCGTCGATGGAGGTCTTGTAGGCATTCGCACCATCCGTTGCCGCCTTGACATTGCCGCGACTATCCAGCTCCACACCCAGCTCCTCGAGCAGACCCTCGTGAACCGGGTGGACAAAACCCATGGCAAGGGTTACCAGTTCCGCCTTGAGCTCGAATTCTGAGTCGGCGACCTCACTCATTTTCCAGTTGCCGCTCTCATCCTTCTCCCATTCGACCTCGATGCAGCGTACGCCGGCGAGATTGCCTTCGCCATCATCCAGAAATGCCTTGGTGGCGACCTGCCACATGCGCTCGCAGCCCTCTTCCTGGGAGCTGGAGGTGCGCATCTTGTTCGGCCAATGGGGCCAGGTCGTGCCCTTCTCCTCCCGCTCGGGGGGTTTCGGGAGAATCTCCAGCTGGGTGACCGAGGCCGCGCCATGCCGGTTCGAGGTGCCGATACAGTCCGATCCCGTATCGCCACCACCGATCACCACAACTTGCTTGCCTTCGGCGGAGATAAAGTTGTCCACCCTGTCACCCTGCACCCGGTGACTGTTGCTGCGCAGAAAATCCATGGCGAAGTGGACACCGTTCAGCTCGCGTCCGGGTATCGGCAGGTCGCGAGGCTTCTCCGCACCCCCGGTGAGCAGCACCGCGTCAAACTCATCGATTAACGCCTTGCCGGGTATGTCGACGCCGACGTGTACGCTGGTCTTGAATTCGACCCCCTCGGTGCGCATCTGTGCCATGCGGCGGTCGATCACTTTCTTGTCGAGCTTGAAGTCCGGGATGCCGTAGCGTAACAGACCGCCGATCCGATTCTGCCTTTCAAACAGCACCACGGCATGCCCCGCCCGGGCAAGTTGTTGCGCGGCGGCCATCCCGGCCGGCCCGGAACCGACAACCGCGATACGCTTGCCGCTCTTGTGATCGGCGATCTGGGGCTTGACCCAGCCTTCGCTCCAGGCCTTTTCGATAATACTGTACTCGATGGTCTTGATCGTAACCGGCTCGTCATCCAGGTTCAGCGTACAGGCCGCCTCACAGGGAGCCGGGCAGATGCGTCCGGTGAATTCGGGAAAGTTGTTGGTGCTGTGCAGCACATCGATCGCCGCACGCCAATCCCCACGGTAGACCAGGTCGTTCCAGTCCGGGATGATATTGTTTACCGGGCAGCCGTTATGACAAAAGGGAATACCGCAGTCCATGCAGCGGGCACCCTGCTGACTGACATTCTCCTCGCTCAGCGGTATCACGAACTCGTTGTAGTGGATGATGCGATCCGCCACCGGCGCGTAGGTCCTGTCCTGCCGCGCAATCTCTTTGAATCCCGTTGGCTTACCCATCTTTAGAAACTCCCCTGACTGGCTGCCGAACTGGCACGTTGCGCCTGCATCTCTTTCAGCGCACGTCGATACTCGACCGGCATGACTTTAACGAACTTCGGTAGCATGCTTTCCCAGCTATTGAGAATCCGCCTCGCGACCGCGGAGTCGGTGTAGTGCATGTGGCGCTCTATCAGCTGTTTCAGACGTATCGCATCGAAGCGCGTCATGTCGCGACTGAGGTCGACCAAGCCGTGGCTCTCGAGATCGCCGCCCTGATGATCCAGGTTCTCGAGGGCATCGTCCTCCTCCTCGATCGGTTCCAACTCCACCTGCGCCATGTTACAGCGCTCATTGAAGTCGCCCGCCTCGTCCAACACATAGGCAATACCGCCCGACATGCCGGCAGCGAAGTTGCGTCCGGTGGGGCCAAGACATACCACGATGCCGCCGGTCATGTATTCGCAGCCGTGATCGCCCACACCTTCGATCACCGCGGTGGCACCCGAATTGCGCACGCAGAAGCGCTCCCCGGCAACGCCGCGGAAATAGCACTCGCCACTGATGGCGCCGTAGAGCACGGTATTGCCGACGATGATGTTCTCTTCCGCCTTGCCGATGCCGGCATGCTCCGGCGGATAGATCACCAGGCGTCCACCGGAGATACCCTTGCCCACATAGTCGTTGCCTTCACCCGCCAGCTCGATCGTGACCCCCTTCGCCAGCCAGGCGCCGAAGGATTGACCAGCGGTGCCATTGGCCTTGATGTAGATGGTGTCGTCTGGCAGGCCCTTGTGGCCGTACCTTTCAGCCACCCGGCCCGACAGCATGGTGCCGAAGGTACGATTGTAGTTGTGAATATCGATCTCGATCTTCACCGCCTCGCCCTTTTCAAGGGCGGGTTGGGCGCGCTTGATCAGCTCCAGGTCGATCGCCCTGTCGAGTCCATGATCCTGTATTTCGCAATTGTAGAGAGCCACTTCCGGCTCGGCTTCAGGCTTCTTCAGCAGGCGGCTGTAGTCGAGCCCCTTTGCCTTCCAGTGATTGATCGCCTTGCGCATATCGAGGCAATCACTCTGCCCGACCATCTCGTTCCAGGTCCTGAAACCGAGTTGGGCCATCAGCCTGCGCGCCTCCTCGGCGACGAAGAAGAAGTAGTTGATGACATGCTCGGGCTCACCCGTAAAGCGCTTGCGCAGCTCCGGATCCTGGGTCGCGATGCCCACCGGGCAGGTATTGAGGTGGCACTTGCGCATCATCAGGCAGCCCTCGGCGATCAGCGGCGCGGTGGCAAAGCCGATCTCATCGGCACCGAGCAGGGCGGCGACGACCACATCGCGACCTGTTCTCATACCGCCGTCTGCCTGCACCGAGATACGCCCGCGAAGCTTGTTCAGCACCAGGGTCTGATGGGTCTCGGCCAAACCGATCTCCCAGGGCGAGCCGGCATGCTTTATCGAGGTCAGCGGGCTGGCACCCGTACCGCCGTCATACCCGGAGATGGTCACATGGTCCGCATGGGCCTTGGAGACACCGGCGGCGACCGTTCCGACACCCACCTCCGAGACCAGCTTCACCGAGATACGGGCATTGGGATTGACGTTTTTCAGATCGTGAATCAGCTGCGCCAGGTCCTCGATGGAATAGATATCGTGATGGGGCGGCGGCGAGATCAGACCCACGCCCGGGGTGGAGTGGCGCACCCGGGCAATCTGCTGATTGACCTTGTGGCCGGGCAGCTGACCGCCCTCGCCGGGCTTGGCCCCCTGCGCCATCTTGATCTGGATGTCGTCTGAGTTGACCAGATACTCGGTGGTGACGCCGAATCGGCCCGAGGCGACCTGTTTGATCGCGGAACGCTCCGGGTTCCGGCTGCCGTCCGCCAACGGATTGAAACGCTCGGGCTCCTCGCCCCCCTCGCCGGTGTTGGACTTACCGCCGATGGCATTCATCGCCTTGGCCAGGGTGGAATGGGCCTCGTAGGAGATCGAACCGAAAGACATGGCACCGGTGGCGAAGCGCTTGACGATCTCGCTCGCGGGTTCAACCTCGTCCAGGGACAAGGGCTGGTCAGCCGGCTTGAACTCGAACAGTCCCCGCAGCGTTAACAGAATCTCGTTTTGGGTATTGATCGCATCGGCAAACGAATGATAGGTATCCCAGTCATTGCTGCGCACCGCATGCTGCATCTTGGCAATGGTATCCGGGGTCCAGTTGTGGTCCTCGCCGCGCAGTCTGTAGGCGTAATCGCCGCCCACATCCAGATGTTTCTGGTAGATCTGCTGGTCGCCGTAGGCCTTGTCGTGCCACTTAACCGCTTCGGCCGCTATCTCACTCAGGCCCGCCCCCTCAATGGTGGTGGTTGTGCCGGTGAAGTAGCTTTCGATAAAGCCGCTGGAGAGGCCCACCGCATCGAATATCTGGGCGCCGCAGTAGGACTGATAGGTGGAGATGCCCATCTTCGACATCACCTTCTTCAGGCCCTTGCCAACCGCCTTGATATAACGCCTCTGAGCCTCGGCAAAGGCCAGCGGCTCGCTCAGCGAGGGCAACAGCGCCTGAATGGTATCGAAGGCAAGATAGGGGTTGACCGCCTCCGCACCATAGCCGGCCAGCGTGGCGAAGTGGTGCACCTCGAGGGCCGCGCCGGTCTCCAGCACCAGGCCCGACTCGGTACGCAGCCCCTTGCGAATCAGGTGATGATGCACCGCCGAGGTGGCCAACAGCGCGGGTATGGCGATATTGTCCGCATCGATCCGACGATCGGAGAGAATGAGGATATTGTAACCCTCGCGTACCTTCTGCTCGGCCTGCTCGCAAAGCCTGGTCAGCGCCGGCTTCAAGCCATCGACACCGCTCATCGAGGGATAGATGATTTCCAATGTGTTGGTCCTGAAGGCACCGCCCGTATTGTCCTCGATGTGGCGAATCCGCTCCAGGTCCTCGTTGGTCAGCACCGGCTGTGACACCTCCAGGCGCATATGATCGCCGGCATCCGCCATATTCAGCAGATTGGGCCGCGGACCGATCAGGCTGACCAGCGACATCACCAGCTCCTCGCGGATCGGATCGATGGGTGGATTGGTCACCTGGGCGAAGTTCTGCTTGAAATAGGTAGAGAGGTGCTTCGCCCGCAGCGAAAGCACGGATGGCGGATTGTCAGCGCCCATGGAGCCGGTGGCCTCCTGCCCCGTCAATACCATCGGCGTCAAGAGGAATTTGATATCCTCCTGGCTGTAGCCGAAGGCCTGTTGGGCGTCGAGCAGGTCCTCGTCATCCGGGGCCATCGGCGCAACATCCGAAGGCAGTGAATCGAGATGGATCTGGGTTTGATCCAGCCAATCCTGATAGGGCTTGGCGGAGGCAAGCTCGGCCTTGATTTCGGCATCGTCGATGATGCGCCCCTGCTGCAGGTCGATGAGGAACATCTTGCCGGGCTGCAGACGCCACTTCTTAACGATCTTCTCTTCAGGTATATCGAGCACGCCCATCTCGGAGGCCATGACCACCAGGTCGTCATCGGTGATCAGGTAGCGGGCCGGGCGCAGGCCGTTGCGATCCAGGGTCGCACCGATCTGGCGGCCATCGGTGAAGGCAACCGCCGCTGGGCCATCCCAGGGCTCCATCAGTGCGGCGTGGAATTCATAAAAGGCACGCCGTTCTTTGTCCATCAGCTTATTGCCTCCCCAGGCCTCGGGGATCAGCATCATCATCGCATGGGCGAGGGAGTAACCGCCGGCAACCAGCAACTCCAGGGCGTTGTCAAAACAGGCGGAGTCGGATTGACCTTCGGGTATCAGCGGCCAAATCTTCTCCAGATCCTCGTCAAGAACCTCCGAGGCCATGGAGTTCTTGCGCGCGCTCATCCAGTTGACATTGCCGCGCAGGGTGTTGATCTCGCCGTTGTGCGCGATCATGCGGAACGGATGGGCCAGATCCCAGGTGGGAAAGGTGTTGGTGGAGAATCGCTGGTGCACCAGGGCCAGGGCCGACTGCATGCGATCATCCTGGAGATCGAGAAAGTACTCGCCTACCTGATTCGCCAGCAGCATTCCCTTGTAGACCAGGGTCCGGGAGGAGAACGAGGTGAAATAGAAGGCGTTGCCACCCTCCATTTCAACCTGCCTGACTCGATTCTCAATCTGCTTGCGGATGACGAAAAGCTTGCGTTCAAAGGCATCCTGATCATTGCAGCTCTCGCCCCGGGCGACAAAAACCTGTCTCACCACCGGCTCGGTGGGGACCACACTGTCGCCCAGCCCACTGTTGTTGACCGGTACATCGCGCCAGCCGATCAGCGTTTGTCCTTCGTCGGCTATCAGGGCCTCAATCGTCTCTTCACACTCCGCTCGGCTCGCTTCATTTTGCGGCAGAAAGACCATGCCTATGGCGTAATCTCCCAGCGGTGGCAGTTCAATATCAACAACCCCGCGAAAGAAAGCATCGGGGATCTGCAGCAGGATACCCGCGCCATCACCAGCCTTTGGATCGGCCCCGACCGCACCGCGATGGGTGAGGCGATCGAGTATCTCCAGACCCTGGCGAATGGTATCGTGGCTCTTCACTCCCTTGATGTTGGCAACAAATCCAACACCGCAGGCGTCATGTTCATTGGCGGGATCATAGAGTCCCTGTTTCGGTGGTAAAGCACCTTGGCTCATTACGCAAACCTCATTTCGCACACCCCAGCTAGGCCTAGACCGCACCGCGGGTCATACAATAACCTGATACAAGGAGTTCACAGCGACCAGTCAGGTCACCGGGTTACATCCAGTGGCCTCAGCCGACGATTACGCCGCGGGGAGACCGCGGTACGATCACGGACTGAAGCACCAGAAGACACAGAACATCGTAGGATACTGGAGAATCAGCTATCAGGCCAGCCTGAAAATAACCATATCAGGCCGGAAATCATCTTCGACGAGACAATATCAGTGGAAACCGGCAATATCCACCCTCGCCTGAATAATCATATAATTATCAATGATATGGCGTGATTCCCAAGGCCACAATCACTGCCTGGGGAAACATTTCTTGCGCCGATACATGACGACCAAGCTGAAAAATAACTAAATTCCCATGATCATTGTGATTTAGACCGCTGCAGCGAGGCAAAGGTGCGCGCCCAAACACCCGCTTTCTGTACTGCGGCCGGCAATGACGACGCGGCTCGCAGCGCCGTGTCACGGTCGGGGAAATCGCCCCACAACAGTGCATACAAGGGTCTGCCGTTCCGAGACATCTTGAAGGTGTAGGTTTCGCTGCCCAGCCGATATCTATCGATATAGCGGTTCAAGGAGTCGAGATTCTCCACCGCAATCAACTGGAGTGTGTAGCTGTTCGGTGAGCGCGACATCACCCATACCCGTGAAGCATCCTCTGGCGGTTTATCCGTTGTGGCCGCTGTCTCCGTGACATCAGCGGGCGAGGCTCGCCGAACGCTTATTTCAGCAGACTGAGACTCAATCCCTGCTGTTTTTTCTCCATGTGTAACCGCCATGGGTTCCGGTGCCTTGGCGACTTCGATCTTCTCGCTGACCGGTTGTTGCCGTTCGTCGTCCACTTCTACCGCGGCCGCCACCTCCCGGGGCGCAGGCGCCACGACCTCAGCCTCCGCGTCCTCAGCTGCCTCCTCCACTACCTCCTCAACCAGCTCCTCCTTCGCAGCGGGTTTGTCATCGATTGCCGGTCCGCTCTCCTGCCTCTCCACGGTGGCGACGGGGGATTCGTCCTCGGCCGCACCCTCTTCTTCGAAAGCCTGTTCGGACAGATCCGTGGTCGTGGCCGGCTCTTCGACAACAAGGGCCCCCACCTCACCCCGCTCCTCAACGGCAGCATCCGGTATCCCGGGTGTCGCAGGCTCTCTCTGCGCCACTTCAACCGGTGGCACTTCCTGTTGCGTTATTGCCGCGGGCGCGGGCAGCGGCGCTATCTCTTTCTCACCATACCCTTTGGGGCTTGAGGCCGGTTCAGGCTCAAACAGGGAACTGATTGGCCCCAAGAAAAGAAGCAGAAGCACGAGCAGCAACAGCGGCACACCGCCAAACAGCAGCTGCTTCCGATATCCACTCAGGTTGAAGCCGCCTCTCTTTTCATCTCCATCTTCACCCAGCGCATTCAGGATAGCGCTGGCCATCGGACCCGGATTGCCTTTCGTCTCTCGGAAGATACGGTTCAGTTTTATCTCGTCCAGGGCCAGCTGATCTGACAATCCCTCGTTTTTTAGCAGAAACAGCATGTATGCCGTGGTCTCCTGGCGGGTCAGCAACGGCATGTCGATAACCTGGATCGCCTGGGGTGACATTATCTACAGCTGGGGGGTCGAAAGCAGCAGGTCGATCTGTTCATCGGCAAAAAGCACGATACTGACCAGACGCACACCATCCAGCTGCCTTTCAAACAGACGCAACAGGGTTATGAGGCTTGTTGGCGGCAACATCTGGGCGTCGTCCACTAGCAAAACAGGTATGCGACCCCGCTTGCGGAGTACCTCAAACCTATCCACCAGACGTTGCAGCAATTCACCTGCGATATCAGGCAGGCCGCAACAGCGTGCAATGGTTGCCAAAAGGCGTTCCGGTTGCATGGTGGGATCGGCTTCAAAATGACAGACGGACCAGTTTTCCGGTGCCAATTGTTGGATTCTCGATGCCAGAAGGGTCTTGCCGATACCGGAGGATCCCCTGACCAGCGGCACCAACTCACTGTTCTCGATCAGATGACGCACCAGATCAAGACGTGCGCTAATCTCCGTGGTGGAAAAATAGTCGTAGGCGTCAGACATGCCTTCACTCCCCATTGAAGCGGCTATCAACTACCGTATTGAGACAAGGTTTCAGTAAGATTATGCATCTCAAATTCGTCCGTTACCAAGGAACTGCCGATCTCTTTCAGGAGTACGAGTCGCAAACGGCCGTCAACTACCTTTTTGTCAACCGCCATCAACTCTATAAACCGTTCGCTCGTAAGCGCTTTAGGCGGAACGATTGGAAGTCTCGCCTGTTCGATCAAACGATAGATGCGATCGCAGGATTGAGCCGACAACCACCCTTGACGCCTCGACATGTCAGCCGCCATACACATGCCGGTGGCGACCGCTTCACCATGCAACCACTCGCCATAGCCCATACCCGTCTCTATGGCATGGCCGAAGGTATGACCTAAATTCAACAATGCCCGTTGACCCGACTCTTTTTCGTCGGCTTCAACAACATCGGCCTTGCATCTGCAGGATCGTTGAATCGCATAGGCCAGGGCAACCGGATCACGGGCAAGCAAGGCGTCCATGTTCTTCTCTAGCCAGGTGAAAAATTCGGCGTCGATGATTAAGCCATACTTGATCACCTCGGCCAGTCCGGACGAGAGCTGCCTGTCATCCAGGGTGTTCAGGGTCGATGTATCGGCCAGCACCAGTCGCGGCTGGTAGAAGGCACCGATCATGTTCTTGCCCATGAGGTGGTTGACACCCGTTTTCCCACCGACGGATGAATCAACCTGTGATAGCAGTGTAGTAGGAACCTGGATGAAATCCACACCTCGCTGATAGGTTGCCGCTGCGAAACCAGTCATATCCCCGATCACACCTCCACCGAGGGCGATTAATGTCGATCTTCTGCTGAAGCGTCCTTTTAGCAACGCAGTATAGATACGGTTGAGGACATCAAGCGTCTTATACTCCTCGCCATCGGGCAGGACACAACTCTTGACCTCATAACCCGACAGGGCCTCGGCGGTCTCATCCAGATAGAGCGGCGCAATCGTCTCGTTGGTAACGATCATCACCTGGCTTCCGCCAACATGCTCCCTGTAGTAATCCGCATCGGCATAGATCCCCGCGCCGATGTAAATCGGATAGCTCCTTTCACCCAGATCCACATCCAGCTTACATTCGCATTTACTCAATTCTTTGATCCCAGATAAGTTTTTTAATGTTTCAACTTTTCAAGCAACTTGCGGATATCCTGCACCACTGCCTGGGTATTCCGCCCTTCCGTACTCACCACTATATCAGCTGTCTGTCGATAGAGTGGATCCCGTAGCGCCATCAGCTCATTCAGCTTGCCCATCGGGTCGGGGGTACTCAACAGCGGTCTGTTTTTGTCTCTATGCGTACGCTCGAATTGTTGACGAACCGAACAGTGCAGGTAGATGACCGTGCCTCGGGACGAGAGACGATTACGGTTCTCTTCACGCATTACCACCCCGCCACCAGTGGCAAGCACGATACCGTCTCGCGCCGTCAATTCATCGACTACAATTCTCTCCCGTTGGCGAAATCCATCCTCTCCTTCAAATTCAAAAATCGTGGGTATATCGACACCGGTTCTGCGCTGAATTTCATGATCGGAGTCGATAAACTCCAGATGAAAGTACTCGGCAAGCTGTTTGCCTACCGTCGTCTTGCCCGCACCCATCGGACCGATTAGAAAGAGATTCTGTAAACCCATGAATTACTCGTCGCAGCCTTCAGCACAATGAGACCGCTACTTTTGATTATATATATACCACGATGTTGCGCGAGGACAGCACCGCCTGTTTTCTCTTTTCTCGGTTATTGCCGCTCGCCGTTTCTGGATACTCCAATCCGTCCCTATTCCGGCGATCCAGGATTATAACGTGGAGTATCGCAAACAGTCCCTGATTGACCAAACAAAAAAGGCGCACCTGTTGGTGCGCCTCGTTTACAGGATTGGAAAAGCTATCAACGAACAGTCAGCGTCTCCTTTAGGATCTTCGGCGTCACGAAAATCAGCAGCTCGTTGTTGTTGTCAATATTTTCATTGCGTCGGAACAGCACACCTGCATAGGGAATATCTCCGAAGAACGGCACCTTTTCCATATTTTTCTGCTTAGTCCTTTCAAATACACCGCCTAGCACAACCGTCTCACCGTTATCCACCAATACAGTCGTCTCGATCTCCCTGGTATCGATGGGCGGCACGCCCAATACAGATCGGGAGAAATCCGGATTGTCCTTATTGATAACCAGGTCCATCCGAACCCTGTCGTCCGGCGTGATGTGGGGAGTTACGTCAAGTTTCAGCAACGCCTCTTTGAATGAGACCTTGGTTGCACCACTGGACGTCGCCTCCTGATATGGGATTTCGACGCCCTGCTTGATCGTGGCCTGGGTTTGATCGGAGGTTATCACCCTGGGACTCGATATCAGCTCACCCCGGCCCTCTGTCTGCATCGCGGTCAATTCCAGCTGGAGCAGATAGGTGCCGACCTTGCCGACCAGGAAGTTCAATCCGCCCGAGGGTGCGGTAACCGGGAGATTGACCATCAATCCCTCTTGATTTTCACCCTCTTCGCTATTGATCTCTATACCGGGGGCAATACCGAACGAGTTATCGAGATGGCCAGGCAGAGCGCCGGCGGTAAGCGTGAAGTTGTCGCCAAACGAACCGTCGAAGTTGGCCCCGAACCTGACACCCAGGTCCTTGGCAAAGTCGTTGTTGGCAATCACTATTCTCGATTCGATCAAGACCTGCCTGACGGGTATGTCGAGGCGCTGCAGCAGACGCCTGATGTCCTCGAGTTTTGCCGCGGTATCCTGGATCAGCAGGGTGTTGGTGCGAACATCCACAGTGACATTGCCGCGCTCTGAGAGCAGCCGGTTCTCATCGGATTTCAACAGCGCTGCGAGGTCTTCGGCTTTTGCATAATTAATTTGGACAAAGTCGGAGCGCAGCGGGGCCAGCTCTTCGATTTTCTGTTGAGATTCAAGCTCCAACTGCTCGCGGGCCGCAACCTCTTCGGTTGGCGCAACCATGATGACATTGTCGATTTGGCGTTTCGACAACCCTTTGGATTTCAGGATTATATCGAGCGCCTGATCCCATGGCACGTTTTTCAAGCGCAGGGTTATCCTACCCTCGACAGTATCACTGGTGACAAGATTCAGACCGGTAAAGTCCGCGAGCAGCTGGAGCACAGCGCGGACCTCGATATCCTGGAAGTTGA
>NATV01000143.1 GCA_003094535.1 gamma proteobacterium symbiont of Ctena orbiculata | reverse complement strand
TTTTTTTTGTAAATTAACTTAAAATTCGGGATTTGATCGAGGCCCCGCCGGTGGGGTCTCCCAATAATAATATGAGGGGAATCATGGTGTGCAGTAATTACAGAAGAGAGCTTGTGTTGTTGGCCGCCCTGCTGATGTTGCCGGGTCTTTGTCTGGCAGAGGAAGCCACTCTGAACGGGGCCAATACCGGCTGGATCATGGCGTCCACCGCGCTGGTACTGTTCATGACCTTACCGGGATTGGCGATGTTCTACGGCGGTCTGGTCAGGACCAAGAATGTCCTCTCCGTATTGATGCAGTGTTTCTCCATCGCCGGCATGGTATCCATCTTGTGGCTGATCGCCGGCTACAGTCTGGCCTTTGGTGAGGGTAATGCCTGGATAGGTGATTTCAGTAAGGTGTTGCTGGCCGGAATCGGGCGGGAGACGCTCTCCGGCGATATCCCGGAGTCCCTCTTCATGCTCTTCCAGATGACCTTCGCGATCATCACCCCCGCACTGATCGTGGGTGGTTTCGCCGAGCGTATGCGTTTCTCCTCGATGCTGCTGTTCAGCGCCCTCTGGCTGTTTGTTGTCTACGTACCGATTACCCATTGGGTCTGGGGCGGCGGCTGGTTGGGCAGCATGGGCCTCTACGATTTCGCCGGCGGCACCGTGGTGCATATTACCGCGGGAGTGGCAGCCCTGGTGGCGGCTATGGTAATGGGTCCACGGCGCGGATTCGGCACCGCTTCGATGATGCCGCACAACATGACCATGACCATTGCCGGTGCCGGCATGCTCTGGGTCGGGTGGTTCGGTTTCAACGGCGGCAGTGCACTGGCTGCCGACGGCAATGCCGCGATGGCCATGCTGGTGACCCACATCTCCGCGGCAACCGGCGCCATGACCTGGATGGTGCGTGAGTGGATCAAATTCGGCAAGCCCAGCGCCCTGGGCGCGGTAACCGGCATGGTGGCCGGCCTGGGTACGATTACCCCAGCTTCCGGATTCGTCGGACCGGCAGGTGCGCTGGTCATTGGTCTGCTGGCGGGGGCAATCTGTTTCTCCGCCACCAACTACCTGAAGCAGGCGCTGAAAATCGACGACTCCCTCGATGTCTTTCCGGTCCACGGCGTCGGCGGCATACTCGGTACCCTGCTTGCGGGGATCTTCTCCTCGACCTCTCTGGGTGTCTTCTCAGGCTATGGATTTGCCGAAGGCATCGAGAGTATGGGTGGCCAGGTCTATGTACAGGCCGTTGGCGTCGTGGCAACGGTGCTCTTTACCGCTGTGGCAACCTTCGCGATCTTGAAGCTGGTTGACGCCCTGCTCGGCTTGAGGGTCAATAAGGAGGAGGAGATCGAAGGCCTCGATATCGTGCTGCACGAAGAACGCGGCTACAACGAAATCGGTTGATCTTCCTGTGCACTCTTTTCAACCTGGCTCCCCTGGCGCTGGCCTTGACTCTGCTTCGGCAGTAGGTCCGTCGCCTGACAATCAGTTGAACCAGGCGGCTGACGCCGGTCTCCGTTAGTCGATTAAGGCGTTGATGGAGAACTGGGTCTATAACTGGCCAGGGCGCTCTCTGTCTCGAATATCGACACCTCGACCACGGGAAATCCTCCGGCCTCGACATACTCGAAGATCAGACGGGCGATATTCTCCGCGGTGGGATTGCTCTGCATGACATAGACCGACTCACCCGCCTGTTGCAACAGCGGAAGCACCGGATCGTCGCTATGCAGCAACATATTGTGATCCAGGGTCTCGTCGATCCAGCGCTTTACATAGTCGCCGATATCGGAGAAGTCACACACCATGCCCAGGGGATCCAGCTGTTCCGTCTCGAGACGGATAACGGCCGTGGCATTATGACCGTGCAAATGGCGGCATTTCCCCTGGTGGTTTAGCAACCTGTGGCCATAACAGAAATGGATCTCTTTGGTGACTGCGTACATGTCGTGAACTGTCTCTTGGGGCCTGTTGACAAATCCAATCCTTATACCGGGACTGTTTTACTGGCGCTGCAGAGCCGTTGGGATTCGAGTTGACAGGCCCTGGCAGAAGGGGGTCAGTATAAGGCCAGGTTTAACCGGCTGCCAGTGGTTGTAAAGGAATCGAGACCGATGCCGCTAAACTGATCGTGGCACTAGGGGTAGGAATCGTTATGGACGAAGAGTCAGAGAATTCCGTGGTCGAAGACGAAGAGGTCGAAGCTGTCTTCGCTGCGAGAGAGGCCGTGGGACATCTCCGGCGTATCACCCGTGCCTTTCCCCACCTCGCCACCCAACCGGTTCGCGTGGCCCTGGATACCTGGGACGAGGAGATGTTCCGCAAAGGGGAGCTGATCCTTGTGCAGAAACAACACGCCAAGGCCGAGCACGACGCGATGGAGCAGCGCGCCATAGAGATCATCGAACTCAGTCAGGTAGACGATGCCCTCGATCTGATCAATCAGGAGTTCGCGAAGGATATCGACTATTTGGACCTGATCGATCTGGTCGGCAAGGATCGCTATATCGCGGCACTCACCCGGGAGGCGGTTGAGCTGAAACAAAACTCAATCTCCCCGGAACAGGCGGCCGAGCTCTGGAACAGCTTGGGCAAGCCCACGCTCGGCGGCGAGCGCTGGAACGCCACGGGCGTCACTGTGTTGATGAAGGGTTAGTGTCAACCGAACCTGGCAGAAGATATCAATCCGTCACCGAATCCACCGCGGTCAGGAAACAGCCGGTATAGAGGTGGTCCTCCCACACCAGAAAGCGGCCGTGAAATTCCAGCGCTTGCGGAAACGCCACTTTACATGTTTCCGTGGGTGTGAAGATAAACTGCCGGTTTGAAATATCGATATCCAAGCTAACCGAGTGAAAGCCGAAGAAGCGCCTGATCAGGGGATAGTAACATTTGTAGAGGCTCTCCTTGGCGCTGAAGATCAATCTTCGCGGCAACTCTCCATGCCGCGCCATGAATGCGCTCTCCTCATCCGTGTCGATGTAGCGTGCGACCCCGGTCGATAGCGGCTTGAGCGGTTCGACATCCACGCCGATGCTCACCAGATCCCCTGCCACGGCGCAGGCAGCGACACAGCTGTCGTTGCAGTGGCTGATGCTGCCGAGAAATCCCTGCGGCCAGACAGGTTGACGGTCTTCATTCCGAAGCAACGGACCGGGCGGGGCATCGAGTCGTCTCAGGGCGGCATGGGCCGCATTGCGGCCGGCGCGAAACTCACTTTGGCGTTTGGCAACGCTGCCCTCTATCAGCTTCTCCTCTTCGCGGCACAGGGGTGTGGTCCACATCTCATCCGTGGCGTTGACTATCACTACATCGGGGGGGAAGAGCGTGGAAAGTTCCATAACAAGAAGCGGTGCTCGCACTATCGCCGGGCTTGGATTGTATCATTCTCGATGGCTGTCGATATCAAGATCTACGGTTTTTATCCCCCGGGTCAGGTTCATCGTCTAAATTTCCCCTTGACCTCATCGCCACGAGCATGCATTCTCATACTCATGAATAACATCCACCAGGCAATGATGACCAACAAGCGCCGCCGTCTACCCGTATGGGCAGTCGTCTGTTCATCTGCGCCCGGGAGTGTGATGCGAAGTTAGCAAAACCGCAACAGGATTTCTTACAAGGCCGCAGATGACAACGACATCTGCGGCCTTTTTCGTTATAGGAGGTAAATAAAATGTCCGTGCCGGCCGCCTATCTTGGGATCGTGCTGATATGGGGTACCACGCCGCTTGCCATCAAA
This sequence comes from gamma proteobacterium symbiont of Ctena orbiculata, assembly GCA_003094535.1. Taxonomy (GTDB): domain Bacteria; phylum Pseudomonadota; class Gammaproteobacteria; order Chromatiales; family Chromatiaceae; genus Thiodiazotropha. Next base: position 22,514 of record NATV01000143.1, on the reverse strand, counting down.
TGGAGCGGCGAAGGTGTTGGCTATCTGTTTGGCGTCACCGGCCGCATGGTTATCGGTGTCACCCTGGCGCTGCTTGTGCTGCGCCTGATCGGTCGACCTCTGGTATGGCACAAACGGGCGCGAAGTACCTATCTGGCAGCGGGCCTGGGGATATTCATTGCCATGACGGCGGTCTATTGGGCATCCCAGTTCATCCCCTCGGGATGGATCTCGGTGGTATTCGGCCTCTCGCCCATCGTTACCGGTCTGATGGCTCGGATCTGGCTGCAGGAGACCGGACTCGACCTGCAGCGTTTTCTGGCGGTGCTGATTGCGCTGGTGGGTTTGGCGACGATCTTTTCCGTGGGTATTGAACTCGGTCTAGGTTTTGTCTTGGGATTGATCGGTGTCCTGATCTCGGTAATAACCCAATCAGCCAGCGCGGTGTGGATAAAACGTATCGATGCCCAGCTGCATGGACTGGTGGTGACCGCGGGAGGTTTGCTTGTGGCGGTGCCTCTGTTTCTGCTGACCTGGTTCCTGCAGGGAGAGAGTTGGCCTCTGGTGATTGAGCAGCGAGCGCTAACCTCGATTGTCTATCTGGGTGTGGTTGGATCGGTGCTCGGATTTGCGCTCTATTTCTATGTCTTGCGTCATGTGGAGACCACCAAGGTTGCGCTGATAACCTTGATGACGCCGGTAATCGCGCTGATGGCCGGGAATTGGCTGAATGCGGAACAGGTTGATGCAAAGGTCTGGGCAGGTACCGCACTGATCATGCTCGGATTGGCCGGGTTTGAATTGGGCGGTCGGATACGCACTCAATTACGCTCGAGCAAGGCCAGAGAGAGCGTCGGCCAATAGGTGATGATCAATACCGCGCCAAAAAGGATGAAAAACCAGGGAAGGGTGGCGCGGTATATTTCGCCGATCGGCTTTTCGAAACGGTAACTGGCGATGAACAGATTCATACCCACCGGCGGGGTGAAATAGCCGATCTGCATATTTGCCAGAAAGATGATCCCGAGGTGGACCGGATCGATACCGTACTGCACCGCCACCGGCAGCAGCAGCGGTACCATCAATACCAGTGCGGAGAAGATATCGAGCATGGTGCCGAGCACCAGGAGAAAGATATTAAGCAGGATCAGGAAAGTGAGGGGTTCTTCGACCCGCGCATGGAGCCAGTCGAAGAGTCGGCTTGGAACTTCTGCATCGATGAGGTAGTTGGTGGATGCCATCGAAAGGCCGAGAATGATGAGGATGCCGCCAACCAGCAACATCGCTTCGCGCATCACCCTGGGAAGCTGTGTGACGGGGATCTCCCGGTAGACGAGGACTTCAACGATCAACACGTAGACGGCGGTGACAGCAGCGGCCTCGGATAGCGCGAAGTAACCGCTGTAGATACCGCCCAATAAAATGATCGGCAAGGGTATCTCCCAGGCGGCCTCGCGGATCGCGGTCTTGGCTTTGCTCAGGGTGAACGCCTTCAGCGGCAGATCTCTCCCGGACCAGAGTCCCCAGGCGACCAGTATCAGCAACATCAGCAGACCGGGCAGGATACCCGCGAGGAACATATCGTCGACGCTGATCGGACCGCCGATGCCCAGCTGTTGCGCCACCACCGCATAGAGAATCAGGGGCAGCGCCGGGGCGAACAGCAGTCCCAGGCTTCCGGAAGTGGTTACCAGTCCGAGACTGAAGTTCTTGCTGTAGCCCGTTTCGCGAAGAGCGGGATAGAGCAGGGCGCCCAGGGCCACGATGGTGACGCCGGAAGCGCCGGTGAATGCGGTAAACAAGGCGCAGGCGATCAAGGCGACGAAAGCCATGCCGCCGGGAACCCAGCCAAGCAGTGCCTCGGTGAGCCTGACCAGGCGGTGAGGGGCGCCGCTCTCGCTGAGCAGGTAACCGGCGAAGGTAAAGAGCGGAATCGCCAACAGCACCGGCATCTCCGCTAGGCGGAAGAACTCGATGACCACCACCGAGAGATCGATATCGGATTGATAAAAACCCCAGAGTGCGCTGGCGCCGATAACGGCAAAAAGCGGTGCCCCGCAAAGCGCCAGCAGGATCAGCAGCAGCCCGATGATCATTCGCCGTCCCTTTGCAAAAGCTGCAGGGAGAGGTTGAAGAGAAAGCGCAGGGTCATCACCCCAAAGCCTATTGGTATGATGATCTCGCCCAACCAGGCGGGTAGCTCGGCAAACAGCCTGGCCCCATCCTGCCACTCCGCGTGGACGAAGCGTACCGCATGCCAGGTGATGATGGCGCAGACTATCGCGCTGAAAAGGTCATTGACCCCGGAGAGAATTGACTGGCTGCGTTTCGACAGCCGGTGGGTGAGGATATCGATGCGGATGTGGCGGTTCTCTCTGGTTGCGGCGATCGCCCCTAACAGCGCCAGCCACAACACCATGATGCGCAGGGTCGGATCGGCCCAGATAAGGCCGCTGTCAAACAAATTACGCAAAACAATCTGGCTCGCCGCAAGCAGGATGGTGGCGCTCAGGAGAAGCACCATCAGGCCGTCTTCAAAGATCAGGATCAACTGCTTGATACGCTTCAGAGTGATTAACATCATACTCAACAATCCTATATTTTACTGGTTGTCCAATTTACTCTGCTATCGCACAAACAACTTTTTTACGTTTTGAATAGAAGGGTTCGCTTTGTTCGCCGACCTTTAGATTCTCTCAACAAAATTCGCATATGACGGATGGTGCGACAAAGTAGGGATCACAGAATATGTATGGCGAGCCAGATACAGTGAGGTTGATGGCTCGTCGTTATAACCCTATGCGGCGTGTGGGAGGGTATCAGCACACTGTCACCTCGATAGAGCGTTATCTGCCGATTTTCCATCTCCAGTTTGGCGCTCCCTTGCAACACGCAAACCCATTCGTCATGGGGCTGCTGTGCTATCTCCGTGATGGTGTCTGGAGGACTGAGTATGCGTTCAATGGTGACCTTGTCAGAATTCAATAGGGTCTCGAAACTCTCCTTTTCGCCATCGGCCCTGTCGGGTTTGAAGAGATTTATGTCGGCCATGTCGGTTGTAACGGCGTCAGTTGTATCATCTGCAACCCGGAACGATGGTCTGGGTGGTTGGTACTCTACCCGCCTGGGCAGCGCGACTGAAGAATGGATCTGGTTGGATCATAGGCTGATGTGTCTTTGTCCTGGCTGGCCTCTAAGTTTAGATCATACAGGATCGCAACGTTTGCGCATCTAGCGGGCAGCGGCGACCTTCCTGTATTGCTGAACTAGCGTCTGCATGCGACTGAACATGGATTTGCTGAACAGCTTCTCTTCGCTGAGTTTCCTTAGGGTTGTATTGGCATGATGCTCCCACGCCTGCTGTTGATCGGCGCTGGGATTGACAAACTCTATACCCTGTTTTTGCAGTGCGGCCAGGGCCTTTTCGTTATCCATGCGGTTCTGACGGTCGATCTTGTCAAAGGTGGCCCCCAATATCTCTCTGATGATGGATTGGTCCGATTTCTGCAGCTTGTTGAACGCCTTCTCCGTCAACACCAGGGTTGCATAGAGATAGGCAAGGGGTACCTGGGTCAGGTAGTTGACCCTGGTATGCCACTGCAGCGCAATGGCGCCGACAGGGGCGCTTGCGATGGTGTCGATGAGACCGGTTTGCAGCCCGGTAAGCACGTCGGTCAGGGGCAGGGGAACGGGTGAGATGCCCAGGGCCTGAAACATATTCGCATTGATCTCGTCACCCTCAGGGATCCAGATTTTCAAATCCTTCATGTTTTTTGTGGATTTGACCGGCCTGTTTGAGAGCAGATAGGCAAAGCCGCCTTCGCTCAATCCGAAGCTGACGTAACCCTCATTTTTAAGACCTGCGATAATCAGCGGGTCCATAACCTGGCGTACCGCATCGACCTCCTGCAGATTGCGAAACTGAAACGGCAGGGTGTAGAGTTGCGCATCCCTGTAGATGGCACTCAGGCCACCGCCGGTGACGGCGCCCCCGTGCAGCTGTCCGACTCGGATCTTACGCAGGACGCTGTTGTCATTCCCCATCACACCGCCGGGATAGAATCTGATCCTGACCCTGCCCTCGGTCTGTTGCTGTATCTGTTTTGCCGCGGCGCGCATCTCCTTCATCCAACTGGTGCCGTCGGGGGCCAGGGTGGCGATTTTCAGGGTGGTGTTTGCCTGGCTGAACGGGCTCAGCAGAAGCAGTGACAGCAGTAACATCATCATGCGGAACATGGTGGAATCCTTAATGCGAATTGGGTGGCTTAACCGAGCCCATCATTTAACATGCCGATTTTACAAGGTTATTTACAGTCGGATACATTTTAATGTACGTAGTCAGACAACATCCGGACGTACAATACTGACCAATCGTCGCTCCAATCAAGGCAGCCACAGGGGAGCAGGCAACACTATCGAGGCTGAAACCTAAAAATAGTCGTCCGTAAGCAACTCTCTGGCCTGCTGTTGGGCCATGACGTTGCTGAGGGTGAGACCGGGCTTGACCGGGTCGGCGTCGATAACCTCGTTGAGCAGCCTGTCGTGGAGGGTTTTATCAAAAACAAGGCGGGCATAGTGTCGAGCAAATTCCAGTTTTGCCATCAAGTCTTCGCCCGATGAGTAGCTGATGGCCTGTTCAAAGTGTTGGCGGCCAATCTCGGGTTTACCCCCCAGGGTGGGAGGGATCTGACTCCTGATCACCCCCAGGTAGAGTTGGGCCCGGCCCCGCTCATACCCGGGATCCTGCAATACAACATGTTGCAGCATGGCCTCCGCCTTGGCGAGATCGGCAACAGCGTTCCAGTCGTCGCTGCGGGCCTCTATCCAACCCGCCCAGCTGGTCGCGTAGAGATAGAGCCCCTCCATATCCTCACTATCCACCCTCTGCACCGCCTCGAAAAACTGCTCGTAGGGCTTCGGGGCCAACTCGCAGATAGCGGGCTGGCGTTGACACAGACCGCGGCCGGCATACGCCAGGGCCTTTTGGGTAAGGCCCTTCTTGCGTTCGCTATCTGTCACCAGCCCTCCCGCGTAGGCACTGTAGAGCCTGGCCCCGGCATACAACAGGGTTGGGTCATCGGGATTCTCTTCAATGAGGGAGTCGAGCAGCAGCAGGTAGGCGGGTGCGCCATGCCTGACGATTTCCGGATCCGTCTGGTTGAGCATGGCACTCGAGAGATTGGATGCCAGGCGGTCGGTGGCCATGGAGACGCAGCCGCTGTGGGTCGAGAGAATGATTGCGCAGAGGCAGCATGCCAGGCCAAGACGACTAAAGGAGGAGGGCATCTAAGTCTCCGTGAAATTGATTGTTTTCCGTAGCGGGAGTCTTTGCCTACCCGGAATGAATCGCCAACTCCAGCTTGTCCAGGCGTCGGGAAACCAAGCAGCCAGTGAAACCGTATTGCGCGAGAACCGGCAGGCTCAGCGGTGCTTTTTGCCTACCTGCTCCATATGGTGTAGCCAGTTGCTGAACATGATACCTAGGGAACCGCTGCCGCTGCGGCGTCCCTTGAAGGTATGGAAGCAGCTCTCATCCTCCTCTGAAAACCGTGCCGAGCCGATATTCAGAAACATATACATCAAGAAGATATCCAGCAACAGCAGGGCGACTGCGATCGGGACATGAATGACGGCATCTCTCTTCAGCCAGCCGACGATCGGTGTATGGTAAGCGAGAACAATATAGAAGGTACCGAATAAGAGCGCTACAGCAAGCAGAGAAAAAAGATCCGCCAGACGTTCATGTTTCCGGGTATACCCTTTGAGACTTTTGCAGACTGACATGGGTTGCATCCAAATACATCTTGGGTAGAGACCTGTTGAGGTTAACCGGCAACCCGCAATATCTCAAGGGAATTTTTTTAATGAGTAGGGTTTCTTTTTGAGTTCAGCTACCCGGGGTGTGTATAGTGGGCCATCCATGGGAGGGTTTACTGCTGTGCGGGGTTGTCAAAAGGCGATTCGCAGATGCCTGCAGATTGCCGATAGACGCCGACTAAACTTTTGAGGTTTAACCAAAAAAGAGGGGTGCAAGGGGTGGATAGCGTCACTGAACTTATTGAATGGTTGAACGGTATCGTCTGGGGTCCACTGATGCTGGTGCTGATTCTGGGCACTGGTCTGTTTCTTATGATCGGGCTGAAGCTGATGCCCCTGGCCCGCCTCGGTTATGGTTTCCGCATGCTGTGGCGTGGGCGCGAGGGGCTGGGCGATGGAGAAATCAGCCCCTTCAACGCCCTCATGACCTCGCTCTCCGCCACCATCGGCACCGGCAACATCGCGGGTGTGGCGACGGCGATCGCCATTGGCGGGCCGGGGGCCATCTTCTGGATGTGGTGTACCGCCCTGGTCGGCATGGCCACCAAATATGCCGAGGCCGTACTCGCCGTACGCTATCGCGAGGTGGACGACAACGGCAATCATGTGGGCGGCCCCATGTATTACATCAAGAACGGCCTGGACGCCAAATGGGCCTGGTTGGGCACCCTCTTCGCCATCTTCGGTGCCCTGGCGGGCTTCGGCATCGGTAACACGGTGCAGGCAAATTCGGTGGCCAATGCCTTGTCGGCCAACGCCGGATTGCAGATCGCACCCTGGGTGACGGGTCTGGTGATGGCGGTTCTGGCCGCGCTGGTATTGATCGGCGGTATCCGTCGTATCGCCGAGGTGGCCGGCAAGTTGGTGCCGTTCATGGCGGTGGCCTACCTGCTTTCCGGGTTTGTGGTGCTGGTGCTCTATGCCGGTGCCATACCCAACGCCCTGGCGCTGATCGTCAGCGAGGCCTTCACCCCCACTGCAGCCACAGGCGGGTTTGCCGGCGCGGCCGTCTGGCTCACCATCCAGTTCGGCGTCGCCAGGGGGATATTTTCCAACGAAGCGGGCCTGGGCAGCGCCCCCATCGCCCACGCTGCCGCGGCTACCGACAACCCGGTGCGCCAGGGATCGGTGGCGATGCTCGGCACCTTCATCGATACCATCATCGTCTGTTCCATCACCGGCCTGGCCATCGTGGTGACCGGTGCCTGGACCAGCGGTGAGACCAGCTCGGCCCTCTCATCCCTGGCGTTTGAGACCGCTCTACCCGGGATTGGCAGTTATGTGGTCTCCCTGGGATTGGCGGTGTTCGCCTTCACCACCATTCTGGGATGGAGCGTCTATGGGGAGCGCTGCGTCGAGTATCTGTTTGGGGTCCGTTCGATCACCCCCTTCCGTGTAGCCTGGATCGTGATGATTCCATTGGGCGCGGTGGCTCAGGAGTTCCTCAATTTCGTCTGGCTGGTGGCGGATACCCTCAATGCCCTGATGGCGATTCCCAACCTGATCGCGCTGCTGCTGTTGAGTCCGGTGGTGTTTGCCCTCACCAGGGAATACTTCAGCCAGCGTGACTAATGGGGTTGCGGGAAGGGGCCTACCGTCAGGCTTCGCTGCAGGCGGTAACAGCCGGCGATGAGCGTTCATCATGAGTGATCCCTATCTGCGGCGGGTCAAGTTCATCGTCGGCGGCCTGCTGCTGCTTCTCCTGGCCTGGACCTTCCTGCCGCTGCTCGAGCGCTGGATCGTCAGTCTCACCACCGAGCCTCGGATCGTCACCCCCCGGGGCGATCTGGCGGCGGACGAGAAGGCGACCGTGGAGATCTTTCAGCAGTCGAGCCCTTCGGTGGTCTATATCACAACGTTGCAACGGGTGCGCAATCCCTGGACCCGGGATATCCTCAGTCTGCCCCAGGGCACTGGCTCGGGTTTCATCTGGGATGACCTCGGCCACCTGGTGACCAATCACCACGTCATCGCGGAGGCGTCGGAGGCCAATGTACGACTCAATGACGGGCGCAGTTATCGCGCGGTGCTGATCGGCAGCAGTCCCGACCACGATTTGGCGGTGCTGCGCATCCGGGTCCCCTTCGACCGGCCGCCCCCGGTGCCCGTCGGCAGCAGCGACGACCTCAAGGTGGGGCAGAAGGTCTTTGCCATCGGCAATCCCTTCGGCCTCGACTATACCCTGACCACCGGGGTGGTCTCGGCCCTCGACCGCTCCCTCTCCGAGGGGCGTGACGGGATTGCCATCGACCACCTGATCCAGACCGACGCCGCCATCAATCCGGGTAATTCCGGCGGTCCCCTGCTCGACAGCGCCGGCCGGCTGATCGGTATCAACACCGCGATCTACAGTCCTTCGGGGGCCTATGCCGGGATCGGTTTCGCGGTGCCGGTGGATACGGTCAACCGGGTGGTGCCGGAGCTGATCGCCAAGGGGCGCTATGTGCGGCCCTCCCTCGGTATCTCGGTGGACGAGGAGATCAACCGGGTTATCCTGGACAAGCTCGATTTGGAGGGGGTTCTGGTGTTGCAGGTCGAGGTCGGCTCGGCCGCCGAGCAGGCCGGTCTGCAAGGCACCTTCATCGATGTCAACGGCGACGTGGTTCCGGGTGATGTGATTCAGCAGATCGACGGCCGTGCGGTAACCACGGTGAATGAACTCCTGGGGCGCCTTGACGATTTTCGTGTCGGTGATCAGGTCGAGGTCAAGATCTGGCGCAATGGGGAAACGCTCGAACTCAACCTGGTACTGCAGCGCAAGTGATATTGTTGCTGATTACCAAGAATGCTCAGTCATACGGTGGGTGACTTGATGGTTGTGTGTTGGGTTAGTAAGTTCGCGTTCATTTGCGGACCTACTCAAGATTTGCCTCAAGCAGCCACCTGCGAGATTCGTCGTTTCAGGTCTGTTTCGAGCCCCCCAGGCAGGGTGGAGAGTCGGCTGTCCTGCCCCCTTGGTCGAACCAGTCTTCGGGGGTCAGGGTATGCAGCGCGATGGCATGAACGCCACCCTGCAGCTCCTTGGCCAATAGCTTGTTGATCTGGCGATGGCGGTTGATCAATCGCTCGCCCTTGAAGGCGTCGCTGACGACCACGATCTTGAAATGAGATTCCGCGCCTTCGGGTACGTTGTGCATGTGGCTTTCGTTGATCACCTCCAGATGCAGGGGGGCGAATGCGGATTCGAGCTTCTGCTGTATCGACTCCTGGATGGTTGTCATTGCAATATCTCCATTCTGTATGGCCCCAGTATATCCCTTTATAAATTCAGGATTTCACGCACAAATGGTATGGTCAGGCGCCTCTGGGCGGCAAGCGAGGCCTGGTCGAGCCGTTCCATGAGCAGGGTCAGGTAGTGGATATCCCTGGGGGTCCGCTGCAGCAGGAAGTTGGCTATCTCCACGCTCATGGTCATGCCCCTGCGCTCGGCGCTGCGAATCAGCAGTTCCAGGCGCTCCTCATCGTTCAATGGAAACAGCTGGTAACAGGGTCCCCAGGTCAGTCTCGAGGCGAGGTCAGCGAGCTTGAGCGGCAGCTGCGCGGGAGGGCGGTCGCTGCTGACGATAAGTCGCGAATCCGCTTCCCGCAGCTGATTGAAGAGGTTGAATATCGCCAATTCCCAATCCTGCCTGGCCGCCAAAGCCTCCAGATCATCGAGACAGACGAGGGAGAAGCTCTCGAGCCCTTCCAGCATCGCCGGTTCCAGTCCGTGTTCGGATTTGAATGGCAGGTAGGCGGGCTGGCCCTGCTCCTGGTGACAGCAGGCCTGGAGCAGGTGACTCTTGCCGCTGCCGGATACCCCCCATAGATAGAGAAAGGGATCCGATCCGCCGCGCAACCGGGAGACCGCCTCGCCATTGCGGCCGGCGATGAAAGCGGAGAAATCGACCCTGGGACGGATGCTGAGACTGAGAGGCAACTGAACCGGCATTCGTGTAACAGGGTCAGCCGCCGAGGCTTTTCACGGTCTCAGCCATGCGCCTGCCCTGGGTCTTGCAGATGCGCGTCTCCTCCTCGCTCAAGGGCAGCTTGCTCTCACCTCCCGCCAGATGGCTGGCGCCGTAGGGGGTGCCGCCGCTTTGGGTATGGAGCAGGGCGGTTTCGCTGTAGGGAATGCCCAGGATCAGCATGCCATGATGCAGCAGGGGCAGCATCATCGACAGCAGGGTGCTCTCCTGACCCCCGTGGAGGCTGGACGTGGAGGTGAACACGGAGGCGGGCTTATCGATCAGGGCGCCGCTCATCCAGAGTTGGCTGGTGGTGTCGAGAAAGTGCTTCATGGGCGCAGCCATGTTGCCGAAACGGGTCGGACTGCCCAGGATCAGGCCATCGCACTGGCGCAGATCGGCCTCACTGACATAGGGTGCGCCGCTCTCCGGGATGCTCTCTTCGGTGGCTTCGCAGAGGGGGGAGACCTCGGGCACGGTGCGCAATTTGGCATTTACACCCGCCACCTCTTCAACACCCCGGGCGATGATGTGCGCCATCTCGGCGGTGGCGCCGTGGCGGCTGTAGTAGAGGATGAGGACTTCGGCCATGTAGTTTACCTGTAGTGGCGTCGATTTCGTTGACTGCGGGTCGCTAGAGTATCTCGAGGACTTTTTCGGGCGGCCTGCCGATGGCGGCCCTGCCGTTCTGAATCACGATCGGGCGCTCGATCAGTTTCGGATTGGCGATCATCGCCTCGATCAGCTGCTCTCGGCTCAGCTGCGGGTCGTCGAGTTGCAGCGCTTTATACTCCTTCTCCTTTTTGCGCATCAGCTCTCTCGGTTCCAGCCCGAGCATATCGAGGATCCGCTCGAGGGTCGCCCTGTCCGGCGGGGTTTTCAGATATTCGACCACATCGGCTTCGATGCCTTTATCCTGCAACAGCTGCAGGGTCTGTCTCGATTTGCTGCAGCGCGGGTTGTGATAGATCTCGACACTCATAACGTTTCTCCTCCGGCTGCCGCCGCTGACCGGTGATGGCGGATTGCCTCAAATTTGATTTGGCGTCATTGTATCCATACAGAGAGAATGGCTCCAGAATCGGTTGCCTCGATTCGATAGCGAAAAAACATGGATTTCAGTAATGAACCAGATATCTGTCTACGAAAGCATTGTTTCAACGCTACGGCATATCAAGTCCTTCGTTTGGTTGTGGATTGACCATTTCGTCAACGGCGGCGGTATTCGACATGTGGCCGGTTTGACCTATACCACCCTGCTCTCCCTGGTGCCGCTGATGACGGTCATGCTGGCACTGTTTTCCATATTTCCCGTCTCCGAGCGGATCTCGGCGCAGATTGAAGACTTCCTGTTCCAGAACTTCGTCCCCGCGGCGGGTGAGGCGGTACATCAGCATCTGAAAAACTTCAGTCAGAAGGCGGCACAGCTGACCGGGGTGGGATTCCTGTTTCTGATCCTGGTGGCACTGTTATTGATGAGCAATATCGACAAGGCCTTCAATACCATATGGCATGCCAGGCGGAAGCGCTCCGCACTGGCCAAGTTCACGGTCTATTGGGCAATTCTCTCCCTCGGCCCGATCTTGATCGTCATCAGCGTGGGCGTGACCTCCTACCTGGTTTCCATTCCCTTCTACAGTGATGTGGAAACGGTGGCACTGCTCAGATCAAGGTTGCTTGGCATGATGCCGATCCTGATATCGGCGCTTGCCTTCACCCTGCTCTACGCCCTGGTTCCCAACCGTTCGGTGATATTGCGCCATGCGGTTGCGGGCGGTGTGGTCGCGGCGCTGCTGTTTGAGGCTACAAAAAGGGGATTTGCCCTCTATGTCACCACCTTCCCGACCTATGAGGCCATCTACGGGGCCCTGGCCGTGGTTCCCATCTTTCTCATCTGGCTCTACCTCTCCTGGTTGGTAACCCTGCTGGGCGCAGAGTTTACCTACTGCCTCGGTATCTATCGTTACCATTGGCGCGAGAGGCGACAACAAAGGGGGGACAGGTTCCTATTGGCCCTGGATATCATCAGGGTGCTGCGTGAATCTCAGCACCAGGGTCTGTCAACCGCAACACGTCAGCTCCAGGCGCGGCTCACCGACTGTTCCGAGACCCAACTTGAATCACTGCTCACTTCGCTGCAGCGGGCGCGCCTGGTGCTGCTTGCGGATGACAAGGGGTGGGTTCTGGCAAGGGACCTTCGAGAGGTCACATTGGCTGAGCTCTACAGCTCCGATGCCTATGTGCTGCCGGATGGGGACCGGTTGCCGGCGGTATCCGATGAATTTCGCGCCCTGATCGAGCAGGCGAACCGCAGTTTGAATCAGACCATGCAGCGACCCCTCATTGAGCTGCTCTAGAGGCAAAGGTCTAACTGCTCTTGATCCGGTAACGCTCGAACTTTGCGGTTGTCTCGAGCAGCTGCAGCGGGGTGATTGTGGGGGCGGGAACCATCTCCTCGACTCGGTACTCCTGGCCGATAACGAAGAAGTTTTTCGGTACGATCAGGGAACTGCGGTGGGTATGCCCCTGGTCGATAAAGATAGCCGGTCGGTCCTTCACCTCCTCCGAGGTCTGCTGCTGATTTGCCAGGCGCAGGGTAATGGGTTCAATGTTGCCGAGGATGAACTGGATTCCGATATCCAGCAACTCCTCATTACAACTCAATGCCCGTTTCACAATGCCGAGTTTCCAATCACTCTCTTTGCGTTGCTGGTGACTGGAAAAGAGTACCAGTTCGCCGACTAACGGTGCGTTGGTGCTGTTTTTGGCGATCTTCAGGGCGACGCCGGAACGGCTTTGGTTGGTGCGCACGGCGGAGATTTGATGATTCTCTGGGGATCCACCATCGCCTTGGATTCCGCCAAGCTGCGTCATGTCGATCTCATCATCTGATAGTTGCGTAGTTATGCTTTTACCGTTGAGGTAGGTATAGATGGAGTCAATACCAATCCATAGCATAACCTCTCCGGAGGTGGAGTGGCGTTCACTGTCACGCTTCAACCGGATGTGCCATGACTTCAGCATTCTTGCCAGTAGATTGGTGGCCTCGTGCATCGTCAGTTTGGTGATGGCTTGCGGTTTTCCCTGCTCGGATCTTTCCATCTGTCTGAGCTTCTTATGCAGTCCTTTACTGACCGGGCTGAGATCGAACAGGGCAAAACGTGGTTGCGGCAGTTTATCCAGGCAATCGGGATGGAAAAGATAGGGAGGTACCTCACCCAGCCTGTCGATGACATATCTTCCCGTGGTGTCAGTCTCGGCGGTTGCCGGTGTGATATGGGCTTTTCCCGCCAGACCGACGAGAAAATCGAAACACAATCGGAGTTCGCCCTGCTGCAGATGGCAGGGGTCAAGGAGCAGCAACAGCAGAAAGCGGTTGTACTGATGACCAATGGTGGCTTGTTCGGGCTGGTTCTGATCGTTATCCTCGATCTGAATGTGATGGATGTTCTGCTCTTCGGCGTAGGTCATCAAGCGAGTGACATCGCGATAAACCCTGCCGCTCCTGCAGTCAAAATCCTCACAGGCCAGCAGGTACTCGAGAATGTAGTATTTGGTTGCAAAGTAGATTGCATGAGTAAGGCGCTGCAGGTTTTTTCGATTGGCTCTAGTGTTGATGCATTCATTGGCGATATGGCTGTATCCATAGGCCATCTCCAGCATCACTCGGCGTATCAGCTGGAGCGGAGCTTCCGCTTTGCGCTGTGCAGAGCCGTGGTTAAGTCGTACACAGGGTGTTGTGTAGATCTCCATCAACTCCGCGCGTTTTTTTACCGCACCAGGGAAACGGTTGAGCCGGCTTAGGCTGGTGATGACGGTCTCCGCCAACTGTGTCTGATTGGCGAACGGCAGTGCTGTCGCCCACTGGCGAAGCTGTGCAGGGTCGATTTCCACCAACGGATTTTTAAACGGATCCGGTTGCGGCACGAAAAAAAGCGCCTGGGTTGCCGATGTGCTCCTGTGGGAAAAAAATCAAACATGTTGACCTGAAAGCCTGCGAATAGGGGCGACTGCTCGATATTCCACTATATCATTCAGTCCAAGAGGTGGAACAGTATTGATCACACCAAGGCGGGGATAGTGCCCGGTGAAGCCCCTTGGCAAGCTGAGGCATTGGTGTTCATGTCGGTATTTTATATAATTAAATCAGATAGATAGACAGTTAAGAATGGATTGGCACAAGCGCTGTGCAGTTCAATGACTGCTCGCGGAGCGGCGCATGGATGGCTCGAGGCAAGCTGCCGAGAAGGCCTCAACATTGTGGTTTCCATGAATTGCACTGACTGGAATTTACCTTGAGAATGCAGGTCAGAGAGAATTGCCTGCACATGCGGATTCTTAGGACAAGATCGATCGGCTGATAAATTTCCTAAGTATTTAACAGTTTACCGATAAAAGTGGAGAGAAATATGTTCCATGCGAGACCGCTGCTGCGTCTGCCAGTCATCACAATGCTGTGGCTTTTTTCGTTTTCGGCAGCGGCGGAAACGGTGGATTTCGAACTGCCTGGGCTGGACGGTAAGCACTATCGCCTCTCCGACTATCGCGGTAAATGGGTCTTGGTGAACTACTGGGCAACCTGGTGTCCCCCCTGCCGGGAGGAGCTGCCGGAATTAGAGGTTTTTCATAATAATCATAAGGATACTGATGCGGTGGTGCTGGGCGTCGCTATGGAACGCATCGAAATGCCGCGCTTGAAGGCGTTCGTCGACGAGCAGTTCCTCAGCTACCCCATTCTCATCGCCAAACCGGCGGCGCGAACCGAACTCGGCAGGGTACCCGGGCTTCCCACCTCCTTCCTGGTCAATCCCGAGGGTAAACTGGTTGCCCGCCAGGTCGGGCCCCTGACCCTGGAAGATCTCGAGAGTTTTATCACTTCGACGAATGAGTAAGGAGAAGATCGATGCACCGATATCTCTTACTGTCTGCCTGCCTGATACTGTTTTTTGTTGATGTCAATGCCGCCACCCGGGATCCGGGGGAACACTTTTTCGACCAGTCCCTGGGTAATTTCAGCGATGAGCTGGAGGTGGCAAGGGAAGAGGGAAAGAAGGGGGTGCTGATAATGTTCGAGATGGATGAGTGTCCCTTTTGCCATCGAATGAAGGCCCGGGTGCTGAACCAGGTCGAAGTCCAGGACTATTACAAACAGCACTTTCTCATCTACACCGTGGACATCGAAGGTGATGTGGAGATCTCGGACTTTGATGGCAACGCCATGAAGGAGAAGGATTTTGCGTTCAAGCACCACAAGGTTCGCGCGACCCCGGTGTTTGGGTTTTTCGATCTCGAAGGAAACTTGATAACCCGATTCACCGGTGCGACCAACGATGCCGAGGAGTTTCTCTGGCTGGGTGAGTTCGTGGTCGATGATCACTACAAGACAACCAATTTTTCCCGCTACAAGCGAGAAAAGAGAAGGGCGCGCGACAAAGCTAGATAGGCAATGTTTTTATACGTAATGATGGGTAGGAAGCCTCCTTCACTTGCCAGGCGCCGGGTGCTGGTGCTGCTGGTGCCGTTTCTGATCCTCTCTCAGTCACTCCGCGCCGCCGAACCGCTGCCTTCTCCATTGACCCTTGAGCATGCCTTGGAACTGGCGGATCAAGCCCATCCCGAACGCAGTCTGGCGGAGGCCGATCTGGCCCAGGCCAGGGCATTCAGCCAGCAAATCGAGGCCGATGACGATATGCATGTCGCCCTGATTGCGGAGCTGCGTCTCATCGATCCCTCTGATGTCGCGGAGGATGATAGCCGAAACGATAGCCTGGCCCGTCTCAGTCTGAGCAAGCAGCTCTACGATTTCGGGCGTACCGGCCATGCGGAAGAGGCGGCCAAGGCCGGGTTGGCGTCCAGACAGTGGCAGCTGCTCGAGATCAGGCAGCAGCGCAGGCTGGATGTGATGGCCAGATTCTTCGATGTCCTGCTGGCCGATCTGGAGTATGCCAGGGATAACGAAGCGCTCTCCATCGACTATATCCGCTTCGACAGGGCGCGGACAAAGAATGAGCTGGGAAAGGTATCCGAGATCGACATGGTGGAGCTTGAGTCGATCTATCAACAGGCGCTGCGTAAAATGCGGGCGAGTCGAAACCGGCAGCGGATCACCCGTTCTCAGCTGGCGATCAGTTTGAATCGACCGCTGGATCTTCCCGCCGATTTGGTGTCACCGGTATTCGAGCCGCTGGGGGAGTTGCCCGAGATCGAGCAGTTGGTCGAAAAGGCGCTGCGGGAGAATCCGAAACGCAAGGGTCTGCAGGCCGAACTCCAGGCGGCGGTGAAGCAGCTACAGGCCAGTGAAGCAGAAGACAATCCGGTATTGCGGGCGGAGTTGGAGGCTGCTGCCTACCAGCGAAAGCTCGGCGGACGCAACCCGATGACAGCAGCGCTTGTCATCGAGCTGCCTCTCTACCAAGGTAACCGGGTCGACTCGGAGATCGCGAAACAGCGTGCCCTGGTGCAAAGGAAACAGGCCGAGTTGGCGCGCCACGAACTGGCGCTGCGACAGCAGTTGCTGGATCACTGGATGAAACTCGACAGGCTGAAGGTCGATCGCGATGCACTCGGGGTTACCGCGGATTTCCGCGATCTCTACCTCGATCGCAGTCGTACCCTGTACGATCTGGACATGGCGACGGATCTGGGCGACTCCATGTCGCAAATAGCCGATATACAAATGCAACGGGCGAGAAATGATTTTCAGATCCAGCTGACGCATGCCAGGATCAAAGCACTCACCGGTGAATTGTTGACTGCCCCGGACCCTAACAAAGAGTGATAAGGGAGAGATGGATAATGAAGGCGCTAATAGTTATCTGCCTGCTCTTTAGCGGAGAGCTCATCGCCCGGGACCTGGAGGCGGTAAGTGATTGGAACAACCGGGTGGAACTGACCACCCTGGTCAGTGGCATGGTGTCCAGGGTGAATGTAGAAGTCGGTTCCGCGGTGAAACGTGGCGAGGTGCTGGTGGAGCTGGATCAGCGCAGGTATCAGTCGAGGCTTGCCGCGGCGGAGTCGCGTCTCGAGGCGACGTCACAACAGAACGAAGAGGCAAAGCGGGAGCTGGATCGTGCCCTGGAGCTCTATGACCGCACCCTGTTGTCGGATCATGAGCGCAAGCAGGCCGAAATTGCCGCGGCCGCATCGGATGCGAGCTACCGGGAGGCGGAAGCGAAGCTGATCACGATTCGCCTGCAGCGGGAATACAGCAGGATAGCAGCACCCTTCGACGGGATTGTAGAGTCTATACATGTACAACCAGGTCAGGCGGTGATCAATCGCCACAGCGCGGCCCCGATCCTGACGCTGGTCGACAACAGCCGCATGAAGGCGGTTGCCGAAGTCGATGAACAGACCGCGCTTGGTCTCAGGCCGGGTATGGCGGTTGATGTTGGCGTGCGTGGCGAATGGCTGGATGGCACAGTCAACCTGCTGGGTCTGAACCCGGTGGCGCGTGATGCAGGGGGATCAAGATACCGCCTTGAAGCGCTCTTTACCCCCTCCATGGAAATGGCAATTCGCGCTGGTGAAAAGGTAGTAGTGAGGCTGAATGATGAGTGAACAAGCCGATAACGGCAAGAGAAAGATCGGTGTCCGCTGCCATGTGGCGGGGCGGGTGCAGGGTGTATTCTACCGGGCAACGGCGCGTCACGAAGCCCAGCAATTGGGTATCAAGGGCTATGCCAGGAACCTCCTCGATGGCCGCGTTGAAGTGGTGGCATGCGGCAGTGTGGAAGCCATCGATGCCCTCCAGTCCTGGTTACGCAAAGGCCCGCAAAACGCCAGTGTGACCGGTGTCTCCTGCGAGAGCATCGACTACCAGGATTATCAAGAATTCAGCATCGGTTGAGATCCGCTCCCCGCTGCAGGGACTATTCCGTATAGCCCGGCTGGTCCAGGGGTCTGAACTTCATCTGGCTCTCTTGGGTTTGGGGTTGGCTCCCCATACTCGGCCCATAACCACCTTCCATGGCATGCCGGCTTTGGGGTGCGGCGGTCTGACCCATCGGTGGAGCTGCGGAGTAGCCCGATTGTGGGGCGGATTCCTGGGGATAGGGTGAACCCCCCTTGTTCTCTACCGCCGGCTCGGTAGCCTCCAGGGGCCGGAAACGGTATTTCTCAGCATAACCGGGTGGTACCGAAGGGGCCCGGTTATAGGCGGGTGGCGGAGTGGGCTCCACATTGACAGTCGACGGCTGAGGCTGCTGTGCCGGAGCGGGGGGTGAGGGATAGCCCCCTGTCTGGGGCAGGGACTGATAGCCGGGATGGACAGGCGGGTATCCATAGTCTGTGCCGGGATGGCCGTAGACCGGCGGATAGGCGGGGGGTGGGGCATAGCGATAGTTGTAGTAGTCATTGGGGTAGCGGTCCGAGCCACCGAAAAAGCTGTTCATGGGATTGAACATGCCATCCATCATATTGCCCGGATTGATACTGAGCTGCCTGTTGTCGTAACCGGGATCTCCCGCGTGAAGCTGGTTAGCGATCAATAATGTACCGCTAACTATCAGCCATACCTTGGTCTTCATTAGCTACTACCTCCACTGCATTGGTCGTTTAATTCGAAGTTCCGAGGCAAGGTATCTACATTGTCCAAGCAACACCTGACTATTTCAGAGCTTCTTATATAGATGTTCGGTTTCGCAGAAGACGCCGCAGCATCGACTGCCATAAAATTGACATAATGAGATAATACACCAACCCCATGCAACTGCCACCGCTCACCAATGGACGAATTCTCAGGCGCTACAAGCGCTTTCTCACCGACATAGAGTTGCCGGGGGGCGAGGTGGTGACCGCCCACTGTCCGAACACCGGCAGCATGCTCGGCTGCTGGCAGCCCGGTGCGCCGGTACAGCTCAGTCACAGTGACAATCCGCGACGTAAATTGGCCTGGACCCTGGAAAGGGTGGACATGGGTCAAGGCTGGATTGGTGTGCATACTGGGCGAACCAATCCGGTTGTCGAGGAGGCTGTAAAAGAGGGCCGGATTGAGGATTTGGTCGGCTACCGCTCCATCCGGCGTGAGGTTGTCTACACTCATGATGGTGAGAAATCGCGCTTCGATCTCTTCCTTGCCGAAGGTAGACGCGCCGATGCCTGGGTGGAGGTCAAGAATGTCACCCTATGGCAGGGGAACGGATTGAGTTTTCCCGATGCGGTGACACAGCGTGGCCGTAAACACCTGGAACTGCTCGCGGCGGCCTGCCGGCAGGGATACAGGGGGGTTATGGTCTATGCGCTGAATCGTCCGGAAGGGGATCATTTCCATCCGGCCGATGAGATCGATCCCGCCTATGCAGAGACTCTGCGTCGGGTCGTCCGCGAGGCGGGCGTGGAGGTCATTGCGCTGCGCATCGCCCACGGCGAGAGCACCATGGAGGTGGAGGCGGCCGTCGAGGTTGTCCTGGATTGATCCCGGTTCGTCCGGCAGGCTCAATAACCCATCGATGCGAGATCGAGTCCCGAGGGAATTTCCGGCAGAGAAGCGAGACCCGTCTCGATCGTGCCATCGGCTTGCAGGCTCAACCATCGGTAGCCTGGCGGCGCCGCGTCTATGGCAAAATCGTCCTCCTCCGGAACGAACTGCACGCAGGTGGAGGGTGACCCGATCAGGCGTATGCCCTTGTACATGGAATCGAAGGTCTGGTGAATATGCCCGCAGAGGACCGCCTTGACCTGTGGGTGGGCCTCGATCAGCTGGAAGAATTCACCCGGATTGTCCAGCACCATGGTGTCCATCCAGCGGCTGCCGACGGGGATGGGGTGGTGGTGCATGCAGACCATGGTGTGCTTGTCGTTGTGAGCCTCCAGCAACACCTTGAGCAGCCCGAGTTGGCCCTCGTCGATACGTCCGCCGTCACTATTGGGTATGGTGGAGTCGAGAAAAATAAGTGACCAGCCTTTAGCCTGCACACTGGGGATGCAGTGCACATTGTCCTGATTGAGGATCTGCTTCATCTTGCCCGGCAGATCGTGATTGCCCGGGAGGCAGTAAGTGGGGATCTCGGTCAGCTGCAATCTGCCGAGGAGACGCTTGTAGCCAGTGTCGGAGGCATCATGCACCAGGTCACCGGTGGCCAGTATGAAATCGGGGTGACCGGCTTCCTGCAGGGCCTGGGCAAGCACCTGATCGAAGGTCTCCAGGGTGTTGATACCCAGAAGGCAGCGTGAAGGGTCGGCATAGAGGTGACTGTCCGTCAGCTGCAGCAGGTTGAGGCTCTCTGCCGGGAGCCCCTTGAATCTAGGTTGCCGATTGTCAGGACTGCTACCCATAGAACGGTCCACTTTTCTGTTTTTTAGTCTGACGAGCAATTTATCTCTCCGCGCCCCATCAGGACCTTGTCATCTTGCCATAATATTAGAACAGGATTTGTTAAAGCAAAATCCAATTTTTTACTTCTTTGACCTATGCTTAGGGATTATTCCATATTCTGCTTCGATTTCTGCTGAGGCGTTAACAGTTTTTAAGCCAATTAGTTTTTTCTATCTTACCGGCTACACTATAGGTTATGACACTCAATGAACTCCGATACATTGTCGCAGTGGCCCAGAAGCGCCACTTCGGACATGCGGCAGAGGCCTGTTACGTGAGCCAGCCTACCCTCAGCGTGGCGGTGAAGAAGCTCGAGGAAGAGCTGGGTGTCGGTCTTTTCGAACGTGGTCAGGGCGAGGTGAGCCTGACCGCCGCGGGCGAGCGAATCGTGACCCAGGCCCAGCGCGTGCTGGAAGAGGCCGGCTTGATACGCCAGCTTGCCAGCCAGAGCGTGAACCAGTTGGCAGGGCCGCTACGGGTGGGCGCCATCCACACGGTGGGCCCCTATCTCTTTCCCCGCCTGGTGCCCCAACTCAAGCAGCGGGCGAGTGAAATGCCCCTGGTGATCAGGGAGAACTTCACCACCGTTTTGACAGAACAGCTGAAACAGGGGGATCTGGATGTCATCCTTATCTCCTACCCCTACGATGAGCCCGGCATCGTTACCCGTCCGCTCTATGACGAGTCGTTCTCCGTGCTGCTTCCCTTGAAACACCCATTGGCCGATTTCGAATCGATCACGGTTCAGCAGCTCCAGGAGGAGAACCTCCTGCTGCTCGGCGATGGCCACTGCTTTCGCGAACAGGTAAAGCGAATCTGTCCGGGTTGTGTGAATAAAATCAATGGTGATGCGAATCTGCAGAAGAACCTGGAAGGCGGCTCGTTGGAGACGATTCGCTGTATGGTGGCCAGCGGTATCGGCATATCGGTGCTTCCGGATACGGCGATCGGAGAAGAGTATCTGCGCTGGGATCTGCTCACCACCAGACCCCTGGCTGAGGAATCGCCAAAGCGTCGCATCGGTCTGGCCTGGCGCAAAAGCTTTCCCCGCCCGCAAGCGATAGATCTGCTGTGGGAATCGATTCGCTCCTGCCAGTTGCACGGGGCGAACCCGGTGGCGGAGCCAGCCCAGCTGGCTGTCGGTTAAGCGGGAGCTCGATCCCTCGTCGCCGGGAGATCGGACGTCGAATCGATCGGGGACAATCCTTCCGGGACGCGCTTAAATCACCCGATCATTGCCGCCATCCACCGGTATCTGGGCGCCGGTCGTCTTGCTGAATCGCTGATCGCAAAGCTCTGCGGCCAGTTCCGCCACATCGCTGCTGCTGATTTCACACCGCATCAAATTGCGTCTTTTGTATTCCTTGACGCTGACGCCATAGTGCTTTGCCCGTGCGGCAAGAACCTCTTCCGTCCAGATTCCGGTATCGAATACGGCATCGGGATGGAGGGTGTTGATTCGGACGGCGTCCGCTGCCCACTCCAACGCCGTCACCCTGGCCAGTTGGGTCAATGCCGCTTTTGAGGCGGAATAGGCGGCCGCTCCCTGGCCGGGTGCGGGAACGTTCTTTGATCCGATGACGACGACCCGGCCCGTGCGGGGTGCCTGTTTCAGATAGCCGTGGCATTCACGCAGCAGGCTCAGATTTGCGTCCAGGTTGACACTCATGACTTGGCGCCAGCTATCGTCATCCAGTTCAGATACCGGGCAGCCTCCGGGAAAGACACCGGCATTGAGGATCAGCATATCCACCCCCCCGAAACGCAATAGCGCCTGCTCCAATGCGCTCTTGAGCCCCTCGGTATCGCTGATGTCACGCTGCAGGCCAAGAAAGTCGGCACGTGGGTGTTGATCGACGATTACCGGCGATCGGTCGAGCCCCACCACGGCGGCCCCCCTTCGCAGCATCGAATCGACACAGGCCCTGCCGATTCCCGAGGCGGCGCCGGTGATCAGTGCGACCTCCCCTTGGAATGGGGGTGGCTGACTCCCCTTGTGCAGCTTGGCCTGCTCCAATTCCCAATACTCCACATCGAATATGGCCTGGCTGGGCAGCGCCTGCCATCCTCCCAGCTGTTCGGCCCGTTGCATGATCGCCATTGAGTGGCGGTAGATAT
The DNA here is from genome assembly GCA_003094535.1 of gamma proteobacterium symbiont of Ctena orbiculata. Taxonomy (GTDB): domain Bacteria; phylum Pseudomonadota; class Gammaproteobacteria; order Chromatiales; family Chromatiaceae; genus Thiodiazotropha. Next base: position 338 of record NATV01000143.1, on the reverse strand, counting down.
CGGCCACGATGGCCGCATCGCGGGGGCTTTTTCCCACACTGAGCATGCCGAGCTCCGCATCCAGTACAACCCTTGGCGCCGGATCGAGCATCTCCACAGGGGTTCTGGAAGCGGGGGCGTGTTGTTCGAAATAGCGCTGATACTCTGCAACATACTCGATCATACGCCGGCCCAGCATCGGCAGCTGCTTGGTGCGAATGACATGGTCGGGGGTGGCCGGTCCCCGCTGGGAAATCACTGCCATCTCCGGTCGTTGGCAGAAGGCGAGGTCGGAATCGCCGCGGTGGCTCTGCATGATCACGGGAAAACCGGCGGCATCGGAGATCTCCTTACGCAGT
>NATV01000142.1 GCA_003094535.1 gamma proteobacterium symbiont of Ctena orbiculata | reverse complement strand
GGTTGATGATCTCGATCTCGGTGAAACGGCTGTCCTGTGCATCGAGGCTGGCGCGGGTGATTGCCGATATCGCCCGTTCCGCGCTGCCGTCGCCACCAAAGAGAGGAGCAAGTCGCAGGCCCAATTCCCTGCGCATGGGCTCGCTTTGGGCATGGGTTACGGCACCCTTTCGTGCCGCTTCAAAGGTAGCGCTGTTGATGACCATCTTGGCATCGAAAAGCAGTGCTGTCTGAAGTCCTCCCAATCCCATCAGTAGAAGCGCTGGCAGTGAAACCAGCAATTCAGTCATCGCTGCTCCATGATGATACTTGAACAAAGGGTTCAAGTTCCTTTTGATAGGCATCCTGCCCTCCTGAATCAGACTTTCCTTGTCTTACATAAACAACCAGTCACCAAGCTATCGCTAGCTTCAATGGTGAGGAGAGGCTCTGAGGTAATACGGAAGATATCCAGGTCTTTCCTTGTTAGGCATCGAATCAATCCTTGATATGAGATGACCCTTGGAGAATGCCATACCCTTATGTGTATGACAACCTTGTGACAATGATTTGTGTATTGTTGACAACTCAAACTCAAATGAACATCGATCAGTGAAATGCCAATCAATATCGTGTTTGGGTTATTGGTGATTTTAGAAATCTAAACTTCGACGTTGGAAAACATGGGTTTATTAGGGTGTATCTATTTTATGCGCTGGTGTGATTGTCCACTAATGGGATTTACCAGATACCTGCTCTAGCAAATCGTTTGTGATCAGGCACAGCCTTTCCGCCAATAAAAAACAATTGTTGCCTTTGCAGATTTCATACCTGGAGAGCCATGGTATAGAAACAAGTGAAAACAGAACCCTTTGAATAATCTGTAAAACCTATTATTTAATTAGAAACAAACGATTTCAACAATTATTGATCTCCTATTAGATTATACCCAAGCCCACCCCGAAACGGGTGATAAAAGCGATGATCTGAAAAGGAGATAAATGATGTCCGAAAGTAAATGCCCATTTCACCACTCAGCGGGTGGTGGTACCTCGAACCGGGACTGGTGGCCGAATCAGCTGCGGCTGGAGATTCTGCGCCAGCACTCCGCCAAGTCCGACCCGATGGGGGAGGATTTTGACTATGCGGAGGCGTTCAAAAGCCTGGATCTCAAGGCGGTGAAGAGAGATCTATGGGAACTGATGACCGATTCCCAGGACTGGTGGCCTGCCGACTTCGGCCACTACGGGCCCCTGTTCATCCGCATGGCCTGGCACAGTGCGGGTACCTACCGTACCAGCGACGGTCGCGGCGGCGGCGGGACCGGCAACCAGCGCTTCGCCCCGGTCAACAGCTGGCCCGACAACGTCAACCTGGACAAGGCGCGCAGGCTGATCTGGCCGGTAAAGCAGAAGTACGGCCGCAAGATCTCCTGGGCCGATCTTATGATTCTCGCCGGCAATGTGGCGCTGGAATCGATGGGATTCAAGACCTTCGGTTTCGCCGGCGGGCGCGAGGATATCTGGGAGCCGGAGAAGGATATCTACTGGGGCACCGAGGAGACCTGGCTGGAGGACAAGCGCTTCTCCGGTGATCACGAGGAGCTCGAGAACCCGCTTGCCGCCGTGCAGATGGGCCTGATCTACGTCAATCCGGAGGGGCCGAATGGCAACCCCGATCCGGTGGCCGCGGCCAAGGACATTCGTGAGACCTTCGCGCGCATGGCGATGAACGACGAGGAGACGGTTGCCCTCATCGCCGGCGGTCATACCTTCGGCAAGACCCATGGCGCCGGGGATGCCGAACTGGTCGGGGCGGAACCGGAAGCCGCCGCTATCGAAGAGCAGGGTTTCGGTTGGAAGAGCGCGCATGGCTCGGGAATGGCGGGTGACACCATCACCAGTGGTCTGGAAGTGACCTGGACCTCCACGCCGACCAAGTGGAGCAACAACTTCTTCTGGAATCTGTTCGGTTATGATTGGGAGTTGACCAAGAGCCCGGCCGGTGCCCATCAGTGGATCCCGAAGAATGGCGCAGGCGCCAACTCAATACCGGACGCCCACGATCCGGACAAGCGTCACCCACCCACCATGCTGACCACGGACCTGTCGCTGCGTTTCGATCCGGCGTATGAAAAGATTTCGCGGCGTTTCTACGAGAATCCGGATGAGTTTGCCGATGCGTTCGCCAGGGCCTGGTTCAAGCTGACCCATCGCGACATGGGGCCCCGTGCACGCTATCTCGGGCCGGAAGTGCCTGCCGAGGAGTTGATCTGGCAGGATCCGATCCCCTCGGTCGATCATGAGGTAATCGATGAGCAGGATATTGCCGAGCTGAAGGAGAAGATTATCGACAGCGGCCTCTCTGTATCAGAGCTGGTATCGACGGCCTGGGCCTCTGCTTCCACCTTCCGCGGTTCCGACATGCGCGGCGGTGCCAACGGCGCCCGCATCCGTCTGGCACCGCAGAAGGATTGGGAGGTCAATCAGCCTGATCAACTGGCGAAGGTGCTGAGTACCCTCGAGGGTGTCCAGAGTGACTTTGGCAAGCAGGTCTCCATGGCCGATCTGATCGTGCTGGCGGGTTGCGCCGGCGTTGAGCAGGCGGCGAGGAATGCCGGTCACGATGTGACGGTACCGTTTACCCCGGGTCGCATGGATGCCTCGCAGGAGCAGACCGACGTGGAGTCCATTGCCGTACTGGAGCCGGAAGCCGACGGTTTTCGCAACTTCATGAAGACCAAGTACAGCGTATCGGCAGAGGAGATGCTGGTGGACCGGGCGCAATTGCTGACCCTGACTCCGCCGGAGTTGACGGTGTTGATCGGCGGCATGCGCGTCATGAACACGGACTACGGGCAGACCCGGCACGGTGTCTTCACCGAACGTCCGGAGTCATTGAGCAATGACTTCTTCGTCAACCTGCTCGATATGGGTACGACCTGGAAGCCGACGTCTGCGGATGAAGATATCTTTGTGGGCAGTGACCGGGTTACCGGTGAACCGAAGTGGACCGCCACCCGGGTCGACCTGGTCTTCGGTTCAAACTCCGAGCTGCGCGCCTTGGCTGAAGTCTACGCGGCCGCGGATTCCCAGGAGAAGTTCATCAATGATTTCGTGGCGGCCTGGGACAAGGTGATGAACCTGGATCGGTTCGATCTTAAATAAACCGATGATGCTGGCCACAGGGAGGTGGCCTTAATAATTACCTGAGGTCTTATGCAGAGTGAGAGGTAAGAAATGAATACATACTCGACGAGCGATATGAAAGAAACACAGAGTAAGGATTGGAAGAAAAAACTCTACTGGGCTCTGCCGTTGTTCTTTATGATCAAGGGGCTGTTGTGGTTGGCTATTCCGCTTGTATCAGCAGTATATGTGTTTAAATAGCAGTAGAAGTTTCAAATGTATCGCGTTAAAGGTTTTTGATGGTATTGCTATTTAATCTTGCGCAGAGCGTCATAGAGCTTTGTCCATGGCCTTGATGGACGATCTGTAAAATCCAAATACTGGAGAGTTGCAAGACGCGGATGTAATGCTGTTTGATTCAGCATGATAGGCACAATTGGTTTTCCTGCGCCCCATGCAAAAGCCCACTCATAGGTGACATACTCAGATTCCTTACCGTTTGGGGACATGATCGCCAAAAGGGCAGTGGAATTCCGAATGGCATCATCTATCTCATTCCTCCAATCCAGACCAGGAAGCAAGCGATCTGTATCAATCCATGCGCTATATCCATTTTGTGCGAGCTTAAGCTTTAACAGTTCTGCAAAATCACCATCTTCACGGCTGTGTGAAATAAAGAACTCACCGGGGAGACCACCTGCGCCGGTCGAGGTGCTGAACTTGTCGGCAGATTGCGATCTTTCTGCTCGACGCTCTGTTATTGCTCCTGCTATTTCACGAATTTTCATCGCGATCGCATTTACAACATCTTCTGCTTCAAATGCCGAAACAGCCGATAATGGCTGTGCGTCCGTATTAAGAAACTGAAGCTGGGCTAACTCGGGAATTTCAGACCATGGTGATGGGCGGACTACGATGGGTAGAACCACCAGGCCTTCAGAGGCTCTCATCTCTAGAAGATGTGGTAGTTCTCTCTCAATGATGTAATTAGAAGCTAAGAAATCAGCGGAGATTAGTAGTACAGCAATATCCGCTTCGTTGATAGCGGAGGTGATTTCCCCTTCCCATTCTGTGCCTACGGGTATTTCTGAAGCATCCCAGATCTCGATGATACCTTGGCGCTCGGCAAACCGAAGGTGCGAGACCAGACGATCTTTCCAGAGCTCGTCCTTATGGCTGTAGCTTATGAATACCTTTACTTTATCCATTTTGGTTTCAGCTAATAAGTCCCACTATAGATACCCTACGTCTCATTATACATATATAGTCAGATTGGCAGATACCGGACGATTTTATATGTTGGTCAGGACAAGAAATTTACACAAAATAGTTAAAAAAATGTCTGTGAATGGTGGGTTTCGGTCCGATCCATTATTCAACACAATCTAGTAGTCTCACCATTCATGGCCCGTCACCAGCAAATCCTTGTGAAGTAATCATCTCCCCATCCCCATCGATAATCACCCCATCCACATCCTCCAACCGATTGATCAACGCCATCCCCTTCTCAACGCCAAGCACGAAGACGCTGGTGGATAGGGCATCAGTGCGGGTCGCGTTGGGCCCGATGATGGTGACGCTCTGCAGGGTGTCGGCGGAGCGGCCGGTCTTTGGGCTGATGATGTGGTGGTAGCGTACGCCGTCGCGTTCGAAGAAGCGTTCATAGTCGCCGGAGGTGGAGATGGCGCTGTCGACGAGGGGGAGCATGGCGGCCATGCGATCCTTGTCCCGCGGTGCCTGGACGCCGATGTGCCAGGGGCGGCCGCGGTGGTCGCCGAGGAGGCGGCTGTCGCCGCCCGCGCTGATCAGGGCATGTACGATGCCTTGCTGCTGCAATAGTTCGATGCCTCGGTCGACGGCGTAGCCCTTGGCGATGCCGCCGAGGTCGATGCGTACCCCTTTCTTTTCGAAGAAGACGGTGCTTTTATCCTTGTCAAGGTGAATGTTGCGGTAGTCGATCAGAGGCAGGGTGCGATCGATCAGGGAATCGGTCGGCCTGATTCCCTTGCGATAGTCGTAGCGGTGGCCGATGGAGGCGAAGGTGATGTCGAAGGCGCCATCAGTGAGCTCGGAGTATTCAAGAGAGGTCTCGATGAGACGATAGAACTCCTCCGAGATACCCAGGGGTTCGAGGGAGGCCAGGCGGTTGACCTGGGAGAGTTCGCTGCTGTCGATATAGGGGCTCAGTTTTCTGTCGAGGCGGCGAAACTCCTCCATCACCGCCTGAACCACCGCCTCGCCCCGGTCTTTCTCCTGGTGCCAAAGCTGGACACTGATCCGGGTGCCCATGATCGCCTCTTCACCACTGACCCAGGCTGCATGGAGCGACTGGAGACAGGCGAGGCAGACGAGCACTGTCAACAGCAGGATAAGTCTAAAGGCGGTTCGCATAGTTCTTGTTGCATCTCATGGTGCTTGATAAGAGAGATCTTGCCATCTCCATCACTGCAAAATCCATCCTCGATGGTTACAAGTTGCAGCATATTTAATGACAGCTTTTACTTGCAGAATCCCATGCCAGGAAAATTCGCGCTTATGCGCGGTGATTGGCATCCATTTGCGGTTTGCATCTTTATGCAGACAATCCGCCTGCAACGCGAAACGTTGTTGCAGGCGGAAATTGGGTACATCAGGAGGGCAGGAAGTCGATGGGATAGGAGACCACCGCGGTATCGACATCCTTGGCGGGGAACTTGAACAGCTTGATGCGGGAGACCAGCTTGCGTTCCAGGGTCGGGTCGTTGAGTTCGGATGAGAGGATGACGCACTTGGTCACCTTACCGCCGGGGGTGATGGTCAGCTCCAGCACCACCTTGCCGCGCAGCGAGGGATCCTTTCTCAGGGCGCGGTTGTAGAGGGCGTAGACGGCGCCCTTGTTCTGGTCGAAGACCAGCTGGATCTCTTCCCGGGTACGGTATCCCTTGTAGTCCTTGCCCTTGCCGCCGCCACCGCGGGCGGCCGCCTTGGCGTCATCGCTGATGGCGGCGCTCTCCACCTCGGTGGTCTCCCGGCCGGTGAGACCGGTGCCGCCGGTGCCCCGGCTCAGGGCCGCGGTGTTGATGCCGCCGCTGCCGCTGGTAACCCCGGAGGAGATGATCGAGCGCTGATTGGCATAGGTCTTCTTGCCGGTGGTCGAGAGCTTCTGTACGCCGCGGACATTGGAAACGATCTGCTCCTCACGCAGATCGGCCAGTTGATCGGCGAAGGCGAGCAGGCCCGCGCTTGCCGCCTTCTTGCGTGCATCCGCCTTGGTCGGCTTCTTCTTCGCCACCTGCTTTTCAGGCTTCTTCTCCGGCTCGGGTTTCTTCTTCTCTTCCGGTTTTTTCTTCTCCGGCTTCTTCTTCGGTTCCGGGACCTTCTTCTTGACGATCTTTTTCGGTTTGGGGGGCTCCTTCTTCTGTTCCAGGATCAGTTTCGCCAGACGGGGGGGCAGGGTCTGTTTCTTGAACCGCTCTTTCTCCGGCAGCTCGATCATCGGTATCAGGGTGCCCAGCAACAGTGCGATGAGCAGCACCACCAGGGAGATGACCTGGAATCGCCGCTCGTCGGCGGACGCCGTGTACCAGGGCAGATAGGTGGAGTGACGATAGGAGGCGCTCACAACGGCTGTCCTCCCTCGGGTTTCTCATTCTTTCTCAATACCGCCAGGGAGACGTGGGGGTAGTCGGACTCGGCACAGGTCGCCATCACCCGCTTCAGCAGGGTGTAGGGTATGCTCTTCTCACCCATGATGGTGATTTTGCCCTTGAAGGGTTCCAGGGCTCTGCTTTTGGATCGATCGGCATGGCGCTGCAGTTCTTCCTTCAGGGCGGGTAGGGTGGTGCCGGTGGGCAGGGGCCGGGTAAGGTCCATGACCCGGTAGCCCTGGACCAGAATCTCGTTGTGATTGACCATGACCACCAGGGTCTCCTTGGGCTTCAGGGTGGCCACCGATTCGGGCAGGCTCAGCGCCTTGGCGTTGGGCAGTACCTGGACTTCGCCGGAATTGACCAGCAGGAAGAAGACCAGGATGGTGAAGATATCCATCAGGGAGACCAGGTTGAGCACCGCATGGCCCTTGTTTCGCCGATGGTGGCGATCCATGCGCTTGGCGCGGCGTGACATCTTCATGATGCGTTACCTTCGTCCTGTTTCTGCGTTGCCGCCGGCGGGGCGTCGCCGATGGCGATATCGGGGAAGAGTTCATATTGCACCAGGCTTCCCGATTCCAGGTTCTCTGTCATGCGCACCGCATCCATCACCTGGACCATGGTTTCGTACTTGGTGGTGGGCTCGGAGAGAATGAAGATATTGCGCTTGTCCTGAAAGCGGACCTTGATCTGTACCAGCAGCTCGTTCAATCCCTTCAGGTCGTATCCATCGGGTGTGTTGTTCAGGCGTCTGATCAATCCACCCTGCCGATCCGCGACCTCGAGGCTGTCGGGGCGGATGATCACTTCCAGCTGCAGTTCCTTGATCGCCTTCAGGGTGCCTTCGCTGGCCGGGGGCAGGTAGAGCTCGATAATGGAGAACCTGGAAAAGGCGGCCGTGATCAACAGAAAGGGAATCAGGATCACCATCAGGTTGAGGAAGGCTGTGATGTTCAGCTCTTCCCCCTGGCGATGGCGCCTCAGCCGTTCTCTCATGCCTTGCTCCGGGTGCTGAATGCCTGTTCGCTGAAGATGTTGAGGAACTTCACCGAGGCCATCTCCAGGCTGTCGACGATCGCCGTGGTCTTACTCTGCAACAGGGCATAGACCAGGAGCAGGGGAATTGCCGACATCAGGCCGAAGGCGGTGGTGTTCATCGCCACCGAGATACTGGCCGAGAGCAGGTCCGCCTTCTCTGCGGGGTCGGCGTTGGAGACCGCGGTAAAGGCCTGAATCAGACCGATGATGGTGCCCAGGAGGCCGAGCAGGGTGGCGATGTTGGCCAGCGTGCTGAGATAGTGGGTGCGCTTCTCCATGCGCGGGATCGCCTCCATCAAGCCCTCCTCCATGGCCACCTCCACATCGTCCCGACGCCGTGCGGTGCGCGCCCGCGCCAGGCCGTAGGTGAGCATGGTGCCGATGGCGGTCTTCGATTTGTTGGCGGCCGCCATGGCCGACTTGAAGTCGCCGTCGTTGAGATGGGGCAGGACCTTCTTCCAGGTGCGCTTGTTGCTCCCGGTCTGTATGGTCAAGAAGACCCAGCGTTCGATCGCGATCGCCACGCCTCCTGCAAAGATCAGCAGGATAGGGTACATAAAGAGTCCGCCTTCCTGAAAAAATCGGATGATAGGATCAATGAGCTCCATAGGATTCTCCGTTGTCTAAACGCCTGAATATCGGTTTACTTCAAAGTGTGCATCCACCTGCCGATAGCTGTCACACGAGCTTTTTGGGAAATCTGATTGTCTTCAGTCATACGGCACCAAGTCCTAGATTCTTTACGGATTTTCATTAAAAGTCTGGTACCAATCGATCTGTCTGCGAAATACATCACGATCCAGCGGCGCAAAGAGTTCGTCCCTGCGACCTGTTTCCGGGGGCATCATATTGGTCAGCCGTTTCGCGGAACGCCAGGGCACCACGTAGAGGATATTCGGTGACTCCTTGTTGCCGAAGATCGCCGTGCCATCGAGGTCGATGCGCTGCTCCGCATACAGCGGCTGAGAGAGCAGCAACAGGGCTGCCGCGGTTGTCAATAAGGGGTGTCTGTTCGGCCTTTTCAACATAGTTGCTTACCGTTGCTTGTTTGACTTGATACGCCGTTCAAGATCGAGGATCCAGCCGCCGATCTCCTTGTCCTCCGAGGCGCTCAATGATTGACAGCGCTTATAGTGCTGCAGCGCCAGCTGCGGCTTGGTGAGGTAGAGATCATAGAGTATGCCCAGGTTGCGGTGGGCCAAGAGGTAGTCGGGTTGGATCTGCAGCGCCGAGCGGTAGGCCTGTTCCGCCTCCTGGAATTTTCCCTGCATCCTGAGGGCGACACCCAGCTGGTTGTGGGCCGGCAGACTGTCGGGCTTCAATTCAAGGGCGGTGTTGAACGACGCCTCGGCCTGGTCCGCTTCACCTTCGTTAAGCTGGATGATACCGAGATTGATGTGGGCCCCCGCCAGGCCGGGATTCTGGTCGATCAATGCCAGCAGGCTCTGTTTCGCCTTAACGACATCGTCCTTTTGCATCAACGCCACGGCCGCTTCGAATCGCCGCTGTTCCTGGGGGTCGGCGCTGCTCGATTGTCGTGCCGGGGCGGCGGTTTTCTGCTCTGTCTCCGTCGACGCGGCCTGCCGGGGCGCGGTGCTGCAGCCCGAAATCGTCAGGCTGGAGGCAAGCAGGGCGCAGACGAGCCAGATAGCGCCGTGTTTTCGCATAGAGGGGCTAGTTGATCGCATCGATCCACGCCTCCCGCTTCTCCTGTTTGGCATAGCGTCCGGGCAGCAGCTTCGCCAAGGCCTTGAAACTCTTCTTCACCCACTCGTCATAGATACCGCTGGAGACACGCTCGATGTTGGTCTCGTAGAGGTTGATCGCCTTCTCCTCGAATGGATAGGCCTGCTCTTCCAGCAGAATCTCATACTGTTCCAGCTCTTCCGCGTTCAGCCCCTTGGGCCTTTCCGATTCCATCAGGGCGGTGCCGAACTGCTGGTACATCCTGGCGATCTGGTAGGTGGACGTGGTGGTCACCTCCGCGACGCCATACTTGATCGCCTTGTTATAGGCATTGATCGCTGTCTGCATCTGCTCTTTTTTGCGTTTCAGATTCTTCTCCAACGGCGCCTTCAGTTTGATGCGGTGGAAACCCTGCAGGTTTCCCTCGGCCAGGCGTAGGGATGACGTTGCCGCCAGATAGCGGGTGCGGTCACTGCGCTGTTTCCCGGCGCCGGCATCGAGCTTGATCAGCTGTTTCAGCCACCAGTCCCGCTTGCCTGCCTCACCGCGCTTGTCATAGAGCTCAACCAGTTTTTGACCCGCCTCCATGGATTGGTCGAGGGGAGCGGGAAAGCGCTTGATATATTGTTTATAGGCATCGATCGCCTGTTTATCCTTGCCCGCCTTCTCATAGAGCTCCGCGGAGCGCCAGCCGGCTTCGCGACGCAGTTCCGGGGAGGCGGCCTGGGTGGAGAGGGCGGAGAGTTCCGCCGCCGCCTTCAGCGGTTGCTTGGTCTCCATATAGGCAACGGCCAGTTTGCTGTTGACCTCCGGTATCAGCTTATCCTTCGGATACTTCGCCTTGTAGGATTCGAGAATCTTGACCGAGCCGGCCCAGTCCCCGGCGGCGATCAGGCTGGCGGCGGCATCGTACTCCGCGGTGGCGATGATGGAGGCCTGGGGGGCCTGCTTGGCGATGCGCATGAATGCCTGTGCCGCACCCTTGTGGTCACCCTGGGAACGCAGCGTCGATCCCTGCTGGTAGATAGTGGCAGCCAGTCTCTCCTCGAGGGGCTTTTTCTCCTTGGCCTTGCCGGGTATCAGCACCAGCGCCTGTTGATAGGCCTTCTCCGCGGCCTGGTAATCCTTCTGTTCAAAGGCGGCGTGGGCGGCGACGGTCCAGGCGGTCTGGCGCAGCTTCTTTTCCGCCGGCGGTTTCATGTTGGCCACCTGCAGTGCGGCGCCACGGGCGCGTCCGATCTCCTTGAGCTCCAGCAGCTGATCGGCAGCCTGGGTCAAGACGGCGGCCCTGCGCTTATCCTTGGGGAAAAGATCGCAGAACTTCAGGGCGCTCTCCACGCCCTGACGTTTCCATGCCAGCTGCTCGCTTTTGTTCAGCTTCCTAAGCTGCTCGGTATAGCCGAGGAGGGCGGCGTAGCCTGCCTCGGCCTGCTTGTCATGGGCCGGGAATCGGTAGGCGCTGTCCTCGTAGGCAGTGACGGCATCGGGATACTTCTTCAGCTCGAACAGCAGCTCACCGAGGAGGAAGCTGATACTGCCCGCCGTGGGATCGTCGCTAAAGGTATCCAGGTATTGGCGATACCAGCGTGCGGCCTCGGCACCCTGCTGGCTATGCTGGGCAACCAGTTTCTTATCCTTGCTCTTCTTGTACTGCTGCGCCAGGGCGTGATGGTATTCGGCAAGCTCCCTGAGGTAGTTGCGCAGCTGCTGATTCAACCAGGCCTGGTTTTTCGGATCCTGTTTCTTCCAGGGGTCGCCGCCCACGGCATAGTGCTGCACAAACGACTTCTTGCTCTCGATGGCCCGTTTCGGGAAACCGTTCTCGGTATAGATATCGACCACCTTCACCGACAAGCGGGGTGACTGGGGGTGGTCGGGGGAGAGATCGACGAAGGCGAGATAAGCGTCGGCCGCATCCTGGATGCGCTCCTGCTTGAGATAAAGATCCCCCAGTCCCTGGTAGATCATATATTCGTAGTTGCGGTGGCCCCTGCTGTCGAAATAGCGGCTGATGCGTTTGGCGCCGCCAAGCTCGGAAAAGGTGAGACTGATCACCCTGATCGTCTCTTTCATCAGTTTCTGATCGGCGGGGGAGAGCTTGCCCACTTCGATCTCCGGGGTATCGCCCAGATTGCGATCGAGCAGTCGCGTGAACGAGTCGAGTCCTTGCTCGATATTGCGCCGCTTGAACAGCGACCAGCCATGCTTGAACAGCGCCCGATCGAAGTAGGGGGAGTCGTCGCGCTGCTGCAGAATGGCGTTGTAAGCCGATTCGGCGCGGCCGAACTGCTGCATGACGAAGAAGTGCTCGCCGCGGCGGAACTGGGCCTCCTGCCAGTGGGGGCTGTCTGGATGCTGGGTGATCAGTGCGCGCAGGGTCAGCATCATGGCATTGATGTCGCCCTTCAGTTCATAGGCCCTCGCCAGTTGATAGAGCACCAGATCCCGCGAGGCGTAGTTCGGATCCTTGCGCAGCAGGGATTCGTAGAGTTCGATCGATTTGGCCAGCTCGGCTTCGGTGGGGACCGGCTCATCCGCCGAGTCCAGGAGTTTGGTTTCGCTGCGCTCCAGTTCGAGATCGGCGAGGCGACGGGTGGCTTCGCTGTTGAGGCGCTGATCGGGATTGAGTTCCAGGATGGCGCGGTAATTCTCGATGACCTCGTTGCGGTCGGTGGGCGACAACGCCTGCTTTTCGATTTCTACCGGTTGCTTTTCGATATCCGCCAGGGTCGGTTCATCCGATTTCGATTTGTTGGAGATACCGGCGCACCCGGAGAGCAGAATGCCGAGAAGTGAAATGGCGAGTGACAGCCTCATTCCCGCTCCCCCGCTCTCGCGGTGCTGATATCCAGGAGGTTGGCAACGCCAAACCTGGCCTGGATCAGATAGTTGCTGATCAGGCCGCGTCGCTGCTCAAGCCTGACAAGGGCCATTTCCCGTAACAGATCGGCCTCCTCCTGGCGTAATTTCTTGACCTGACTATGGAGATCGGGCAGTGCCTCCTCGAGTTGCTCGATGCGACCGGAGAAGGCATCGAAGCGCCCCTTGGCTTCGCTGCGGGCCTTGGCCAATTCGACCTCTTTCTGCTGCGCCATCTCGATGTTTTGTTCCAGCTGAACCATCTGCTTCTTCAACGACCACAATCTGGCCGGGTGTTCGGTGGCGATCTTCCAGGTGAGAATCCCCTCCATCAGGCGCGCCATCTCCTGTTGCGGTGCCAGCTGCCCACTCCCGCCGTGCTCCTTGATGATCCGCTTGATCCGGTTGATGCGCGCAATCCAGCCCTTTTCCTGTTCCGTGGCGAGGGCGAAGGGGGGCTCTTCCGTCTTCTCGACCTGGGCGTAGAGGGTCTGCAGCTGCTCTTTCTCGGCGATGACCTGTTTCAGATTTTCCCCTTTCAGGTGCTCCTCGACGCGAGGCAGCTTCTGTTCGTAGGCTGTCTTCTGGTTGCTGAGCATGGTGCGGTAGGAACTGATTTTCTGCCGCCACTGTTGCAGATTGCTCTCGATGTGGCCCAGGTCGCGGTAGTCCTGAAGCCGCTCCTGAAAGGCGTTGCCGGAGAGCAGGTAGGACAACAGCGAGCGGCTTGCCGATTTTAGATCGTCGCCGTCCTTGTCGCCCAGAAGGTTGTCGGGGAACGTCTTCTGTCTGACCTGCTCCAGTAGTTGATCGAGTTGGATGAGAGAGGCGTCGTAGGTGGCAATGGCATCTCGATAGCCCTGCAGTGACTGCTGTTCGGCCTCAAGCTGGGAGAGTACGTAGGGGATCGCGAGCTTGGCCTCGAGAACGGCGGGATCGCTGGCATTGCGATCGGCCAGTATCTGCCAGGGTGCCAGCGCCTTCTCCTGCTCACCCAGCTGCAACGAAGCCCAGCCCATACCCAGCAGTGCCTGGCTGCTGGCGGGGCTGCTCAGACGGATGCGCTGCAGGGCCAGCTTGGCATCATCGGACCGATTCAGTTCCAACATCAGGTATCCCAGGGCGAGATTGGCCCGGTCCCGGATCGACTTCGCCTCTCTGTCATCACTTTCCGCCGAGCCGCTGCCGATCGCCTGCAGCAGGGCCAATCCCTGCTCCTGCTGATCGCTGCGCAGGTAGGCGATGGCCTGGTTGAAGCTGCCATAGAGCGACCACTCGCTCTGTTGGGATATCTTGCCGAGATCGGTAAGTGCCGCGGTCTCGTTTTTCCCTATCAACTCGATAAGACCGCTTAAGTGGTGCCTTTCATCGTTGGCTTCAGGCTTGAGCCCTTCACCGATCTGCTGCAGCGCGCTTTTCGCCGCCCGAGCATTTCCACGGCGATGACGGGATTTGCCCAGCTGCAGCCAGGCGCGATTCATCACAGCGGGGGATTCGCTCTTTTGCAGGACCCGGTTGAACAGCGCTTCCGCGGTATCGGGCATGCCGTAGGCGAGATAGAGTCCACCGAGAAGCAGTTCGGGTTCATCCGCATAGGCCTGCATCAATCCCTGTTTTCGCGCCGCGAGAAGACGTACGATCGCGGGAAAATAGTTCTGCTGATAGAGATGGAACAGGGCATCCCCATAGTGCAGGTCACGCAGCTCCTGAGGTTTGCCGCTACGGATGTCCGCGCTTGCGCAGAGGGGTATGGCGAGAGAGAACGTGAGTATGAGTCGGGAGGTCAGGCCGGATAGCACCCGTATCACTCCCACTCCCGGATTTCGAAATCCGGCTGTTGCAGGGCGACGCTGTCGACGATCTTCAACTCCAGGTATTTCGGTCCGATCCCTTTGTTGAAGCTGACGGTGGCGCCCCGTTTGTAGTCTCTTCCCTTCGGCCCCACCCCGGTGAAGAAGGCGACCAGTTCGTGTTCGCCCGCCTTGATATTCCCAAGGTAGAGACGCTGTACGCCGCCCCGCTGCAGTGCCTTGACCTCCCGTTCGGTGTAGAGGTGGTTGGCAAGCTCCTTGTTATCGATGTGGAGCTGTACCGAGTCGAGTTTAAAGTAGTTTCCGATATCCAGGGAGAGGAAGATCGATACCTGCGTATTACCTGGGAATAGCAGCTCCTCTTCGAGGATGAAGAGTTCGCGGTTGAGTTCGATAACGGCCTTCTTCAGATCCTCGACCTGTTTATCTAGGCCCTTACCCTTTTCACTCAATGGCTCCGCAGAAAGGGAAAAACCGAGGCAGCACAGCAGCAGAATTGCATTTCGGATTAAGGTCTTCAAGATATTGATTCCCAGAACATTTTTAAGCAACGTCATGAAACAATAAATCTATATGAATTAATGCGTTGCGTTTGCGATCATAGTCACAGGTTGAAATGTAAAGTTGGTAATTTGTGCCCAAAATCATGATAGGTTATGTGAATTAAAATCGCTACCCGGCGGGCCATTTAATGATAGTGCCCGAAACCGACAATGACCAGTGGCCTGATCGTTCAATCAACCAACTGATTTCTCTCTATATTTTGCTTTTAATCAAAGGTTAATAATGGATCATCACAATAGATGCCGGCCGCTGATATGAGAGGTGCGATCTTGCTATCCATTCCGCGTTATATTCTATACCTCATCCTGCTGGGATATCTCCCCTCGCTCTCAGTGCAGGCGCAAGGGATGGACGTCGATCCGTTCCATGTGCGCAACATGAACCCCTTTGCCCTGATCTACGGCATGCCGGCGGCTTCCTCCTCCCGCCTCCTGGCAGAGAGGGATTCCTCTCTGCAGCTGACCGCGGATGTTGCCAACAACTCCATAGAGAGCGATTCGGATGGGGAGCGTATCAGGTTGGATGGGGAGACGTACAGGCTGGCGCTGATCTGGCAAAGGGGGCTCGCATCGGATTGGCAAATCGGTATCGAGCTGCCCTTCCTCTTCCATCGCGATGGGGTGATGGATGGCCTGATCGAGAATTGGCACGATTTCTTTAGCCTCTCCAATTCCGATCGGGAAGACTGGCCACGAAACAGCCTGGTGTACCGCTATGAAAACAGCGAGGGAGAGCAGATCCTGGTCGATCGGAAGAGTAGCGGGATCGGGGATATCGTGCTCTCTCTCTCCCGCGCCCTGGGAGCGGATCGCGACAGCAACAGACGAATGGCCCTGCACACGAGCCTTAAGCTGCCCACCGGTGACGCCGATGAGCTGCTCGGCAGCGGTGCCCTCGATCTGGCTTTCTGGATCAGCGCATCCGATCGCTGGAAACTCTGGCAGTGGCCGTTGAATCTTTATGGCCAGGCGGGGGTTCTGCTCAAGGGCGAGGGCGATCTGCTGGAGGATCTGCAGGAGGATCTGGTCCTGTTCGGCACCCTGGGGGTGGGTTGGCGGCCCGAGGAGTGGATAGATCTCAAGGCACAGGTGGATACCCACAGCTCCCACTATGACAGTGAACTGGATCAGCTCGGCGGCGCCGCCATCATGCTGACGGTTGGCGGTTCCCTGCATCTGGATGGGGATTCCCGTCGCATCGATATCTCAATCGGTGAGAATCTCACCACTGATTCGGTGCCCGATTTCATGATCAATCTGGCCTATGTTCAGCGCTTTACAACGTCGTTGAAAGAGTGATCCTCAGTCGATGGGGTAGCGGGCTCAGGAGGATTCCCTGCCTGATCGGAGGGCGAGATAGAGGAGAACAGATCCCATCAGGATGAAAGGAATGCTCAACATTTGACCGGTATTGAGCCAGAGCCCGGTGGTATAGGCCGCCTGTTGCTGTTTCACAAACTCGATGGCGAATCGTGCGCTGAATGCGGCAACCAGGAAAACCGCAAATAGGAAACCCGGTGACTTCGATCCTTTGTCCTGTCGATAGAGGTAGAGCAGGAGCAGGAAGATGACGGCATAGGCGATGGCCTCGTAGAGCTGGGCCGGGTGTCGCGGCAGATTGTCGACGCGCTTGAATACAATGGCCCAGGGCAGTGAGGTGGCATCACCATAGATCTCGGAGTTGAAGAGATTTCCCAGGCGTATGAAGACACCGGCAAGGGCGGTGGGGATGGCGAATCTGTCCAGCAGCCAGAGGTAGGATTCGGCCATCCGGCGCTGATAGAGATAGAGGGCCAGCATGACCCCCACGCCGCCGCCATGGCTTGCCAGTCCCCCCTCCCAGATGGCGAATATCTTCAGCGGATGACTCAGGTAGTAGGCGGGATCGTAGAACAGACAGTGCCCCAGCCTGGCACCGACAATGGTACCGATCACCAGGTAGAGCGAGAGCCGCTCCAGACTCTGGGTGTCGCGTCCCTCGCGCTGATAGATCCAGTGGATCAGCTGGTAACCCAACAGATAGGCGACGGCGAAGAGGGCGCCGTACCAGCGGATATCGAGCCCCGCGAAAGAGATCAGCGTGGGGTCCGCGTTCCAGATAATGTAGTCTTGGGCCAGTTGCTCCATCTGCTCGATACGTCTCCAGGGTCCTGGTGAATTTCCGCAGTTGGCGATTCTAAGCAATCGCGAAAGAGATTGGCAGGGGCAAGAGAAAAGTCGTTATCCCATGCCCATACTGGAGCGTGGGAACAAGAAAAACAATTCGCGTTTATTTGCGGTGAGTGGCTTAACTTTGCGGTTTGCTCTTCCTTTGTTCGTTGTCCGATTTTGCTTGGAGCAACCTTGATGAAGGTACAACGCCTAGACGATCGGATTGAACGCAATCAGGCTGTCCAGCATGGCTGAGTTGCCGAGACTGGTGCCGAACAGCGAGTTGAACTGTCCCTGCTCACCGTGCAATGCCAGGTAGTTGAGAGCTGTCGTCAGCACCAGCTGATTGACGTTGTTGGCCGCGGGGCTGGAGCCGTTGTCCACTGCACCGTCGGCGGAGAAATGGCCGATCTGCTGACTTTGCAGCTGTGCATCGGCGGTTCCTCCCACCAGGGTGGACTGGCTTGTGGGGCTGTAGACCAGGAAGAAGGAGGCGGCGGTGGATTGATTGTCGCCGGTCCAGACCCCTTTGCCGCGTCCATCCGCTGAGTTGTCGATGGTGCCGTTGCTGGAGACCGAGCCGTCGCTGAAGACATAGAGCATCAGCGGCATGCCGAGGCGCGCCGCGTACTCAATGCAGGCACCCATGCAGCGCCCGGCCCGCAAGTCGCGGATTTCGCCCACCGCGCGGTCGCCGGTGTGGTAGTCATAGCCGCCCATGGTTATGGTGCCGGCGCCGGCATAGCCGTTGATGACCAGTTTCATCACCGATGCGGTCTTGCGGAACTCACCGTCGTTGTCGAACTCATCCTGTGTGAAGATCGGTCCGATGATATCGGTATCGGCGGTGACATCGAGGGCGGCCGGATCACCGTAGCGGTCGACCAGATCGGCGCTCTTGACATAGCCGCAACGCACCAGCTCCTTGACCAGGTCGTCGCTGCTGATGCCGGTGTTCACGCTATTCAGCTTCATGTCGGAGATGCGTTGTATCGCTTCCATCACGGCAACCGCGTCGGATTGATCGAGCAGGCCCACCAGCTTGCCGGTGTCCACCAGGCCGGTGGTGTCGCTGGGGCGGTCGACCTTGGTCGGGCGTACCGCCAGATCAATCTGATCCGCAGGGGCCACCGAGTTGCCGCCCGAGTCGGAAGGGCGCGATCCGATCAGGGTGAGCAGTTCGCCATCCGCACCGCAGCGGTTGATGGCGTACATGGGATTGTGGGGGTTGTTGCCGGTATCGTTCTCCGAGCGGGCCGGGATCATGGCGCCGTTGATGTTGGCGCGGTTGCCCACCGAGACCTTCTCCAGGATGCCGCGCAGGAAGGCGCTGTCCGAGTGGAATGCAAGCCCGAGTTCGGTATTGATGAAGTCATTCAGCTGGGTATCGGGATTGGTGATGGGCGGCACCATGTCACCGGGCAGGCCGAGGCGGTTGTAGCCGGCGGTGGTGAGAAAATCGAATTGGCCCCCAGGGCCGCCCACCAATACATTGGAGCCGGCGATGTTGGCGCCACCCGCCAGATCGAAACAGATAAAGGGGATCTTGCCACCGCCAAGGGTATCGATGCCGCAGACGTTTTTCAGTGCCTCGAGATCGGATGAGAGTGCGGCCCTCGCCTCTCCCGGATTGGCGAACAGGCCGAAAAGTGAAGGGGCGGTGACCGCGCCCAATCCAGCCATCAGGCCCTGGCGGATAAAATCGCGACGTGTCATCGGACGCGGATGATCCGGGTAGAGCAGGGGGGCATCGGGAGAGAGGTTCTTCACTTTTTTGCGCATGATATCTTTACCGTTTATCGCTCAATCTCTGCAAAGGCTCGTTCATCTGCCTGCTTGCCATCCACTATTGCAGCAACACTACAGCGCTGCCGAGCAGTGAGGCGCAGGCCGCCTTGGCCGCCTTTTCGGTTCGGTCCGCGGGGCAGGTGCCGCTGCATCTGGCCAGGCCGACGCTTCCTGTCAAAAGATTCATCAGTTCCCCCTCCACCAGCGTCGGTGAGGGCTGGGTGGTCAGCTGCTCGCCCATGAAGCGACTCATCAAGGGTGCCACCAGCTCGCTCTGCCAGGTGGCGTCCTGTACGCTGTTTGCGTTCGCACCGAAGTCGAATCCCGGAAACAGCGACGCGCGCAACCCGGTGTCGTCGACCAGTGCGCTGCAATACTCGATCGCCAATTGCGAGACCGCCACCTGGTGTGATGAGAGGAAGCCGTTGACATCTTCCGACGAGGGCAGCTGCTGCCTGATCGTGGTGTAGGTGGTCTGTACCGCTTCCAGGGTCGGGCTGACACCGGTGAGGGAGGCCATGGTGGCGTTGATCTCATCGAAGGTGCGCAGGCCGATCAGCGATGCGGGCTCACCGTCGGCCGGCTCAGCCGGGGGCAGCACCGCCGGTTCGGTGTAGACGTTGGTGTGCGATCCCAGGCGCTCGAAGGTGAGGAAAAACTGATCGCTGTCGGCACCCTTCTCGGATGGGATCGTGGTGGCCATGGTCGACAACAGTTGCCCGTTGGCGGTGTATTCGCTGTCGTTGATGGTGGTTGCCAGGCGGGCATAGGCCTGGCCCACGGCGGCCTCCTTGCCGTTGATGCCGATCCGCATGCCCTCGACGGCGATGGAGCCGGGAAGCACGCTTTCGTCGAGGCTGATGAATTTGGGCTGGCGGAAGAGATAGCTGTAGTTGTCGTACTGGCTGACCTCGAACATGACATAGCTCTGGGGCAGGTTGACCAGATCGGTGACATTGAACAGCAGGAAGTATTTCTCGCCCACACCGGCATCGAAGTTCTGCTTGATCTGCTCCGCAGAGAGGGCCCGGTTATGGATCGCCAGCAGGCGTACCTTGCCCGCCCAGGGTCGATCGTTGGAGGCCTCGTTACCCAGCACCAGGGCGTAGCTGTCGTCCCAGTCATTCAGGTTGCCCGGCTCGGTCTCGTCGAGATCATCGGTGAAGACGCCATCGACGTAGATGCGACGCCCGTTTTCCGGATCGAAGGTGGCCACCACATGTTGTTCGGTGGCCTGCAGATCCTCGTCGGCATCGGCGGTGGAGTGGGCGGGTTCGCCATTGCCGTCGGTGGAGCTGGAACGGTGCAGGTGGTTGTAGTTGTAGAGGGTTTGACCGAGGGTGAAGTTGCGCCCATCGGTGCCGGCGGAGTAGCTGATGATCCGCGCCGGCCCCTCCTGGGTGACATTCGCGGGAACCACCCAGGCCTCGATGGTGTATTCGCCCGTCGCCTGAATCAGTTGCGCGATCTTGCGGCTGTCGCTGGTGCTGCCCTGCGCCTTGCCGTCGCTGAAGTCGAGGCCCCAGCCTTCTACCCAGGTGACAGCGCCGCTGATGGTGAGGTTGTTCGCCGGATCGACGCCGCTGGTGTCGTAGGCGATGTTGCCGCTGCCGGTTTTGAACTCATAGAGCGCGACCACGTCGTTCTCCTGACGGCTGCCGCCGCTGGCCACGGTCCCTTCCGGCAGGCTCAGCGCCATACTCACCACCAGGTCAGGATCGATGGGGGTGGGGGAGATGTTGCCGGCCATCTGATCGATGGCGCTCTCCATCTCCTGCGCGTTGGCGCCGCAATCATCCCAGCAGTTGTGGAGTTCGATCAGGCGCTGCACCAGGCGGGAGTTGGATGGCGTATCGAGATCGATGGAGGTCTTGACCGCGGCATAGGCCACCGCGCTGTCGGCCGTGGCAAAGAAGGGTGATTGGGGCGCGGCCGCGTCTTCCACGTGACACTCGGCGCAGTAGTCGGTCAGCAACGGATGCACATAGCTGGTGAAAAGGCTTGGATCGTCGGGGAAGGCCTTGCTCTCTCCCACCACCTTGGTGGGGGGCGCCTCGAGTTCGATCTGTCTGCCACCACTGAGACTGTCGCCGAGCCAGGATTCTATGTAGCTGGTGATGATGGTGGCGCAGGCGGTGTCGCTGGCCTCCCAGCAGTTATGGCCATTCGCGACCTTGGTGACCAGGGAGGATTGATCGGGCTCCTCCCTGTTGATATGGGGATTGGCATCCTCGTAGGCCTGGTTGACGTCATCCTCGCGCACAAACAGGGGGGCCTGACCACCGGCGTTGTGGCAGGATCCGCAGCGATTCTCCGCCCGCAAAGGTTCCCAGACATTAACCCGATAACCCTGGATGTCGGAAGTGCGCGCGGCGGGTCCGCTATAGGTGCTGGTGGTGACCGTGGTGGGTTGCAGGGATTGGGTGGAGACCCCGTCCTGACAGCCCTGCAGGCCGACGACAGCGAATAGGGTGAGGGCGATGGCTAGCGACTTGTTATGCATCTTCACGATCTCACTCCCCTGCGCAGTAGACCGCGGTTTCGGCGAACACGCGCTTCATGTTGTAGCCGGTCTTGAAGCTCTCGGTGATCTCCGCGATGCGGCTCCGGTCGGCGCTGTCCACCGGGGCGCGAAGGCAGACCGCCTGGAACGCCTTGGTGACCTGGCACTCGGCAAAGGCATGGCTGTTGGCCAGCTCCTCACCCATCGTTTTGGCGCCAACGCCCGATCCCGGCAGGTTGGGATCCCAACCCAGTACCGAATTGGGTCCTTCGCGCCAATAGTTGTCCCAGCTGGCGTCCGTGGTGATATAGCCATCCTTGAACACACTGCTGTTGATCAGATATTTGGGCTGTACGATGCCAGGGGTGTAGACAAGCTGGCCTGCCTCCATATCGTCTTCGGGATATTCATAGTTGTAGTGGGCGTAGGCCTGTGCCAGCGGCGCCATGCCGGCATGACAGCCAAGGCAGTTGTTGAACCATACCCGGCTGTCACCCCCCGGGCTGCGGGTGGCGTCCTGGCGGATCCGGTCCGCGGGACGGGTCGGGTCCTTGATCTCCTCGAGCACCTTGCACAGGTGATTGAGCAGGGTGAAACTGAACATGGCCCGGTTGGTGCCGTCGACGAAGAAGGCCCGGGCGGCGGCGCGGGTGGTGATGACGCCGGCCGTCCCCTCTGAGGGCAGACCCGTTACGTTCGACTGGGCGACCTGTTGCAGCTCGTCCTTGAGGTTGAGGCTTTGATTTTCCATCGCCTCATAGTGATCGTTGTTGCTGTTCGAATAGGCGGGTGCATTGGAGCCCACGTAGAGGATGTCTGCAGAGAGGAGCTGATTGAACGGCACCTCATCGCGCACCATTCCGATCACGGTGGCGCTGTAGTCATTCAGCGCCGCAAAGGGAGTCATCTCCTCGTTGGTCCAGGGCGTGGCCCAGTTTTTCAGAGTGACGTTGTAGAAGTCGGGATGCTCGGTGGCGATCATGGCCGCCGCCAACGGATCGTTGTTGTCTTCGATTTCGCTGACCATCTGGGCCAGGGTCTCTGCACTTGGTGGCACCCCGGCAATCCTGTCATGGATGCGTTTGGCCTGCTCCCGCGGTCCGGCTGTTGCTGTCAGCGAAGATAGAGTGAACAGGATCGCTATTAACAGCAACAGCGGTTTACTGGGAATTGAAAGACTATTTTTGAGCTGATCCTGTAGTGACATGATGAATGTGCCCCTAAATCCATCCCTAAGACTGATCCCGAAGCATTCCCCGGGACGATATTTACTGTCTCTTTCTCTTCTATATTGCTGGCAGTTTTTGTCAATCCGAAGTGGTAATTCCGTGACTTCTGTTTTTTCAGTGTGTGAACTCGCGCACTGATTGGCGACTTCGATGAGGTAGACTCTCAAGTCCATGATTTTATTAGTCGATAGCAGGAGTCAATATTCATCCTGAATAGTGTTCGACAACATCTTCCTGTCTTGCTGCGGGCTGCTGACAGGCGTGAGTCAAACTCAGAATGACTCGATCAGATGTTTACGATCGGATTTCCAGGAGGATCCAAGCTAAAGATGAAACTGGCCACTCCCAGCATGACACTCCCAGGTCTCTTCATAGGCATGGTCCTTCTTGGTCTCCAAGGCTGCGGTGGCGGTAGCAGCCAGGATCCGGATCCGGTGGTGGTGGATTACCCGGTCGCCTATGTGAAACGACCGATCACCGAGACCACAAACACCGACATCCGCGTCAGCCAGGCCAGCGAGGCGGGCGGTGATCTCTACCTCAAGGACTTCGCCGCCGCGGGGGCCGACGAGATCAACCTGACAGGTTCGGTAACCGATGGCGAGGGCGATGTCCGCGACATCAGTGTCTCATTCGATGGCAGCAAACTGCTCTTCTCTCTGAGGCTTCCTCTGATCGAGGATGCCGAGCCCGAAGACCAGCCGACATGGAATATCTGGGAGTACGATATTCCCAGCCAAACCCTGAGACGCGTCATCGTTTCGGACATCACCGCCGAAGATGGCCATGACCGATTTCCCTACTATCTGCCCGATGGGCGCATCGTCTTCTCGTCGACCAGGCAGCGGCTTGCCAAGGCGCGTTTGCTCGATGAAGGCAAGCCACAGTATCTGGCCATGGAACGATCCGTGGATGAACCGGCCATGGTGCTGCATATCATGAACAGCGACGGCACCGGGATCACCCAGATCTCCTTCAACCGCAGTCATGACTTCTCGCCAAGCGTGCTTGCCAATGGTCAGATTGTCTTCAGTCGCTGGGACAATGCCGATGGCAACAACGCCATCCATCTCTACCGCATGAATCCCGACGGCACCGAAATGGAGCTGTTGTATGGCCTCAACAGCCACGATACCGGGACCGCGGGCAGTACAGTGCAGTTCCTGCGCCCCATCGAGATGCCCGATGGCCGGATTCTGGCCCTGTTGCTGCCATTCGACGGCACCAATGAAGGCGGTGACCTGATTACGATCGACACGGTAACCTATGTCGACAACGATCAGCCTACCTGGGACAACATGGGGCTTAGCGGTCCGGCGCAGAGTCAAGCGACCACGCTTCAAGTCACCACCGACGGCAGCCTGTCGCGGGATGGCCAGCTGCGCAGCGCCTACCCGTTGTTCGACGGGACGGAGCGGATGGTGATCAGCTGGAACCAGTGTCGCGCCCTGGAGGACGATACCATCGTCCCCTGTACCGAGGAGCGTCTCGCGAATCCCGATACAGTGCCGGCACCGCCTCTCTACAGCCTCTATATCTACGACGGCGATGAGGGTACCCAGCAGCCGATCGTCAAGCCGCAGGAGGGCATTATCTATACCGATGCCGTTGTCGCGGTGGCGCGCACCATGCCGACCATTCGGCATGACAAGACAGCCGGCATCGATCTCGATCCGACCCTGGTATCGGACAAGGCAGGCCTGCTGCATATCCGCAGTGTCTATGAATTTGATGGCGTCGATACCGCTGATCCGGACATCGCAACCCTGGCGGATCCCTCGCAGACCAGAGCGGATCAGCGGCCGGCACGTTTTCTACGCCTGATCAAGCAGGTGACAATCCCCGATGACGATGTGCTCGAGTTTGAAGGCAGTGCCTTCGGTGCGACATCACAGTTCGGCATGCGCGAGGTGATCGGTTACACGCCCATCGAACCCGATGGCTCGGTGCAGGTGAAGGTGCCTGCCAACGTACCGGTCAGTTTCAGTATCCTGGATGCGAGTGGAAGGCGCGTCGGCCAGCCCCACGGTTTCTGGCTGCAGTTCAGGCCGGGTGAGGTAGTCACCTGTGGCGGATGCCATGAAGCCGGCAATCCGCTGACCCACGGGCGCCTGAGCGCGGCACCCCCCAGCGTCAACAGCGGCAGCACAGGCAGCGGTCTGCCGTTCCCCAATGCCAATCCGGACTACTGGAGCGATTTCGGCGAGACCATGGCGCAGACACGAAACCGTATCGATTGCACTGCCGGTGCCTGCGATCCAAGCATGGATCTGCTGTTCACCGATGTCTGGACAGATCCGGCGATGAGGGAGCCCGATGCCGCCTTCAGCTACCGCTATGCCGACCTGGGAACAGCGGCACCCTTGAGCGACGCTGCCTGTGCCGGCGACTGGAACGTGCTCTGCCGTGCCGTGATTCATTACGAACAACACATTCATCCGTTATGGGCGCTACCCAGGCCCGTATTCGATGCCATGGATAACCAGATCGATGACCTTACCTGTACAGTTTGTCATGATACGGACGATAACGGAGAGACCGTGGTGCCCGACGGCCAACTCGATCTGAGCGACGGTGCCTCGGAGGATGAACCCGATCACTTCGCCGCCTATCGGGAGCTGCTCTTTACCGACTTTGAGCAGGAGGTGGTTGACGGCCTCCTGGTTGATCGGCTGGTGCCGCAATTGGATGAAAACGGCAACCAACTCTACGAAACGGATGAGAACGGCAACCTGGTCCTGGATGCAGACGGCAATCCGATCCCGCTTCCTGACGTGCCGGTACCGGTGCCTCCTTCCATGCAGGCGGGTTCCGCCAGTGGCGGCCTCTTCCTTGGACTGTTCGATGCGGGTGGTACCCATGCGGGTTACCTGAGCGATGCGGAGATGAAACTGATAGCCGAATGGCTCGACATAGGGGCACAGTATTACAATGACCCCTTCATGGCACCATTGGATGATTGAGTTTGAGACTTTTTAGGCGAAAGCGGTACCTGTGGACGAGCTGGTTTTTGATCTGGCTGATCCCGGCAATCAGTGAAGCGGAAGAGGGCTATCAACGGGTTCAGGTGACGGCCCCCTATATCGAGATGCACACCGGACCTGGTGACTCTTATCCCATCGTCCACGTCGTTGAGCGTTCGGAATGGGTCGAGATCCGCAAGCGTCGCACCGACTGGTTTCAGGTCTACACGCGCCGCGGACGTTCGGGCTGGGTAAGCCTTGAGCAGATGCGCCAGACCCAGACCGAGGATGGTGAGCGGTTGTATCTGGCATCCTATACCCAGGATGATTTCAGGAACCGGCGCTGGGAGTTTGGTTTTTACGGAGGCGATATGGAGGGCGCCACCTTACTTGGGATATACAGTGGCTACTCGTTCAATGAAAATCTCTCCACCGAGCTCAGTTTCTCCCAGGCCTTGGGTGATTTCTCCAGCGAATACCTGTTCGATGTCAACCTGCTTTCCCAACCCTTTCCCGAGTGGACCTACAGCCCGTTCTTTACCTTGGGAGGGGGCGTGATACGTACTGAGCCGAAGTCGACCCTGGTTCAGTCCGAGGATCGCACTGACACCACGGCCCATGTAGGCGCAGGCTTGCGTGTCTATCTGACACGGCGCTTTTTTCTGCGGGCAGAGTTTCGCCACTACACCGCATTTACCAGTCGCGAAGACAACGAGGAATTTGACCAGTGGAAAATCGGACTCGGTTTCTTTTTCTGACTATAACAACGCTTGCGACGGCCCTGGCGATGTCGCCGTCCATGGCTGAAGAGCCAGCGGCCGAGGAGCCGATCGGCGAGGGTCTGCGTGAAGAGCTGTTGATCGAACCTGAGATTGCGCGCCGGGAGATCGTAGAACCCGAGATCGATACCGAGGATTTTGAAATCGGCTTCTATGTCGGGCTGATGAGTATCGAGGATTTCGGTACCAGCGGTGTCTACGGGGCCCGTCTGGCCTACCATCTGACCGACTCGATCTTCGTCGAGGCGGCGGTGGGTACCACCGAGGCCAAGGAGACCAGTTTCGAGCAGTTGGGCGGCGATATTCAGCTGCTCACGGATGATGAGCGCGATTTTACCTATTACAACCTGTCCGTGGGATACAACCTGCTGCCGGGGGAGGTATTCGTGGGCGGCAAGTACGCCTTTAACAGCCAGTTCTATCTGATTGGCGGAGCTGGCAGTACCCGCTTTGCCGGCGATGACGAGTTCACGGTCAACGTCGGTGCGGGCTACCGTCTGTTGATCACCGACTGGCTCTCCCTGCATCTCGATGTCAGGGATCATATGTTCGAGTCGGACCTGCTGGGAGAG
>NATV01000141.1 GCA_003094535.1 gamma proteobacterium symbiont of Ctena orbiculata | reverse complement strand
TTGCGAAACAGCTCTGGAAATCTCAGGTCATAGCAGACCGCAATCCCCAGCACGCCAAAGGGCGTCTCCACGGTCACCAACTCCTCACCCGGTTCGATGGTATTCGACTCTACATAGCGTTCATCCGTCTCCACCAGATGGACGTCGAAAAGATGTATCTTGTCGTATCGAGCCACCTGATTGCCTTCATTGTCCATTATCAGACAAGCGGCCCGCACTTTACCACCCTGTTTGGCGCGCATCGGTATGGTGCCTCCCACCAGCCAGACACCATAACGTTGCGCCATTTGACCGAGGAATCCCTGCAGGGGTCCGTCATCATCCTCGCACAGGGTCAGCATATCCCGGTCGTGCTCACCCTTGAAGGCAAAATTTTCCGGCAACACCACCAATCCAGCTCCCGATTCAGCAGCCTCGCTGATCAATCTTTCCGCCTCCAGCAGGTTGGCGCTCACATTCGGACTTGAGGCCATCTGTAGTGCCGCGACTTTATTCTTCTCACCGCTCATCTGAATAAACCTTTACTCAACTCCAGCTATCCCCATCAGGAGGATTTCATTTCGAGGATAGCATCATGAACCTCGATGCCGCCAGCCAAGGGCCGGTACTATTTGCCGATACTCCCCGGCCATCTCCCACTCAGAATACAGGGGTATTCCATATCGATAGTCCGCCGTTGACTCATTCACCGGGCATCTCCGGCATCAGCGAGCTGCCACCGGAGCCCTTATCAGCGATATCGACCTGTGTGTATTGAGGATTATCCCAGCTGCCCGTGACTTCATAGGTCCGCTCGGCGATGCGATCGAAAATCCGCCCGATCAATTTCTGGGTCATCGCCAACGCCACTCCGGCGGTGGGATTGATCGCCAGCGTGCCCAGCAGGGGCAGGGTGGCACTGACATTCGGTGTGACAACGATCTTTTGGTCATAGGTACGGCTGGCCAGGCCGGTTCGGCCACGAACCTCGATTACCGCCGCGGTGCTCTTCATCACAAGATCCGATGTGTAGGCATCGCCGTCGTTCACCGTGAAATTGCCCTCGATGGAGTCGAATGCCAAGCCCTCGGAAAACAGATCTGAAAAATCGAGGGCCAGGCGTTTGCCCAGGGCGTTCAAGCTGAACAGACCGATCAGCCTGCCGACACCGGGATCGACATTGTTGACCAGCCCTTTGTTCACTTTCAGCGATATACTGCCGTAGAGCTTCTCCGCTCCCATCTCCAGTGGGGAGGTGGGCCAGTAGAGTTCGGCCTTGACATCGGTGGGCGCCTGCTCGATCCCGGTGGTGATGCCCAAGGCATGTTGCAGATCACCCAGACTGCCGGTGTGCAGCTGTAAATTGAGTGAAGTACTGTGCCCCCTGGGGGTCAGGCGCCAATAACCCTGCCCCGAAAGGTCGATCCCGTCTCCGACCAGGGCCAAGCTGTCAACCGTGATACCATCGACCTCCTTTCGCCAGGTGATGTATCCCTTGCCCATTGGTTGGTCGTTGATGTAGAGATCTTCAACCGTAATGTTGATGGCGGGCACGTCTCTGGGATCGAGATCGGTCGCCTTCTGTCGCTGCCCCTGCTGTCCAGTAATTCCGCGGGCCAGCTCCTTGAGATCGAACTTCAGATAATCGAAGCGCCCGTATATCGGCCGCTGGTCCAGTTCTTGGGGTATCTGAATCATGCCCTGCGCCGTGTCCGAGGCCAGATCGATACGGTAGCCATCGGCATAGTTTTTATAGGTGAATCGGGTCTCAGGACAGGTTGTACCAAGCGCAACAAGTTCATCCACACTGAGATCCATGGCGATCTGCGACAGTCCCTCCCCTTCCGTTGCGGCTTGCTGTCTGACCCAGCTGACCCAGCTGTCCGCATTCAGTCTCTGCAGATGCCCCCTCAGGTGCAGACCCTCGACATCATCCAGCGACAGCGCCTCCCGGGAGAAACCGATGGCGGCGATCCAGGGCTTCTTCTCTGTCTCGAAGAAACGGAACAGAGCGTGGGTCTGATCCTGGTAGCGGATCCTCAATTCAGTCGATTCATCGTTGCGGAAATCGGCGCCCATATCGAATCTCGTCTTCGATTCAGCCGCTTTGCCAAGGGGTTCCGGCATCCGTATCGAGATACCCTGCAGGTCGGAGACCAGATTCAACCTAACCGGTACCTGGCTGGGATGATGGGCAATTTTGACTTCGATATCGCCCTCGCCCCTACCCGTGAAATAGTCCAGCGTCCATTCAGGAAACTGACGCTTCAAGCGTTTCAGATCGATCGGCATCCGGGTTGTAAGCCGTGTCCAGAATTCACCCTCATGACTATAGGGCAAGACATCGAAAACAATCGCGTCCCCCAACAGCCTGGCCCTGATGCCTTCGGCTTCGACCCCAGTGCGGTTGAAACGCAGATTTCCACTGAGTTTGTCGATCGGAAGATCGGGCTTCTTTATTTTAAGGGAGGCCTGCTTGAAACCGATCTCACCCTCTATTTTCAGCTTGTCCCGCTGTTTCAGCGGTATCGCCAGATCGACAACCGTCCGGCTCTCTCCAGCAACCTCCACCGCATCGACAAAGGCATGAAAATCGCTGCGTAACGGGGTCTCGCCAAGGATCGCCATCAGGTCCTGCAGCGGGCCGGCCGCACTCCCCCGGATGATCACCGGCGAGGCCTCCTTCAGGCGCTCGATCTCCACCTCGACATCCTGCAGCTGACTGTTGAGCAATAAGCCATCCTGCAGTTTCACCTTGAGGGAATTGTTTATGAAATGGACCTCAGCCACCCCCTCGGACAATCGCGGCCATTCCGGCATATAGTCGAGGATCAGATCCTCTACGCCGAACCACACCTCGAACCGCCCCTGTTGCTGGCGGAAAGGAAATTCGCTGATGGGGCCATAGAGGAGAAAACTGCCGGACTTCACATATCCGCTGACGAGGGCAGTGTCGAGCCATTCAACCAGCTCATCCGGCATGATCCCGACCGGCAGATAGTCACTCTTACGCGATCCGTCCGCATCCCAGAAATCGGACTGCATATCAATGAAGAGGTCCTTACCGGAGAACGGGATCTGCAGATCGATCCGGGAGAGGGTCTGCACATCCCTGGTACTCATCTGCAGGTGTTTACTGTTCAGGTGCAATCCTTTCTGCAGATCGAAATTCCAGACAAAATCCCCCATCGCCCTCTGTGCATGCAACGGCATGCGGAACAGCTGTGGAAATTCGAGCAACAGGTCACTGCTGTCTATCTTCAGCCACCCCCCGACCTGATTACCGTCGAAAGCCAGCTTGAGTCCACTCAAACCGGGTATGTCCTGCCATGGCTGATGGGTGTAGTCATCGACCTCCCCCTTCAAACGCCAGGCAAGATCACCCGCTTCGGATTTGAAAAATTCGAATTCGAGATCCTGCAGTTCCCCCTCCGGCGACAGTCCCTTGAGTGCTGCGTGCAGCTCGGGATTGGGCAGCTTTAAGATGGCCAGAAAATCGTTCAGTTCCATCAATGACAAGGCGTCTGCGCCGAGTCGAAACTGTTTCTGCAACTGCTCAGTCGACTGCCAGGTGACGCTCAGCTGTTCAGTCGGCCACTGCCCGTGGGACTGTCGCACGGCCAGCCGGTCGAGCTCCAGCTGCCAGCCATCAGGCACACGCCGCCAATCGAGTTCGGTGGATAGGTTCTGTAACTCGAAAGGTTCCGCTCGTCCCGGTCCGTTGACACGTAAGCCGTTCAGCTCGCCCTTTCCACGCAGGTTATGCAGCACACCCTGCTCCAGATCGCCCCAGAGTTCGACCTCAAGCTCGCCCTCGTCAAGGGTATAGGGTGCCGGCATCCACTCCGAGAGTCGCCCCCCCAATACAAGCCCCTCACATCTGACATAGAATTCGCCGCTCATTGCCAACGAGTTTGCATCCTTCTGCAGCAGGTTGGCGATCAGACGAACCGACTCCTCCCCCTGTTTGCCGATCCGGGTGGCGAGCGAGAGCTGATGGCGCAAACCGTTGTTACGCAGATCGACGTTCACTCCCGAGAGCCTGAGCGGGGGCTGGTCGGGAATGGCGCTCTTCAGATGGATTTCGGTATCGAGGAGGCGCAGCTGATTCTGTCCCAGCAGGATGGCCACCACCGTGTCCGGATCCCCCTCAGCCACACCACCCATTCCCTGCAGGGCGACGCTGCCATCGGCAAATCGCTCCAGCTTTAACCGGGTGCCGATGACACTGGCCCCACCCAGCTGCAACTGACCGGATAGGAGGCTGCGCACCAGCTGGATATTGACCAAGACCTGTGGCGCGGAGAGCAGGGGGTCGCCGCTCTGTTCATCGAGCACGCTGACATCGGTGAAGTTCAATGCCAGATGCACCCCCTTAACCTGAGCCTTCATGGCGCCGATCTTCAGATCGACACCCGCCGCCTCCTCGGCCACGCGTTCGATCACCCGGCGGTAGGGATCGAGATCGATGACCGGCACAATCAGGCGCAACCCGGTGATCAGCAGGGCCGCCGCAATCACCACCCACGCCAGGGTTTGCCAAAACTTGGCGTGAAGATATTTAGCTGTGTTCAGCATTGGCAGGTGAATTGGAGATTGGCATCACACCAGCACGACGTCATAGTGCTCCTGGGTGTAGAGCATTTCCACCTGCAGCTTGATGGGATGGCCGATAAACTGCTCAAGCTCGGCGAGGTGGGTCGACTCCTCGTCCAGGAGCCTGTCTATCACCTCCTGGGATGCAAGCACCAGCAACGACTCAACATCGAATTGCCGCGACTCCCGCAGGATCTCCCGGAAGATCTCGTAACAGGTGGTCTCCGCGGTCTTCATCGAACCCCTGCCGGCACAGCAGGGGCAGGGCTCGCAGAGAACATGCTCCAGGGATTCACGGATCCGCTTACGGGTCATCTCCACCAGCCCCAGGGAGGAGACTTCGGTGATGTGGGTCCTTGCATGATCGTGCGCCAGGCACTTCTCCAGCGCGCGCAACACCTGGCGTCGATGCTCGGGATCGAGCATATCGATAAAATCGATGATGATGATCCCCCCCAGGTTGCGCAGACGCAGCTGCCTGCAGATGGCCTGAGCCGCCTCCAGATTTGTCTTGAATATGGTCTCCTCCAGGTTTCTGTGGCCGACGAAGGCCCCGGTATTGACGTCGATGGTGGTCATCGCCTCGGTCTGATCGATCACCAGATGACCGCCGGATTTGAGCTGTACCTTGCGTTCCAGGGCCTTCTGGATCTCGTCCTCGACACCGTAGAGATCAAACAGGGGGCGCTGCCCAGGGTAGTACTCGATGCGGTGCTTGATATCGGGAATAAACTTTTGCGCGAAGTTGATCGCTTTCTGGTGGGTCTCCTTGGAATCGATGCGTACCTTTTCCACATCGGGGCCGACCAGGTCGCGCAGTGAGCGCAGGGGCAGGGAGAGGTCCTCGTGGATCAGCTCGATTTTGTTGGTCAGCTTGCTTTTCTCCTGAATCGAGGACCAGAGGCGCGCCAGGAAACGCATATCCGCCTTCAGCGAGATCTCATCCACCCCCTCCGCCGCGGTGCGGGCGATATAGCCTCCGGATATCTCCCCCGCCTCCGCCACTTGATTCAGCAGCTCGCGCAGGCGTTGGCGCTCATCCTCGGCCTCGATGCGCTGGGAAATGCCCATATTGCCCAGCGAGGGCATGAACACCAGGTGTCGCGACGGGATGGAGATATTGGTGGTCAGACGGGCGCCCTTGGTGCCGATGGGATCCTTCAGCACCTGCACGATCACATAGTCGCCTTCACGCAACAGTTCATGGATATTGTCCGTCTTCGGTCTATCGGTGGTCTCCCCGATATCGGATACATGCAGGAATGCCGCCCGCTCCAGCCCGATATCGACAAAAGCCGCCTGCATACCAGGCAGTACCCGGCATACCTTGCCCTTGTAGACATTGCCTACCAGGCCACGCTTGCCGTAGCGTTCGATAATCACTTCTTGCACCGCGCCATTCTCGATAACCGCAACCCGGGTCTCGGGCGGTGTGACATTAATCAGAATCTCTTCACTCATAGCTCATAGGGCCTGGTGGCACTCATCCGATTGACCCTGCTGAGACATTTCTTTCGTCCGGCAAGGCGGAATGAGCGAATGATAACGCCACCGGGCGGAAGAATAGCCCCAGCCCTGCGGGGTGCGCCTGGAAAAACGCCACCCAGCGATGCTCGTTCACTTGGATATACCAAACTTCTCTCCTCGCGCCTTGATTGACGCTTTTCGTACGTAACAGGACCAACCGGATGTGTGTTAACAGGCCCTGATACGTTGTTATTTTTCATTATTGAATTGGATGCCACAGCGGCGCAGTAATTCCGCTGTCTCGAATAGGGGTAGTCCCATCACTCCCGAGTAGCTGCCATGCAACATACTGACAAATCGTGCACCAAGACCCTGGATGGCGTAGCCGCCCGCTTTATCGGCTGGCTCTCCGGTGGCCCAATAGGCAAGGATTTCCGCATCGCTCAACTCGCGAAAGCTGACCTCGCTTTGACTGAGTTTTGTCGCCACCCCCCCGCAGGCCAATGCAACGGCGGTAAAAACCTGGTGGGTTCTACCCGACAGCTGCCTCAACATCCAGAGTCCGTGGTCCCTGTCCCGGGGCTTTCCCAACAGCACGTCGTCAATTACAACACTGGTATCAGCGGCCAGGACCGGTAAAGATTCACCCCCTTGAGCCGCATCCGCGCCCGCCTCGGCCTTCTCTCTCGCCAGCCGCAACACATAGGCGGCCGGCTCTTCATCGGGTCGCTGCCGTTCATCAACAGCGATCTCGAGCGGGGTGTGGTCGACACCGATCTGATGCAGCAGCTCTCTCCTCCTTGGCGAGCGGGAAGCGAGGTAGATGGCTGGGAACTCCTTCACGCTGGATTTATCCTCTTGCCGTCGGCTTTCAACCCGCCCGATGATAGGGATGGTTCCGCAACAGACTCCAGGCCCGGTAAAGCTGCTCCGCCACCACGACTCTGACCAGCGGATGGGGCAGCGTCAGTGGCGACAGCGACCAGCGTCCATCAGCCCGTTGCAGACAGTCGGGGGCAAGCCCTTCCGGGCCGCCCACCAGTAACGCCAGATCCCGTCCGTCCGCCATCCATTGCTCCAGCTTGCCCGAGAGACGCTCCGTGCTCCAGGCACTACCCGCCACATCCAGCAGCAAAACCAGACACCCTTTCGGAATCGCCTTCAACATGCGTTGACCCTCCTCGCGAACCGCCCGGGCGATATCGGCCTTTTTGCCGCGATGTCCTGGGGTGATTTCGATCAGCTGCAAACCACATTCAGCCGGCATGCGGCGCGCATATTCTTGATATCCCTCATCTATCCAGCCTGGCATGCGGTTTCCTACAGATATCAAATAGATATTCATGGGTGGATTGTACGGGATTCTACGGCATCCTGGTCCTGTTGGCTTTTGAAATTGGTAAGCAGTCGCAATATTAGTCCGCAAATGAACGCTATTGAACGCAAATAAAAAGTGAATTTCATTAATTGGCAGCAGGTTGGATCACCCTGAATCCTCCCCCATTACAAGACTTGAACATCAAATAAGGAATTTCCAGCGGACCTTGCCACTATGGCGAGAGTGCAACATACAGCCAAGATCATCACTTTAACCAATTGATAACATAAGATATTTTTCATCTTCTTTACTACCGCCGCATACCCACAAAAACTGCTCTGGGTTTACTCTAATCCTCTCCAATAGTTGCGTTCATGTGCGGACTGTTTTTTTCTTCGACCCACTCTCCCCGGGCAATGCAACAGGGAGCCATCGTGTGCGCACCCAAATTACTGTATGCTTGCCCGCCATGACTGACAAACACCTTACCGACACACGTTTCGACAGCTTCGATCTTCCCGATACCATCCTTCAGGGCATAGGTGAGGCGGGCTTCGAATTCTGCACCCCCATCCAGGCGGAGACCCTCCCCATCGCCCTTGCCGGCAGGGATGTGGCGGGACAGGCCCAGACCGGCACCGGCAAGACCGCGGCCTTTCTCATCGCCACCCTGCGCCACCTGCTGCTCCATCCCGCGGAAGAGACGCGCAAGGCCAACCAGCCCCGCGCCCTGATCCTCGCCCCCACCCGGGAACTGGCGGTGCAGATCTACAACGATGCCCAGGCACTGACGAAATATACAGACTTTACCTCTGCCGCTGTCTTCGGCGGTACGGGTTACGACAAGCAGCGCAAGCAGCTGGAGGCCGGGGTCGATATCCTCATTGGTACGCCCGGTCGCCTGATCGACTACTACAAGCAGCATGTCTACGATTTGCGGGCGATCCAGGTACTGGTCCTGGACGAAGCGGACCGGATGTTCGATCTCGGTTTTATCAAGGATATCCGCTACATGATGCGTCGCTGCCCGCCGCCCCAGAAAAGGCTGGGCATGCTCTTTTCCGCCACCCTCTCCTACCGCGTCAAGGAGCTCGCCTACGAGCACATGAACAATCCGCAGAGCGTGGAGGTTGCGCCGGAACAGGTTACCGCGGAGAAGATCACCGAAACCTGCTACATGGTCGCCAACGAGGAGAAGATCCCGCTCCTGATCGGGCTGATCCAGGGCATGGACGATGCCCGAAGCATTGTCTTCGTCAACACCAAACGGGTTGCGGACAAGGTCTGGGGATTTCTCCAGGGGAACGGCATCGACACCGCCGTGCTCTCCGGCGATGTGCCGCAGAAGAAGCGCCTGAGCCTGCTGAAGCGCTTCCAGGAGGGCGAACTGTCGGTGTTGGTGGCCACCGACGTGGCGGCCCGCGGACTGCATATTCCCGATGTCACCCATGTAATCAACTACGACTTGCCGGAGGATGCGGAGGATTATGTCCACCGCATCGGCCGCACCGCCCGTGCCGGCGCCAGCGGCGACGCCATCAGCTTCGCCTGCGAGACCTACGCCTTCTCGCTGCCCGATATCGAGGTCTTTGTCGGCCACGCCATTCCCACCCAGACCGTCGATCCAGCCTTGTTGGCGGAGATCGATCCGAAGAGCCGAATCTATCCCGAAAAGGGTTCACGTCAGCCACATCGCGGCAAAGACGGACGCAAAGGTCACGGCAAAGGCCACCACCACAAGGGCCATAAACCCAAGGACGGGGAGAAACCGAAAAAACGACGCCGGCGTCGGCGCGGTCCCAAACCGCCGCAGAGCGGCAATCCGGAGTAACCGACGTGGATGGCAAGTGCAGTCGTTGCCTCAACTCGAAATGTTGCACCTACACCACAGAGGCGCTTGGTGTGGCCCCCAGATCAAAGGTCGACTTTGAGCACCTGCTTTGGCAGGTCTCGCATCAGGGGGTCGAGATCTATAAGGACGAGGATGGCTGGTTTCTCCTCTTTCAGGGCAGTTGCGAACACCTGGGGCCTGGGGGTGCCTGCGGCATCTACGACCAGCGGCCGCAGATCTGCCGCGACTACGACAACGACTGGTGCGAGTTGGACGCCCCCGCGGAAGACGGCTTTGAGCTCTATTTCCGCAACTACGCCGAACTGCTGGCCTACTGCAGGAAACGTTTCAAGCGCTGGGGACGTTGATATCCCGGACTGTCTTCCCCCGCCCCCTACACTCGAGTTGTGACTGGGGAACTTCCCATGCCATATCACGACTAATCGCAGGGCGATTTCATACTGATTTTTTTCATCGGAGATAGGTATAATCCGCGCCTCGTCGCCACAGCCCCCTATCTGAAAAGACAATGACACTCAGCACAGCCACATTACGGGACCGATTCGAACAGCTGCGCTCCAACAAGCTGTTCGAGACCTTTGTCATCCTGGTCATCGTTATCTCCGCCCTGATGATCGGTGCCAAGACCTACCCCATACCGGCGGCCACCGCGCAGCTGCTGCGGATCCTGGATGTGGGTATCACCCTCTTCTTTCTCACCGAGATCATCATCCGCATGCTGGCGGAAAAGAGCCTGAAGTCCTTCTTCAGCAAGGGCTGGAACATCTTCGACTTCCTTATCGTCACCGCCAGCTTGATCCCGGTGGACGACAGCGAGGCCGCCCTGCTCGGGCGTCTGCTGCGGGTATTCCGGGTGCTGCGCCTGGTCTCCATCATTCCCGAGCTGCGCATCCTGATGAACGCCTTCGTTTCCGCTATTCCGCGGATGGGTTATGTCTCCCTGCTGATGTTCATCATCTTCTACATCTATGCCGCCATGGGGAGCATGTTTTTCAGCGAGATCAACCGGGAACTCTGGGGCAACATCACCATCGCCATGCTCACTCTGTTCCGCGTCGCCACTTTCGAGGACTGGACCGACGTGATGTATGAGACCATGGACGTCTACCCATTGAGTTGGTCCTTTTATCTCTCCTTCATCTTCGTCGTGGCCTTCGTATTCCTCAACATGATGATCGGTATCGTCCTCGAGACGCTGCAAAGAGAACACGAACAGTTCTCCCGCGACAGCGGCGAGGGGGAGGCGGGTGAGGTGCACCGCATCGATGCCCGCACCCAGGAGATGGAGCAGCGGTTGATCCGCATGGAGGAGATGCTGAAGCGGCTAGCCAGCAAGTAAGCAGGTGTAGAAATGCAATAAAAAAGAGGCCGCCCGCAAAACATACGGGCGGCCTCACTATTTCGACCTCGATCAGATCTTAGTCGGAGTCGTTGTCAGCGCTCTACTTCTTCGGCAGCTTAAAGCCGGTGATCTTGATCAAGTCGTCGGTGCGGCCGGTAACCGGATTCGACTCAAAATCGAGCAGCTCGGCCGGCTGTTGACCGTGCTGCAGGATGTAGTAGGCCACCTTGCCGGTACCGTCGAAGATAAAGCCGGTGGGCTCGGCCGCCGTGCTGTTGATGGAGAGCATACGCACGCAACCATCGCTGGCACGATCGCGGTCGGCACCATCCTGCAGGCAGGCCCAGATGTCACCGAAATCGTTATCCTCGATGATGTAGACGTTGCTGGTGACCGGCTGGATCTCCAGGTTGTCGTGGCTGTTCATCTCCTCGTCACCCTGGACAAAGCGGGTGACCCAGGATTGTGCTTCCGTGGTGCCGTTGGCGAGCAGGTTGCGGTTGAAGTTGCCATCGGCGATGTAATCCATGGCCTCGACCGTGCTGTCGCTCTCGGTCACGCAGAGGGCCTCGCCGGCGCCCCCACCGCAGGTGTTGGTCCAGCACCAGACGATGCCGTCGCCGCCATGAAAGCGCGGCGATTCACGATCGATATGCAGGTCCTCGGGACGGCAGTAGCCGGTGGCGCCGGCGATGTTGGCATCCGCACGGGCGGTGGCGGCATCAACCTCGACCCATTTACCCTCACCATACTCGCAACCCTGACCTACATCGTCATTGCCGGTGCAGGCGGTGGCCAATGCAAAGTTCTGGCCGGAGACCAATGGCGACTCAATCAAGGTCTTGATGGTGTTGGGGCAGAGCAGGCCGGGGCGGGTCTTGGCGCCGCAGTCGTAGGCCACGCTGGGGACGAAACGGAAGATGGCACCGCCGTCGCTGTCGAATCCGGCGGGGCCGTTGCCGGCACGCAGCTCGTCACCGCCGATCACCACGCCGTTGTCGAGGACTTCGAGACCTTCCCATGCCTGGGTAACCAGGGCGGTACGCTTGACGACCTTGGTGCTCGGGTTGGGGCTGTCGATGCCGTCGCGGATGTCCGCGGGCATACCGGGCAGGCCCCGATCGGCAACCCAGTGGCCGGTGGTGTTCAGCGGGTCGATGATCTCGTAGGCGCCGCCGTCTGACGTCTCCTCGGTAGCCAGCAGGGTGCCCCACTGGGTGGTGCGGATGCCATCGCAACGGGACATGCCGTGGAGTACGTTCTCGACTTCGCCGGTTTTGATATCTACCCGCTGCACAGCGGCGTTGAGGCCGCCACCGCCACCCGGGGTGGTGCCGTCGCGGCGCTGCTCGATGCAGATCATGAGGTGGGTGTAATCGAGGTCATCCGGCCAGAAGCTTATCATGTCGCCGGAGGTCGCGACGTTACGGGCGATATAACGGGGCTTGAGGCTTTTGGCCAGCAGCTGACGCTCAGTGGCAGGCTGTCCCGCTGCACGATCGATGACCGTGTCCGACGATTCGGCCAGCGGCTTCTTGAATCCGAACAGCTTCTCTGACCGGTCTTCCAGTTCTTTCTCCACAAACATACCGAAATCCATTTCGTCCGCGTGAACGGCAACGGGCAACATCATGGTCGCCATCGCTGCCGCAGCTAGGGTCTTGACAGTATTATGCATTGAATCGCTCCTCTGAAATTGACTGTTTTGCTGGGGTTATCATGAGCGACACAGTCTGAGGGCTTGTATTGTCAAATTAATAAAGGAGGCTTTAAGAGTTGATGATTTTTATTCAGGCGGGACGTCAGTAGATCAGTTTAATCACATAATCGGTCTGACATTTATTTCACGGCCCGGGATCAGATTTCACAACGCAATCCGCCGGTGATTTCCGAAAAGTCGTGGATGGCGGGGTAATCCGCAATCTCCCGCGGCGGCTCCTTGGAGTCGGGTTTGAGCATCGCCAGCAGCCAGCGTATTCCGTAGTGCTTGGCCGACGCGAGTACAGGCGCGCTATCGTCGACGAACAGGGTCCGCTCCCGGTCGAAGGGGTGCAGATTCTGCAAGCGATGCCAAAACTCGGTATTCTCCTTGGGCAATCCCAGCTGGTGAGAAGAGATCACCTGGTTGAAGAAGCCGGCAAGGCGGGTCTTCTCCATCTTCAGCGCCAAGGTCTTCTGGTGGGCGTTGGTCACCAGAATCCGCTCTTTGCCGGCGCACATCAGTTGATCAAGAAAGTCGACGACATGGGGGTGTACAGCGATCAGATGATCGACCTCCTCCTTGAGCAGGGCGATGTCGAGTTCCAGTTCGCGGCTCCAGTGGTCGATGCAATACCACTCCAGTGTACCTTCGACACTTTTGTAGCGCGCCAACAGCTCCTGCTTGGCCTGTTCCAAGACCATTCCATTCGCCTCGGCATAACGGGCAGGCACATGCTCCAACCAGAAGTGGTTGTCGAAATGGAGGTCCAGTAAGGTGCCGTCCATATCCAACATGACAATATCAATTTGGTTCCAGTCGATCATCGTATAGAGTTGTAGCTATGCATTTCACCCTGTTACTGCTGCTCACCTTGCTGCCTTGTGCCGCATCCGCCGAAGAGGAATCGATGGCGTTTGACGACGATGCATTCGAGTCGGACACCGAGGGTGTCAACGAAGGTGAATTGGAGATTCTTGACTCCCCACCGGCGGAGCCTGTTCACCACCATATTAACCGGATTCAGATCGGTGAGGATAGTCTCCGTGACGGTTGGGTCGATTTGCACCAGTGTCATCGCCATATCGATCCGGTTCCACTCCTCGAGATCGTCTATCATCCCCAGCGGATCCGCCATATCGAGCTGCTCTCCATGGAGAATATCGGCTCCGGCCAGGTTGAAGGTCCAAGCATCGTCCTCAGGGATATCCAACGCGGTGCCTCGATCTGCCTGCAGGCTGAGAGCCGCTCGCTGCACCCCGCGGGAGAAGGCCGCTATCAGCTGCGCAACGGCCCCTATATGCGTAAATTTCTCGACGGTTACTATCCCATGCGTCTCACCCTGGAAGTCGGCTATCCCGCCGATCTGATAGACTACAGCGCCTTGAGGCCGCTCCCTCTCGATGCCGGGCGTGCCCGGTTGAGGCAGGGGAATCTCTATTGGGACGGGTGGTTTCAAGGCAGGTTATTCACCGAAATCGATTTTCGCACTTCATCTACAGACCGCTAAAACCATGGGCAAGCTTCCCACAATCCTCTCCCGGCAGCTGATCGCGAAGACCCGCCTGTTTCGCGTGGAACAATTGGATCTGGAATTCAGCAACGGCGAACAGCGGTGTTATGAACGGCTGATCGGCGGGGAGCGTGGATCCGTGCTGGTGGTACCGATGATGGATGATGAAACGGTGCTGTTGATCCGTGAATACTCGGCCGGCAGTCAGGACTATCAACTGGGACTGCCAAAGGGGCGCATGGAGCGGGACGAAGATCCCCTGGAGGCGGCAAATCGGGAGATTCGCGAGGAGATCGGGTACGGGGCCCGAGAGCTGCGCCTGATCAAAACCTTCACCATTGCCCCCGCTTACATCCGTCATCAAACCCATGTTATTCTTGCGCGGGATCTGTACCCCGACAGACAACCGGGTGACGAACCCGAACCGATCGAAGTCGTACCCTGGCACCTCTCGGACTGGGATGAACTGATCGGTCAACCAGATTTGACCGAGGCCCGATCAATCGCGGCCCTCTATTTGACCAGGGATCTATTAACATGAGTCAACCCGTGCATCTCGATGAACTGTTACGACTGGCGCAACAGGCCGGCAACGCCATTCTCGATATCTACAACACTGAGTTTGAAGTCGAGACAAAAGAGGATAAATCTCCGCTCACCGCTGCGGACAAGGCCGCTCACAACATCATCGTCTCCACCCTGGAAGGGTTGACCCCGGATATCCCGGTACTCTCCGAGGAGTCGTCCGCGATCCCTTATGAGACCCGCCGGCAGTGGCAGCGCTATTGGTTGATCGATCCCCTCGACGGCACCCGGGAATTCATCAAGCGTAACGGTGAATTCACCGTCAATATCGCCCTCATCGAAGGAGGCTCGCCCACCCTGGGGGTGGTGCATGCACCGGTCTTGAATACCACCTACTACGGGGTCTCAGGCAGCGGCGCATGGAAAAAGGAGGCCGACCAACCGGCGCATTCGATCCACGTCACCGAACAGCGCAGCCAGCCGACCCGGGTCGCAGGCAGCCGATCCCACGCCGGCGACTCACTGCTGCGTTTTCTTGAAAACCTGGGAGATCACGAACTGGTCAGCATGGGCAGTTCTTTGAAACTCTGCCTGGTGGCCGAGGGCAGGGCCGATATCTATCCCCGACTCGGCCCCACCTCGGAATGGGACACCGCTGCCGCCCAGGCCGTAGTCGAAGCCGCGGGCGGACAGGTCACCACCCTCGACCTGCAGCCCCTCGCATACAACGCCAAGGATTCGCTGCTCAATCCGCACTTTCTGGTATTCGGCGATCGTGCCACGAATTGGTCCGAGTTTCTGTAACCTGTTGTCCGCTCTGCCGATTCCGAAGTCGGCGTTCGCCTACTGATCGATCTCCTTGACCGGGAATTTCTTGGCAAAGGCTTTCAGTTCCTTCAGCGAAGCATTATTGGAGGAGAGGGTGAGCATGCCTGGGGTCATCTTGAGACCGATAAGGATCTCATTGC
This sequence comes from gamma proteobacterium symbiont of Ctena orbiculata, assembly GCA_003094535.1. Taxonomy (GTDB): domain Bacteria; phylum Pseudomonadota; class Gammaproteobacteria; order Chromatiales; family Chromatiaceae; genus Thiodiazotropha. The sequence goes on along the minus strand of NATV01000141.1, from coordinate 12,333 downwards.
GAGTACCCTGTTCCATGACCATACCGCTGTATCGGCCGAGACGGATTTTCTTGCCGCCCCCGGCCACCCCCATCTGACTGAACATGGCGGCCATGCTGCCGCTATTGTAGCTGACCTCGATGGTCTTGCCATCCTTGGTGTATTTGGTTTCGATAATGGAAAAACCCATCGTTTTTTGCTGTTTTACCTCGCCACGCTTCCAGCCGGCGATTTCCTTTTTAAACTTGTCAGTCTTCCTGGCCTGCTGGATCTGCTCCAGCGATTCGAGACACCATTTTGCCTCTTCCACGGCGCCGGCAATATCGTCCTCCTCATAGAGTTCCGCCGCCTGTTTACAGTAGGTCGCGGGATCTCCCTCATCTTCCGCAGAGAGCGGGAATGCCGCCAGGCTCGATAGTGTCAGGAAAAGCAGCTGTTTTTTCATTTCGTTCCCCCTTGTGAAATATCAGTGGCGTATGCATCGGGTACGTACCGATATTCACAACATGTGTAATACCCTGTACAAGCCATTTTTTACTATGATGACCTTTATATTTATCCTGGTTTATTGTAGCGTTTTGTCCACCATATAAAAACAACAACTGACAACGCCACTGACCGCTGCGCTGAATATCCGCTCGTACCACAAGGCCGGTCATTTGGAATTAGAGCTCCGGGCACTAACTTTACATCCTGGTGAGTCATGCCCATGAAAAAGCCATTGCAATACGTCTCAATCGCACTGTCGTTACTGCTGTCACCGCTCAGTCCGCAGGCATTTGCGATTGATTCCGAAACCGATGTTTTCACCTTTGACGACTTCCCCCTTGAAGATCTGTTGCAGTATCCCGGCTGGTTCAAAAAGAGTTTCCTCGACCTGCCGGAAGACCTCAGCGAGGCGGTTGCAAACGACAAGCGCGGCATCATCGTCTATTTTGGCCAGAAGCGATGCGCCTATTGCAAGATGTTGCTCGAGGTCAACTTCGGTCTCAGCGACATCTCAACCTATACCCGGCAACGCTTCGATGTAATCCCCATCGACATTTGGAGCACCGAGGAGGTCACTACCCTGGATGGCGAGGTAATTACGCAACGCGAATATGCGCTGCTTGAGGAGACCAACTTCACACCCTCGCTGATCTTTTATGATCAACAGGGCAGCGAGGTACTGCGCCTGCGCGGCTACTACCCTCCTTATCAGTTTCGTGCCGCGCTCGAATATGTCGCCGACCAACACTTTCGCAAGGAGTCATTCCCCGACTACCTGGCCAGGGGCGAATCGGGAACCGCATTCGAACCCGGGGATTTGAACGATGAGGACTTTTTCATACCGCCGCCGCACAACCTGGACCGTAGCCGTTTTCCCGGACAACGTCCGCTTGTGGTCTATTTCGAACAGGGGAATTGTCACGCCTGCGACGTGCTTCACGGGCAACCACTGCGCGACCCGGCAATCAACAGGCTGCTGCGCGGATTTGACAACGTTCAACTCGATATCAGCGAAGAGACACCGGTGATAACTCCGGGCGGCGAGAAGACCACCGCTCATCAATGGTCGAGGGATCTTGGGCTCTTTTACACGCCCTCCCTGATCTTTTTCGACGAAAGGGGCAAGGAGATAATACGTGTTGACTCTGTGGTCCGCTTCTATCGTTTACGCAAGGTAATCAACTATATCACCAGCAGGGGCTATATCGACGAGCCCAATTACCAGCGCTGGCGGGTAAGCGGGGGCTTTTGAGCGGACACCGGTCTCTGCCGACCAACAGCCTGTGTTATCATGCCCGACTCAAGTATGCGGCGGCACTGCAACAGTGCCTTTTTCGAAGCCACGAACTCGCTGTCGAATACAGGGCAAACGATTGAAAATTACAGAGAATGCGAAACCCGGACCGGGTTTATGAAAAACCTGTCGGTCACATCATAATGAAGTGCATAAGTGCTTACGACGAAAATCGAAACAACAACTTCAATCTCCTACGCTTATGTGCCGCTGTCAGCGTCGTTTTTACCCATAGCTTTGCCTTGCTCGGTCTCGGGGAAGAGAACGATCCCATATACCAGCTGACCGGGATCAATGCGAGTGGTTATGGATTGGCAACATTTTTCATCATCAGCGGCTTCCTCGTAACCAAGAGCCTCAATAACAGAAAAAGCCTTTGGTTGTTCGCCAAAGCAAGAATCCTGCGCTTGTATCCAGCGCTTATTCTTTCACTGGCTTTTTGTCTGCTGATAGTTGGCGCGACATTCACTACGCTTGCGATATCGAACTACCTGAGTTCCCCACAGACCTTGGATTTCCTGGTCTCGAATCTGAACATGCCGGTTATTCACAAGACCCTTGCTCTGCCAGGCGTGTTTGTGGGTAATCATAACCCATACGTCAACGGAGCCTTATGGACGCTCGCATGGGAATCCATCTTCTATATCGTGCTCGCGGCAATGGGACTCACCAAACTCATAAATTACCGCCCATTAATGATTGTTATCGCGCTAAGCGCGATCTTGCTCTACATATTCGCCCAGGGCTACAACCTCTCAGCGGATGCAATCATCACAGGCGGTATAGGCTTCGGTGCGTTATTTGCGGCAGGCGCCTGCATGCACCTCTATCGAAACCGCATTCTCCTCGGTTGGAGCCTGCTACTGGGGCTGGTTGCCAGCGTTCTCCTCATCAGCTCCTTTCTCAACGGCTACCTCTTCACTACCCTGGAATATCTTGCGATGATCTATGTGGTAATCGCACTGGCCTATCTGCCGAAGGGAAAAATTCTACTTTTCAACCGTCTTGGTGACTACTCATACGGCATGTACGTCTTCCATTTCCCAATCATGCAGTCACTTGTCCAACTGATGAAAATAGATTCTCCATACCTGCTTTTTGCTGCCACATTAGCCGTCACAACGCCATTCGCCATCCTATCATGGCATTTCATAGAAAAGCGGGCACTCAGATTGAAGTAGACGGGATGCCTGCAGTATCGCCACCATAGCCTAAAATCTAATCTGGAACTGCTTTAACCTCCATGCTGTTTCAATGACATCCTGCATCCTGGTCTCCCCGTATCGGTGATAGACTTCTAAAGGAGCGGAATTCCGTGCCGATAAAACTGATCGGTCCTTTTCAGTGCAGTGCGATGGATCTAAAAATTGAAAACCGGCAACTTCGTCAACGTCTCAAGGAATTAACCCGAAAGGCGCAGCAGAACCAGGAGACGCTGGGGCGTTTCCATGCCCGTGAACTGGAACTGTTGAGCGCCGAAACGCTGCCTGAACTCTTCAGCTCCATGACGGAGGGTCTCAAGGCGTCCTTCGAGATCAAGTCCCTACAGCTGCTGTTGCAAGATCCCAATCACGAAATCCGTCATCTGCTCTATAAAAACGGCCTCGATGAGAAAGCCTTTCCGTTACTCGATTTCGTCGATGACATGGTTAAGGTCAATCCGCGTTTTCAGCGCCTGCGAAGTCCCTGGCTGGGCCCGTTTCTTAGCCCCGAGTACGATACTCTCTTCTCCGATATCGAAGGACTGAAGAGCATAGCCATACTGCCCCTGATTCGCCAAAACCGATTGATCGGCAGCATCAATTTGGGCAGCAGCGAGGAAGACCGCTTCTCACGTCAGCTCGCCACCGACTTTCTTGCCCGTCTCGCCACGATCTGTACCGTCTGTCTGGAAAACAGTGTCAATCGAGAGCATATCCTGATCAGCGGCCTTACCGATCCACTGACCGGTCTTCACAATCGGCGCTACCTGGATCGGCGCCTCACTGAGGAACTCGCCCGTGCCGGGCGCTACCGTCACCCGCTAAGTTGCCTGTTTATAGATGCCGACCATTTCAAGGGCATCAATGACAATCATGGCCACCAAGCCGGAGACGCCGTGTTGCGGGAGCTGGCGAATCGCATCCGCTCCCAACTGCGGGCCAGTGACATCGCAACCCGCTTCGGCGGTGAGGAGTTCGCGCTTCTGCTGCCCCAAACCAGTCTCGATGAAGCGTTGCTGCTGGCCGAGCGAATTCGCCTTGAGGTCAATTCACAGCCGATCGCCCTGGGTGATGGCTCATCACTCCAACTCAGCGTATCGATCGGGGTCAGCGAAACCCGGCCGCTGTTAAGCAAAACGCGACAAAAGGCGGACGGGGAGCAGCTGCTGGTGAATGCCGACCAGGCCCTCTATCAGGCCAAAGCCAACGGACGAAACCGCATCGAATTCAACCTGCAAAAAAATGACGTGGGCCGCAACGAGATCACATCCGGCGAGGGCTGAACGTCATGCCACTCCAAAGCACCAGGGTTACAGACGTTCAATCCTCAACCTGTTTGTGGCTGCCATCGCAGTAAGGGGGGTTCTTCGTCTGTTTACAACGGCAGAGCCAGGCCTCGCCGTTTTTTTCAGCCTGGAATCCGAGAGGTTCAATTCCCGTTCCCTGGTGTGAGCCATCGCAGAAGGGCTGGTTGGATGAACGCCCGCATGCGCACCACCAATACTCTCTGCCTGCGTCGAGTTCCACATCGATGGGCTGTTTTGCGGCTACTACAGGTTTATCCATATCTTTCTCCTCTTGTTATGGCTGGGATCTTCGTCAGGGACCCGACGGGTCGTTTATTTTTGGTTAAAACCACGCATCATCTCAAACCCCATTGGTAACATAGAAAGCGAGCAAAAAAAACTCGCCAACACCCTCATTTTTTTTGCTAACCTCTCACCCGCTGCTGAACACCTTGCTGCAAGGGAGGCGCGGTATTTCTCCTTGCGCCCTGAGTGCGCCTTGCCGCACTCCGGATTTATATAACCAAGGCACTGAATTTAAAGAAAATATATCCCAGTGGTCAGTCGCTTGCCGCAGCTGGACCAGGAGTGTTATGTATAACGCCGCGAGGCTATATTGCTGTACCATGCGCGAATACACTAGAAGACCATTTGAGACAGGCCTGTTCATGGCCGGCGAGATGATCTTGCAATAGATCGCCTCAAGACTCGCTGAAGCTGTCAAGACCTCACTATTTTCAGGACACCTCAGTTGACATGAGTGATAACTTGGACTGGTTCGAATTCGACAAACGCCATATCTGGCACCCCTACAGCGCCATTGGCGCAGACTTGCCGAGCTATCCGGTGGTTTCGGCCGACGGGGTGCGGCTGCGCCTGGCGGATGGCCGGGAGCTGATCGATGGCATGTCCTCCTGGTGGTGCGCCATCCACGGCTACAACCATCCGCAATTGAAGCGGGCGATCGGGGAGCAACTCGAATCCATGCCCCATGTGATGTTTGGCGGCCTCGCCCACAAGCCCGCCGCCGAGCTGGGGAAAAGACTGATCGAGATCACCCCGGGACCGCTGCAGACCGTCTTTTTTGCCGATTCGGGCTCGGTTTCCGTGGAGGTGGCCATGAAGATGGCCATTCAATACTGGCACGACAAGGATCAGCCTGAAAAACAGCGTTTCCTCACCATCCGCAGGGGCTACCATGGCGACACCTTCGGCGCCATGTCCGTGTGTGACCCGGATGCCGGCATGCACGCGCTGTTTTCGGAGATCCTGCCGAAACAGCTCTTCGTCGACGCCCCCAGCTGCTATTTCGGCCACCCCTGCAAGGGGGATGGTGCCAAGGCGTTACGGAAAAAGCTCAAGAAGAACCACGCACAGATAGCGGCGGTGATCCTGGAGCCCATCGTCCAAGGGGCCGGAGGCATGCGTTTCTACTCGGCCGAATATCTGAAGGAGGTTCGCAGTCTCTGCGATCAATACGGTGTGCTTCTGATCCTGGACGAGATCGCCACCGGATTTGGCCGCACGGGCAAGCTCTTTGCCTGTGAACATGCCGGTATCACCCCCGACATCATGTGTATCGGCAAATCCCTCACCGGCGGCACCATGAGCCTGGCGGCGACCCTGACCACGGAAGAGGTCAGCAATACCATCAGCCAGGGTGATCCCGGGCTGTTTATGCACGGCCCCACCTTCATGGCCAACCCCCTGGCCTGCAGCGCCGCTCTGGCGAGCCTGGAGCTGCTCCTGGACTCTCCCTGGCAAGAGCGGATCAAGGCCATCGAACTGGGTCTGCAGAATGGGCTTGCGCCCTGCCGCGAACTGCCCCAGGTGGACGAGGTTCGCGTACTGGGAGCCATCGGGGTGGTGGAGTTGAAGAGGCCCGTGGATATGAAGCAGATCCAACCCTGTTTCGTCGATGCCGGGGTGTGGGTGAGGCCCTTCGGCAAATTGGTTTACCTAATGCCCCCGTACATCATCGATGGGGATGATCTGAATACCCTGACCTCTGCGGTTGTTGAGGTAGTTGAGAGGTGCCCGATCTGATTTTCACCCCTGGATCAGGGTTGGGGTTGCAGCGGCGCAGAGACCAATACCCGGTCGATGGATTGCTGAAATTCGATCCGCTGACGCATCTGCGGCGAAACATGGACAGTACCGTTCTCATCCACCAGCATCACATCGACTAAACCCATCTGCGCCGCAATCTTATGCCACTGCTGCGGACCGGCGACACTCAACGCGGTCGCCGCGGCATCGGCCAGTCCCCCGTCCCTGCTGATTACCGTAGTCGAGGTCACGTGCTTCACCGGGTAGCCCGATCGAGGATCGATGATATGGGCATAGCGTATACCTTCATGTTTACGATAGCGCTCGTAATTCCCCGAAGTAAGCACGCACTCACCGTCCGCCACATCAACCGAGGCAATCACACCTTCGCCCTGGGGGTGGCGAATGCCGATAGCCCAGGGCCGTTCGCCATGACGGCCGGAGACACAAAGATCGCCGCCCGCATTGACGATGGCGTTGTCGATACCGAACGCCCGCAGGCGCCGTATTGCGCGATTCAAGGCGTAACCTTTGGCGAACGCCCCCAGGTCCAGTGCTACGGTCCGATTCGAGGACTGGATTTGACCATCCTCGAATACAAGCTGTGACATGGCCGGGGCCTGCTCGATCAACGCCGCGATCTTATTTGCATCGGGGGGCGGCCCACCCGGAGGCTCATCGCTGTGAAAACCCCACAGTGCGACCAAACGGCCGATCGCCGGATTGAAGAGGTGATCGCTCAGCTGCGCATGGTCTCTGGCCTGCCGCAACAGATCAGCCAATTCCGGGGAAACACGCATGGCATCACCCTGTGCAATCGCCCTGTTGAGCCGAACCAGCTCCCCCTCTCCCTTCCAGGCATGCCACTCCCGGTGCATCTTCTGGAAGGTCTGCTCCAGGTCCCCAACCGCGGTTTCAAACTCTCCCGGCTTGTCGGTGTAGGCCTTGATATCGAGCAGCGTGCCGAAAACCAGCAGGGTCTGCTGATGATCCTTGGGTCCCCGTTCACAAGCGGTCAAGCCGGTTAACAGGAAAACGAGCAACAAAATGCGGCAGCTCAAATGCACAATATAACTCCGTTGAAAGCCAAGGATCTCACACGCCACTATACCTATCGCGGCGCGACTGCGCATTGGTAACAAGTCGGTAAGAAAACGCTTATGCCCCGTCAGCAGGCCTGTTATAGGTTTCAAGCAAGGACAACGCCTGCTCCGTGGCAACAGGGTCACAATAAAGCGTTCCCTGAACCTCATCACAACCGAGTCTGGAGAGCACCTTTTTCTGGCTTTCGGTCTCAACGCCCTCCGCGGTGACTCGCAAGTGCAGTCCCCTGGCAAGGGAGATGATGCCATTGATGATGGTCTGATCGTATTCGCTCGGCAGCGTGTCTTCGATAAATGAGTGATCTATCTTGATTGCGTCGATTGGCAATGTCCTGAGATAGCTGAGCGATGAAAAGCCCTTGCCGAAATCATCCAGAACAAAGTGAATGCCGGCCTCGCTCATTGGTTGCATGACAGAAGCCGTTTGTTTGAAGTTCTCCACCAAAGCGCTTTCGGTTATCTCCAGTTCCAGATGACTTGGATCAACACCGTTCTCTTGACAGCATTCAAGCACCTTCTGAATGAGTTTCGATTTACGCAACTGCACGGCGGATAGATTGACAGCGACTCTCAGATCATCAAATCCCGCTTCATGCCAGACTTTCAGATCCTCGATTGCCTGCCTCAACACCCAGACACCCAGCTTATGTATCAATCCGGTACTTTCCGCGACGGGAATAAACTCGGAAGGAGGTATCAAGCCGACCTTGGCATGAGGCCACCGCGCCAGCGCCTCCAGGGAGACGATACGCCCGCTCTTAAGATCGAATTTCGGCTGGTAGACCAGTTCAAATTGAGAGCGGACAATCGCCTTGTGCAACTGACTCTCCAACCATACCTTGTGATAGGCATCACGGTTGATATCCGGTGAGAAGAAATGAATATTGTTGCTTCCAATGTCACGCTTGGCGGCGAACCGGGCCGATCCCGCCTTGTGCATCAAACCGGCCGGGGTATCGTCATCATGGGGATAGAGCGCGACACCAACACTGAACGATACAAACAGCTCTTGATCATTGACCTCGATCGGCTTTTTCAGGCCGTTCAGAAGACGTCGTATAACCCAGGTAATCGATTCGATGTCATTTACGTCGGTCAGAATCAGCGCGAACTCATCGTTATTCACACGGGAAATAGTGGATGACTCTTTGTCGTCCTGTTGATCTATGACAGCGACGGTATCGGTGATTCGCAGCGTATCGACCAGTCTGGACGATATCACCTTGAGTATTCGATCGCCGCTGGAGAAGCCGAATGCCTCGTTGATACTGCTGAAGTCGTCTATGTCAATGGAAACCAGGGCAGCCGATTTCTCATAACGCTTGCATCTGGCGAGAACCTGAAGTATGCGATCAGAGAATATGATTCTATTGGGCAGCCCGGTGAGTTCGTCCCTTCCTTCACGGCGTTTTATCTCCTCCCTGCTGTATTCGAGCTCCGACTCGAGGTCTCGTACCAGGTCCTCCAACCTGTGCACCTCACCCTGGAGAATCTTGTCACTCTGCCCGTTTGCCAACGCCATACGTCGTTCAAACTCTTCGCGTTTCGCTTTCTCGGCCGCACGTTCCCGCTTGGTCATGTCACCATCCCAGAAGATGACACGGTTGCGGCCCTGCTCCTTGGCAAGATAGAGGGCATCATCGGCATTGCTGATCAGCAGCATCTGATCTTCCTCACCATCCGTAAGCTGCGCCAGACCGAAGCTTGCAGTGACCGTGCGTTTATCAGTGAACAGATCATAGCCCTTTTGCTGAATCTCGTTGCGCAGCCGTTCGGCAAGCACAACTGCCTGCTCCCGATCCGCATGCGGCATGACCAGGGAAAACTCCTCGCCGCCATATCGTCCAACGACATCTTCAGGCCGTGAGTTGACAAGCAGGGTTTCGGCAATGAATCTTATTACCTTGTCACCATTGGCATGGCCATACTGGTCATTGATCGTCTTAAAGGCGTCGATATCGATCATCATGAAGACCAAGCCGCTACCCTCCCTGACAGCGGCCTTGAACAAGGCGCCGTATTTTTCGAAAAATGCCCGCCGGTTGTAACACCCGGTCAAGGGATCGCGGGTAGCCAGCAGTTCAAGCTCGACGGTCTTGTCCCGCAGCGCCTTCTCCGATGAACGCAGTTTTTCAAGCGTTGATTGGAGTTCCCGGTGCTTTTTCTCCAAGTCGGTCATATCATCGAAGGTCGCCAGCACACCACGCGGTCTACCCTTGCCATCGAAGATCGGCGCGGTATTGACCGAAAATGTCCGCTCTGAGCTGTTCTCCAATTGCAGATGCATCGGAATACCTGTCTTACGCTCCATGCTCTGCATACTGGTGCGCCAGGGAAAGACATCCGCCTTGACGCCTTTCTCCCTTTTACGCCATGCCAACTCGTCCGCCCGCAGACCGATCAAGGCATCTTCTTGTTTATTGATTTTTTCGGTGAAGGAGTCATTGGCCAGTATGATCTGATCTTTCTCATCCAGGATAATCAGCCCCTCGGAGAGGGCATTGAAGGCTGAGCGGACACGTTCCGGTATCACCGCCTTGGGATCCAGTTCGCGCAGGGTCCGCTTGATGAAAATCATGTAGAGAACAAACCCCATCAGGGCAACGAAGAGTAACAGTCCACCCAGGGTGCCCAACGGGAGGCTGCTCTCTTTGCGCAGGGGCGTAAATACCACTTCCAGGGTTCCCCAGCGGTTCTGCTTTGCCATAATCGGCACCCGCACGTGGGTCGATGTGGATTTATCCAGGGGTACGTTCACCCAATGTTTCTCGTGGTCCCCCGCAACCAGGGATACGCCCCGTTTATTGTTCAGTGATGCAGAGAGAATATCATCGTTTCTCTCCACAACCGACTCCAGGGTCGTACGCAGAATCTGCAAATCGTTTTTCGTTGCCGCCGAGGATACCTGAACGGCCAACGATTCGCAGAACTGCTTTCTTGCCTGCAGTGCCGTTTTTTCTTCGTCCGGCACAAAGCCGACAAGACGACCGAGCAGGAGAATGCTCAGGGTCAGCAATACCAACCCAAACGTGATCTTGATCGTCGGACTGATACGAAACTTCATGCATCCTTCCCGGGAAACAATGAGGAGCGATGCTTCGGCTTTCTCTTTCGATCAAACAGTTTTGCCAGCCGCTTCTCGTCAGGATCATCTTCTTTCAGCCTGTCCTGTTTCTCATCACGACGCTTCGCATGCGCCGAAAGAACCGGTAGCGGATCAACTTGACGCCACAAGGGTGAAAACGACAACAGGCTGGCTGAAAGCACGCCGGCACGCAGTAGCCAGGCCACATAGCCGGCCGAAAGGGCTAGGGTACCGAAAGTCGCCGACCGCAACACTACGCCATCGCTCGATGCCTGCTCATTACGGTGATCCGACATATCCTGGTTCATGCTGTCGAGTAGGTTCCATATCGTATCCGGCACCTCGACCAATTCATCGCTCAATGTGTTGATCAATGGCAGTTCATCTGGGGATACCGGAGCCGGCGTAAATCGCATCTGCATAAAACCCAAACTGTGGGAGCTTCGACCTTCTGTACTAAACAGGCTCTTATCGAAGCGATCAATGGCATCCCTGCCTGTCTCGGTTACACCTTGGGTGGGATACTCCTCAACACTTTGAATCAATGCATCCGATACCTCTCTAGTCTGAATACTCTCTGTCACTCCATCGACTGCTGTCAGCACTGTCGAATGTGCCATGGTCTCCTCTGGGTGCGCGGATACAGGACTATCAGGCTCTACCGGCCCAAGCTCGTAAATGATATCGTCCAGGTAGGGCTCTTCTGGTTCAGGAGGGAGCTCGATCAAATTGTTTAAAGAGATAATAAAACTCTTCAGGGAATATGAGCCGTCTGCGCTGGTGGCACGTACAGTGATCTCGAATTGCGAAGCATCCCGGTTCTCCACGGCCGAAGCCAGGGCAACCACGCCGCTGGAAGGATCGATTGAGAACAGTCCGTTGGAATCGTCGTCCAGGCTGTAGGTTATTTGGTTATTGCTACTATCGGGATCTTCCGCCCAGACGGTGATACCAATACCGTCATGGAGCGAATCGGACTGAGAGATCGTATCGGGTGTTTCCTCCGTATCTATCAACAGACCCACGTCAAACTCATCCACATCCGTAACCTCGATCGTGAAGGTTTGGCGGTCCGTTCCTCCATTACCATCCGCTACCAAAACCTGGACCTGATACAGATTATCCTGATCAGAGTCCAGTGGGTTCTCCGTATCCGGCGCATTAATAAATACCAATTCTCCGCTAGCGGGATCGATACTGAACAATCCCAGGTCTGTGCCCCCATCAATTGCGAAAGAGACGTCATCATTATCAGGATCATCGGCAACAACTGTTGTCACAATGACGGTGTTTTCCTCCAGTGCGAGAAATACATTTTCATTTTCCCCATGACTGGTAATAACCGGAGAGTCGTTTGCCGCAACAACATCAATCTCTACCAGGTAGCTGTTGTAGCCGCCATTGCCATCACTGACGCTATAGTTAAAACTATCGGCGCCATGGTAATCGGTATCGGGGGTATAACTAAACCTGCCGTTCGCATCGACAGTGGCACTGCCGTATGCAGGGCCGTTCTCCAACTGATAAATAACAGTATCCCCATCACCATAACTTGCTGTCGGCAGATTGCCGGTATAGACCGTATCCTCTAATACACTGAAATCAGTGTCCGAGGCCTCAGGGGAACTATTGGTTGAGACTATATCGATAATAACTGTAGCATCGGCCGTTTCACCGTCGTTGTCAGTGATGCGGTAGATAAAGCTGTCGGTGAAGTTTTCACTACCATCATGAGTGTAACTGAAGGTCCCGTCACCGTTGAGGGTCAGGGTGCCGTTTACAACATCGGTCACGAGTGAAACTGTGACCGGAGTGTCACCCAGACCGGTGTCGTTGTTGAGCACAG
>NATV01000140.1 GCA_003094535.1 gamma proteobacterium symbiont of Ctena orbiculata | reverse complement strand
CAAGCACAATATATTTCCAGTCAGAGTATCCCTTTGTTTGTTGATCTAGGTCAATAGATTGAGACATATAGGTGTGAAATGCACGGATATCTTCTAATAGGGTTGGGGTAAAGCAGGGTCTGGGTTCTGGTTGCATCTGTAAAATTGCAGTTCCAAGTGAGGCGTTCATGTGAAGTGAGGCTTGTTTTAGTGTTGGTTTTTGGTTAATAGATGCTAATTTGACGGTTTCCATTGGGTACCTCGATAGTTGATCTGATTCTCTCATTGGGTTAAGGAATACCAGCCTGACCGGTATTGCTATCACAGAGTATACATAATGAACTGACAGGGGATTGAAAGTTAATCGCCGCAGCTGCACAAATCGTGACCAACTGCTCTCTAATTGTTAGGAAGTTAACTAAGTATCTGAATTATCGTTATTATTTAGTACACGAGCAGTACATGGAGATACTCATCAGGGTAGGCCATGAAGATTAGGGGCAAATGCCTGCCACCTTGTTTGCTATTATGCCATGTTATATATGCAGATATCATACAAGGGGAATGTAGCAATTTGCTAAGCAACTTGCGTAAGCATTCCCGTCAACTTTGCAGTTCTAAAATTAAAATATTTTCCAACCTTGCCCAGTATATCAACACGGCAGTAATCCACCTGATGAGCCATGGGGACGCTGTTCGTTGTATTGAGCGCGCTTTGCCCCGCGAGTTGACGGACCTGTGACAAGCGACGCAACAGGTACAAGTTGAGTGATTCGTTGTGCAGACTGCGAGTTAAATGTTCGATAAAGGGTTTCTGTTCAGGCCAGCCGGGATCGATAAAGCCGATAAACATCCCATTGGTTTGGCACTATACAACAGACAGGTCACAGAGAAACGCTGGGCCATTGTCGACTACTCGGAGGAAAAAATACACGTATAGACTAATGGAAGCGAAATCCCACTAGTTTTTCGATGTCTCATTAGTATCGCAGAATGGAATAGCTGTTGTTTTATGACTCCATGACGATGTATGCATAATGCCTGGTTTTATAGATAGTCTGTTATCAGTCTAAAAATCTCTTGAGCTAAGTGAAAAAGTATTATTGGTAAGTAATACAGTAGGTTATAGGTTATGTTTGGGCTATCGTGTAGAAGGTCGATTCCATTCTTGATCGTGAGTTTATTTTCAATTAATTCAGCAGATTTAGCGTGGCGGAGTATCACGTATTGTCGGTAACAGCGAAATTCAGGGAGTGATACTTGGAGGTGAAGACTTTTAAACCGTTTGATTTTATTAAGCGTATTTCTCTCCATTAGGATTTAGTCACTTTGGCATTGTGCCATCACGACAGCGTCAATTTATTACCTACAACTAAAATAGGAGCTCATAGATGTCTTTCGTGAATATCAATCATGGTCTGCATAATGAGCCTCGAGGAGAGTCTGCACCTCCCCGGATACTAGTTGACCTTCTTGAAAAGGCGGATGTTCGTTTTAATGGCAATCGGCCATGGGACATTCAAGTCTACGACAAAGCACTCTACAAGTGCATCCTGACCCAAGGTTCACTCGGCTTTGGTGAGGCCTACATGCAGGGCTACTGGGAGTGTCATGCACTTGACCAGCTGTTTACACGCCTGATGGCTGCGGAAATCGATGAACAGATCGCCGGTTGGTTCAAGTTGCGTATGCTGATCGAGTGGATTCGCCGTTATCTATTTAACCCGCAGTCGATCAAGCGAGCCTTTCAGGTGGGTGAACGGCACTATGATATCGGCAACGATGTATTCGCAGCCATGCTCGACTCGAGCATGAGCTACTCGTGCGGCTATTGGGAATCGGCGGATAATCTGGAACAGGCACAACGTGACAAACTCGATTTAATTTGCCGTAAGCTGCAATTGCAAGTGGGTGAAAGACTACTCGATATAGGCTGTGGCTGGGGCGGTTTGATGCAATATGCAGCAGAGAATTACGGTGTCAGTGCGGTTGGTGTTACCGTATCGAAAGCTCAGCAGCGATTGGCGCGTGAACGCTGTAAAAATCTTCCAGTCATGGTGGAATTGAAGGATTACCGGAGGATGACAGGCAGCTTTGACAAGGTGGTATCGGTGGGTATGTTTGAACATGTCGGTGACAAGAACTATCGCACCTATTTCAACAAGGTTAAACGGCTGCTTGTCGATAACGGTCTGTTTTTGCTGCAAACCATAGGACAGCAAAAGACAGTCAAATCTTTAGACCCATGGATGGACAAATATATTTTTCCCAATGGCAAGCTACCCTCCGCACGGGAGATCGCTCGATCCATAGAAGCGATATTCCTGATTGAGGACTGGCATAATTTCGGTGTCGACTATGATCGAACGCTGATGGCCTGGTGGCAGAATTTTGATCGGGCCTGGCCTGAATTGCAGAAGCGTTATGACGAGCGTTTTTACCGCATGTGGAAATACTACCTGCACTCCTGTGCGGGTTTATTCCGCAGCCGCCAAGGACAACTCTGGCAGTTGGTGATGAACAAGTGGCAGTATGAGGGTGTTTACCGTTCTGTTCGATAGAGATTCAGTCCGCAAATGAATGCTAATGAACGCAAATACGGTTTTACGCTATACCTAGTCAGCTATATTTTTATCCAATAGGATACAAGCACACCATATCCTGTGGCTTTATTCCACCCGATACGGCGAGAGGGTGGTGTGATCACCACAGGTTACTGTTCCAGTTATCTATACTGAACATTCAGTAGCGCAAAATATGCGTTAACTCGCGTTCATTTGCGGACTAAAAAACATTCGCGACTGGTTGCTGTCATTTTGTTATCTACTTGAGCCAGCAGCGAGCAAAAAAAAGCGCCGCATAGCGGCGCAAACTTGCCTGTTTTAATTGTTAATCTTCCGAGATTATTATTTATTATGTGAACATATCTGAAGTGATGTTCTTGAACCAGCTGCGTGCATACTGTACTTCGATGGCCCTTGTCTCCGCAGAGGCATCCATGGGGGAGAGACCGCCTGCACCCTTAACACCCACAATCTTGCCATCGACCAACTGATAGACCGCAGCCACCGAGATGCCCCAATCAGGTGTGATGATGCTGTAACAGGTGTTCACATAGGAAGGCTCACCCGGCGGTTCGCCATTCAGTGTTGCAACGATTGCAGCGGCACAGACTTTGCCCTGTGAATTTGCGGCATAACCCGACTTGGGCATCTTGCCGGCGATGCTGGCGTCGCCGATAACATAGACATCCTTATGGATTTTAGATTCGAAAGTGCCCTGACTGACCGGGCACCAGCCGGAATCGTCGGTCAGCCCCGCCATTTGCGCTATCTTGCCCGCTTTCTGTGCAGGGATGACGTTGAGGACATCACCCTTGTACTCATCCACCTGACCCACCAGGGTCATGTTGTCCGCATCGATTGCTTCGATGATGCCACCGTTGGCGCCGCTGACCCATTCAATGGTATCTCCGTAAAACTTCTTGTAGCCCTGCATGAAGAGCCCCTGCTTGGAGAACTTGTCTTTGGCATCCAGGATGATGACCTTCGATTTCGGCTTGTGCCGCTTGAAGTAGTGGGCTATCTGCGCGGCTCGCTCATAGGGTCCCGGCGGACAACGGAAGGGATTGGGTGGAGCGGCAATATAGCAGACGCCGCCGTCCTTCATCGCCATCAATTGCTTGTGCAGGAGGGTGGTTTGGGGTCCCGCCTTCCATGCGTGGGGAATCTTCTCAGCCACCGCGGCGCTGTGTCCTTCGATCTTCTCAAAACGAAAGTCGACACCCGGTGAAACGACCAGTTTGTCGTATTGATATTGATTTCCACCGGCAACCTTTACGCTGTGGTTGGCCGCATCGATCTCCACCACCTCGTCATGTACCACCTTGATATTGTGGTTCTGGCTCATGGCCTTATAGTTGAATGTGATGCTGCCGATGTCACGCTCCCCGCCCAAAACCTCATTACTGAGCGGGCAGGAGACGTACTGGGTGTTTTTCTCTATCAATGTGACATCGATCGAGGGATCGGCCTTTTTGATATACTTGGCTGCGATAGAGCCACCATAACCGCCGCCAATAACAATCACACGGCCTTTGGCGCTTTTACCGAATGAGGCAGGGCTGAATGCTGCCGCGGTACCAAGCGCCGCACAAGCACCGGTAGCCTTGATAAAATTTCTGCGTGTCAGTTTAGCCATTGTGCTCCCCCTTATTTCTCGCTCAGATAGTAGTGAGCCATGGCCTGCAACTCTTTCTCGGAGAGCTCAGAGACTCGTTTACCCATTTTTCTCGGCAGACAACGCCGGCCTTTCTTATGGCAATCCTTCAGGTAGATCATGGTGTAGTCTGGCCACTGTCCTGCCAGACGGGGAGCATCGTCCTCCTGAACCCTGCCGCCATCTTCATGGCATGTCTTGCACCGCTTTTCATGGATCTTCTTGCCTATCGCCGCCAGCTTTTTGTCAGCTTTAGCCGGGCTGGAAACCCAAGTCTGGTTGGCGATATAAGAGGCGATCGCCTTCAGTTCATTGTCAGAGTAGCCCTTGGCGATACGACCCATAATCGTCGAGTCACGCTCGCCGCTCTTGAACTCGGCCAACACAAGCTGCAGATACTCCTTCTCCATACCCCCGATGATGGGCATCGCGTCACCCGCGCTGGCACCGTCGGTGCCATGGCAGCCGGCGCAGGTATTGGCCAGCATGCTGGGGGATCGAACACCTTGCGGCTTTGCGGGGGCCATCTTTGCCGCAGGTTTTGCGGCAGGCGCAGCGGCCTCTTTTTTCATTGCGCTGTCGGTGGTGGTGCAGCTCGACACCAGCCAGCCAAAAAACACGCCGGCAATCAGTGTCTTTAACAGTTTTCTGTTTATTTTCATGAATATCTCCTCAGGTGGACCGCGACTCAGTGTCCGTGTTTTCCGGATCTTTGATCGAGCCAGGCCAGTACTTTATCGATATCTTGCTGTTTTGACGGACCCAGTTGCTCCGCTTCTTTCAGCGCCTCCCTGGCCAGGGCGTAGCGGCCCAGATGCAGGTAGGCGACAGCCAGGCCGACGAAGGCATCCGCATTTTTCCCATCCAACATGATCGCTTGTTGAAAACGCTTGATGCCGGACTGATAGTTGCGTTGCAACAGTTCCACACCCCCAAGCCGTGTATGGGCGAGTGAGGATTGCGGATCTGTTTCAACTGCCTTTGTCAGTATAGCGTGTGCTTCTGACAGTTTGCCCGATTCAGATAAGAGACGTGCATCCGCAATCAACCCTTCGACAGGCTCTTGTGCCATTGCCGAGGTAAGCCCGCACAGGCTGAGTGAGATCGTCAGCAGATAGATGAGTAGTCTCCCCATGAATGACCTCTACGACAGAAAGATGAAAAAAAGACCCCCTCAGGCGGTTAAGCCTGAAGGGGTAGATGGCGTTAAGGGGAACTACTTAAGCGCACCTTTACCGTAACGCTCTTCGAACCCTTTGCGTACCTTGTCGATGGCTTCCTTGCTCATACCCTCGAAGTACCAGGTATGGCCATCGATGGGCTTGAAGTACTTATCCAGCATCTTGTTGGCGAAGTCCTCGTTGCCGTCTTTCTTCATAGAGACAGCCTTCAGCTCAGGTATCCACTTCATGTAGGTATGCTTGGCCACGTCATAGATACCATGCCACCAGGTGTAGTCGGGACCACTCATGGAGGCGCCGTGACGGGCGCGACGGCCTTCGTGATGCCAGATCTCCCACCAGGTCCACTCGATCTTGTCGTCAAACGGGGCCTTGGTGATATAGCCGTTCTTTTTCAACTCACCCATCACCGCGGCGATCGGCTTGGCGAATTTCTCGTTGTAGAGCTCCACCACGTTGTCGAACTGGTTGTAGTGACCGTTGATGACACTGTCGCTGTGACAGGCTTTACAGACCTCCTGCATCTTTTTGCGGCGCTCTTTCCAGGTAACCACTTCGATAACAGTAGAGCCTTTGGCCTTGTCGCCGACCTTGGGTATTTCCTTACCCTCTTTAACGTCGAATTCCTGACCGTTTTCCAGACGCACCAGGTTGATCTTCTGGGAGATCGGCGGACGCAGGGTCCAGGAGATGCGGTCGCCCACATTGTGGGTCTTGCCCTCTTTACCGCCAGCGCTCATGTGGCAGGTGGCGCAGGTGGGAGCTGCAGAGTAGTCAACACCGGCGACCCACTTGTCCGACTCCATGTTCATCTCATCGACCTTGGCGCGGTAGATGATGCCGTGCTTCGACTCGTTGTAGACTTCAATCTGCGGGTGATCGGGGCCAACGTGGCACTTGCCGCAGGTGTCAGGTGTACGGGCCTGGGCCTTGGAGAAACGATGGCGACCGTGACAGGCGGTACAGGAACCGGCGGAACCGTCAGGATTGAGGCGGCCGATACCGGTGTTGGGCCAGGTGGTCGGCAGCGGTTTGCCGTCATCGCCGATTTCGACCTTGGAACCGTGACACTGACGGCAACCGGCATTTACAGCAGCAGGTCCACCGACCACTTCACCGAGCAGGTTATCCAGAGATGCCAGGATCTGGCCGCCTTTGGAGTGGTGGGAGCCGTCCATCTCTTCGAATTCAACGGAGTGACACTTGGAGCAGTCCTTAGGAGTCACGATGATGGAGATGCGTTGTCCCTCATGTTCAAATCCATCCTTGTCTTCCGGTTTGGCCTCATGGCAGTCGAGGCAGTTGACGCCACTCTGTCCATGCTGGCTGTTGTTCCACTCCATGGTCAGACCTGGATCTTCCATCCAGTGACACTCGACACATTCGTGGCCTTTCGGGTTACCCCAATCTTTACCAATCTCACCAGTCGGTCTTGCAGCATCTGCTGTCGAGACTTGCAGCAGCAGCGTGATTCCCGCTGCAACACTCCCCAATATTGCGCCGAATCGACCATTACCGAAGCATTTCATAGCTCCCTCCTTAGTGGGTTGACAGTAAGGAAGAGATTCATCAGTGGCACAGGTGATTTGTACGAAAACGAAATGACGCAGCACAAGCGCAACGGATGAGTCCCCCCAAATTGATTGAGCAAGCCAAATTATAAAGAAAGGATGGTTACGACTTTTCCCCCAACCCCAGATTATTATTGATATGGGGACTGCATGGTCTCACTTACGTAATCTAGTCAGTAAAACCCTGTTCGTTTTATGCTTACACAGGCCTATAACAACGATTCAGGAAGGGGACTGCCTTGATCTAGATCAAGCATCACTAGTGATTCATTATTTTGTAAAATACCTTCTTTAAAAAAGCGGTCTAAACGTCTTGTTTTTTAATACTTTTTGTAACTAGAAAATCTCATTTTACCGCGTGCTCAATTGGTTTTTTTTAATTCATATGCTTTCGCTTTCGAAACTTTTATCAAGAATCGAAATATAAAAAAACCGCTCTGTTTTAACGATAAAAAAACAGAGCGGTTTCAGCATACCCAGTCGGTTATATTAAGCTACCTAAAAGTAGGTATATGAGTGCCTGTCCTGCACCAAGAAGATTTCAGCGATTTGTGATTACTCTCTTTTGACCGCTTTAAGTCGCTGTTGGACATTGGCGGGCACCGCTTCGTAGTGACTGAACTCGATAGTGTAGTTGCCTTCACCGCCGGTCATCGCCTTGAGCTGGGTGGCATATCCCTCCAGTTCCGCCAGCGGCGCTTGGCCTTTTATCACCAGCATGTTGTTGTGACCCGATTCTGTACCGCTGATCTGACCACGTCTTCCCGCAAGATCGCCGGTCAAGTCGCCCATAAAACTGTCGGGCGTGGTAATGGAGATATTCACGATCGGTTCCAGTATCACCGGTCCGGCTTTATCCACTGCCTCGAGAAACGCCTTCTTACCGGCGGTGACAAAGGCAATCTCCTTGGAGTCGACCGCGTGGTATTTGCCGTCATAGACGATCACGCGAACGTCCTGCATTGAAAATCCGCCGATCGCACCTTCATCCATGGCCTGTTTCACCCCCTTCTCGACAGCGGGGATAAACTGACCCGGAATCGCGCCACCGACGATCTTGTTGACAAACTCAAAGCCTTCACCCCTGCCAAGAGGCTCAATACGCAGGTGTACCTCACCGAACTGGCCGGCGCCACCGGTCTGCTTTTTGTGTCGATAGTTTGCCTCGGCCTTGCGTGTGATGGTCTCTCGATAGGCGATGCTTGGTGGATGGGTTTCAATATCCACGCCATATTTTTTCTTGATCTGCTGCAGCAAAACTTCCAGGTGCATCTCGCCGAGACCGCGCATTACGGTCTCGTTTAGGCTGACATTGTGCTCAACGTGGAAGCATGGATCTTCATCTTCAAGCTTGTGCAAGGCGTCGCTCAGTTTCTGTTCATCGCCACGTTTGGTGGTGTTGATGGCAAGGCCGAACAGAGGAACCGGGCATTCAATGGAACGCAGATGGTGATGGTCCTCGTCGTGGGAGTCATGGAGCACGGCATCGAAATGGATATCTTCAATCCTTGCCACGGCACAGATATCACCGGGTACCGCCTGACTCATCTCATCCTGTTCCTTTCCCTGAAGCCTGAGCAGATGGTTCACCTTGAACGGCTTGCGGGCATCGCCAATATAGAGTTGGGCATTGGTTTCCAAGGTACCCTGATGTACGCGAAAGATCCCCAATTTACCCCGGAAGGGGTCGTTGAGGACTTTGAAAACGTGTCCGATGACATGTTTGCCAGGATCGGGTGTGACCTCGACCGGTTGCATATCCGTCCCTTCGCCCTTCATGAAAGGGGGTGGATTTCCCTCGGTGGGATCGGGCATCAGGCGTGAAAACAGGGTCAGCATTTCATCGATACCGGCGCCGTTTTCAACGGAAGTAAAACAGACAGGTATCAAATGACCCTCACGCAGCGCCTTCTCAAAAGGATCGTGGAGCTGTTCCGGCTCAAGAGCCTGGCCCTGCTCCAGATAGAGCTCCATCAGCTCTTCGTCAACCTCGACCACCTGATCGATCATATTGTCGTGGGCCTGGGAAACCGATGAGAAGTCGGTTGGATCCCCGCCGGGTTGAAAGAAACAGTCGATGACTCTCTGCCCGTTATCAGCGGGTAGATTCATGGGGAGGCACTCTTTGCCGAAGTTCTCCTGCAGGTTCTCCATCAGTGTCCCATAATCGACGTCGTCGGCATCGATCTTGTTAACGATGATAAATCGGCACAGGTTCCTTCTTTTTGCCGCTTCCATCATGCGGATGGTGACCGACTCTATACCCGCGGAGGCATTGACTACGACGGCCGCCGTCTCCACCGCCGGAAGTATACTGATTCCCCGGCCGAGAAAGTCGCCGTATCCCGGTGTGTCGATGAGGTTCACCTGCTTATCTTCATGGGCGAGGTGGGCGATTGCGACGTCGAGTGAGTGCTGCGCCTCTTTTTCCATATCGTCATAATCACAGACGGTATCGCCTCTCTCAACACTGCCAGCAGTGTGAATCATGCCGCTTCGATGCAGCAGGGATTCGATCAGACTGGTCTTGCCAGCTCCTGCATGCCCAACGAGGGCGATATTGCGAATGTCGTGGGTCGAATAACTGGCCATAGTGACTCCTATCAGCGGAAACGCGGGTCTTTCCAAGAAATTGATGGAAGATACCGGCAAAAGGATATTAGTTTTCTTTTGGTTAAGCCAGTATATCAACCAGATTGCAGGAGTTGTTGAGCTTGAACAGGTAAATCTGAAAAAACCGGTATCAACGGCAGTTTGTCAGGGATAGGAGGGGCCTCAAGCGCATGCGGGCCGGCGCTATGAAGAGGGAATGGGTAGGGTCAATAAGCCCCGTTGCGGCAGGTCAAGGGTGAACCGAATCGATCACGACCTTTACGATCTCCGCCTGACCCGGACTGACCGCACTGGTTTCGCCCTCGAGGTCGCCGCTCTGAGCAGTGGGGCTTCCCGAGAGGGAGATACGAGCGCCCACCGATACCTTGGCATGTTGAGAGAGCCTCATCTGCGGCATCATCGCCATGCTGTCATCCAGGTTGATGGCAAGGGGGAGGTCGCTGACCTTTTTTCGCACCGCCGCCAGCGGCATGGGCGGTCCGCTCATCGCCTTGGCATAGATGAACAACAGGTCGTCCGGTTTTGCCTTCTTCTCCATATCCGGTGAGAGCGAAATTTCGACTCTCAGCGACTTGCCCTGATTCTCGACGACCTTTTCAGCCACCGGTGCCGGTGCCTTGGCTTGTGCGATGCTGGGTAGTTCCGGTTCCTCCGGGGGCAGTCCCAACTGGGCTCGGGCATCGTCCAGGGCGCTGTTCACCGACTCGAGTTCCGCGCTTTGCGGTTTCAGCATCCCCCGCAGTGTCGACCAACGGTTTACGGCATCCTGGTACTCCGTGCGTTGATAGGCGAGTATGCCTGCGATCCAGAGTACATTGGGATCGTTCGGTTCAAGCTCGAACGCCTTCTCGACCATCGGCGCCGCGCGTCCGGTAAAGTCGTTTCCGCTGCCGGAAGCGATGGTCTCGGCATAGGCCAGCAGGAGACTGATATTCTCGTCACTGATCTCGATGGCACGCTCGAAGGCGTTTATCGCCGCCGAGCGGTCGTTCAGTGCCATATAGCTGCGTCCCAGCATGATCCAACCCTCCTGGTTATCAGGCTGCTGCTCCATTTTCTCTGCGAGCCGTTTCACCAACTCATCCATCGGCGGCATGTTCTGCATATTGCGGGCTTGAGACTCTGCCTGGCCGGAGGCGGCGGGCATGGTCGCGGGCTGGCCGGCTAGACGCTGGATGATTTCCGGGGAGCCGAGCAGCTGATAGATCACCAGGGCGGCCACCGGTAGCGCCAGTGCGGTGAGTGCCATCACCTGGCCTGAGGCCTTGCTGTCGGGATGTTGCGGTTTTTCGGAAATATCCGTCAGCAGCTCTTTTTCAAGATCCCTGCGCGCCGCATCATATCGGGCCTGGTCGAGAATGCCGATTTCCAGGTCGTTGTCGAGCTCGGCGAGTTGCTGCTTGAAGACGGCCAGGTTGAGTTCATCGGAGGTGATGTTGTCTGTCACCTGCTTGCGCATCAGAGGCAGTGCGACAAAGGCCATGGCCAGGAGCGTGAACCCGGCAATAATCATCCAGAATAGGGTCATTGATCTGCGTCTCTCTGGTCGTTCGACTGGTTTAACAGGCGATTGAGTCGTTGTTCCTCTTCTGCAGAGAGTTCTGTCTCCTGGGTAACGCTTTTGCGTCTGAGTATGCGGAAAAGCACCACACCGCCGATCAGAAACACAATCAGGGGACCAAACCATATCGGATAGGTCGTGGGTTTGAGGGGCGGACTGTAGAGAACGAAATCACCGTAGCGGGCAACCATGAAATCGATGATATCCTGTTTCTCCTGACCGCTCTTCATCATCTCGTAGATCTCATTGCGCAGATCGATGGCGAGTTCGGCATTGGATCCGGCGAGGGATTCATTCTGACAGACCAGGCAGCGCATCTCTTCGATGATGTCGCGGAAATCCTCCGCCTTGTCCGGTTCATCGAAGGTGTACTCGGCCAGCGTCGCGGCATGGAGGCCAGGCAGGAGATTCAACAGCAGGATCAGAGTCAGGAGAAGATGGCGCACTTCGCTTATCCTTGAGGCTTCAGGTCTTCAATCAGGGGGAGCAGCGTTTCATTGAACAGCTCCATGGTCATCGGGCCGGCGTGCTTGTAGTGAATGACGCCCTGGCTGTCCACCAGAAAGGTCTCCGGCGCGCCATACACCCCCAGGTCGATGGCAGTGCGTCCCTTTTTATCGAATATATTGATGGTGTAGGGATCTCCAAGCTGGCTCAGCCAGGCCCGGGCCTTGTCCCGCTCGTCCTTCCAGTTGAGGCCGACGATTTCGACTTTGCCGGAGCGAGCGAGATGGACCAGGGTCTCATGTTCGGCGCGGCAGGAGACACACCAGGTTGCCCATACGTTGAGGAGATAGACTCTGCCCTGGAGATCGCTCGTTTTCACCAATGTATCGGGACTCTCCACCGTTGGCAGTTCAAACTCAGGGATCGACTTGCCGATGAGTGGGGATGGAATATGTCTCGGGTTGTAGTCCCGCTTAAGACCCCAGGCCAGAAAAGATGCGATCAGCACGAATACCAGCAGTGGGATGGAGTAACGTAAATAGCGATTCATCAGTGGTTAACTCCCGGAAGCGGCCGCTGCGGTACTGCCGCGATCGACCCGCTGAGCCGATTTCACCCTGGCTGTGCGATAGCGCCGATCGGTGACCGAAAGAATACCCCCCAGGCCCATCAACAGCCCGCCCAGCCAGATCCAGCGCACGTAGGGTTTGTAGTAGAGCCGAAGACTCCAATCGCCGCCCCCCAGTGGTTCACCCAGGGAGACATAGAGGTCTCGGGTGATTCCCCAATCGATGGCAGCCTCCGTCATCGGCTTGGTCTGCACGAAGTAGGTACGCTTCTCCGGCTCCAGGGTGGTCAGGTGTTCACCATCCTTGCTCACCTGGAAACGGCCGCGATGGGCATTGTAGTTGGGCCCCGTGGCGCGCTCGACACCTTCAAACGTGAAATTGTGGCCGGCTATCTCACTCACGTCCCCGGGACTCATGCGGACATCCAGTTCGATGCCGTAGTTGCTAACCATGGTGACCCCGACGATGAAAACCGCGACCCCCAGATGGGCGAGGATCATGCCGTAATAACTGCGGCCGCCGGTTTTCAGGTCGAGCCAGAAACCGGCAAATCCCTGCTTGTGCTTCAGCCGATCGCGGAGGTTGACCACGTGGGAAGTGGCAATCCACATCGCCAATCCCATGCCGAGTCCTACCAGCCAGTTGCCGCCGGAGAACATGGGCAGCAGACTGAGCAGGCCGAACAGCAGGCTGATGACAAAGGCGACCCTCAGCTGTTTTACCAACTGGGACGGCTCGGCATGTTTCCAGCGCGCCAGGGTGCCCATACCCACAAACAGGGCAAGAAAGGGGGTCGTGAGCAGGAACATCTTATTGAACCAGGGAAAGCCCACGGATATCTTGCCCAGATCGAGGGCGTCATAGATGAGCGGGGCGAGGGTGCCGAGGAGCACCAGCGCCGCAAACACCGATAGCAGGAGGTTGTTACCCAGGAGGAATGTCTCCCGGGATATTAGGTCGAAGCGGCCGCCGCCGGAAATATAGGGGGCGCGCCAGGTGTAGAGGAACAGGGAGCCACCGATGACGATCAGCAGGAAGGCGAGGATAAAGATACCCCGCGCCGGATCGGAGGCAAAGGAGTGGACCGAGGTGAGTACCCCGGAACGCACCAGGAAGGTACCCAGCAGGCTCAGGGAGAAGGCGGAGATCGCCAGCAACACGGTCCAGCTCTTGAAGGCGCCGCGCTTTTCGGTAACCGCCAGGGAGTGGATCAGTGCGGTGCCCACCAGCCAGGGCATGAAGGAGGCATTCTCCACCGGATCCCAGAACCACCATCCGCCCCAACCCAGCTCGTAGTAAGCCCACCAACTTCCGAGGGCGATGCCCAGAGTGAGAAAGACCCAGGCAACGGTTGTCCAGGGACGCGACCAGCGAGCCCAGGAGGCGTCGAGGCGCCCGCCCAGCAGGGCGGCGATGGCGAAGGCGAAGGCGACGGAAAAGCCCACATAGCCCATGTAGAGCATCGGTGGATGGATCGCCAAGCCGGGATCCTGGAGCATGGGATTCAACTCGCCACCCTCGAAGGGTGCGGGAAAGGTCCTGTCAAAGGGATTTGAAGTGAGCAGCATGAAGAGCAGAAAACCGATGCTGATCATACCCATCACCGAGAGCACCCGGGATACCATCTCCAGGGGCAGGTTGCGGCTGAAAACGGCGATTGCCACGCTCCAGGAGGCAAGCATAAAGGCCCATAGCAGGAGCGAACCCTCATGGGCACCCCAAACGGCGGATATCTTGTAAATATCGGGTAGCTTGGTGTTGCCGTGCTGGGCCACGTAGATCACGGAGAAATCGTTGCTCAGAAAGGCATTGGTGAGAATGATCAGCGAGATACCCAGAAAAACGAACTGCCCCCAGGCCAGGGAGCGTGATGCCGCCATCCACGAAGCGGTGCGGGTATAGGAGCCGACCAGGGGGACGACCGCCTGGGTTACCGCCAGGCAGAGGGCGAGAATCAGCGCGAAGTGACCGAGTTCGGGGATCATTGGACTCTCGACTGCATATTCTTCACGCCGTCGTCATGGGCGGTCTTCAGGGAAGCCGCCACCTCGGGTGGCATATAGTTCTCGTCATGCTTGGCGAGTACCTCGCTGGCGATGAAGATACCCGACTCGTTCAACTGTCCCATGGCGACGATGCCCTGGCCCTCGCGGAACAGGTCGGGCAGGATGCCGGTATACTCCACGGTGACCGCCTTGGCGTTATCGGTGAGTGAGAACGCGGTGGTCAGGCCGTCGGGTTTGCGCTTCACGCTGTCGACCTCGACCAGGCCCCCGATGCGAAACGGGTGGGCGGTCGGTGCTTTGCCCTCGGCTACTTCGGTAGGAGAGAAGAAGAACATCAGATTCTCGTCGAAGGCGTTGAGAGCCAGCCAGGTGGCGACCGCGATACCAGCAACCATCAGGCCGATCAGGGTCAGTCGTTTTTTGCGTATGGGGTTCATCTCTGTTCTTTCCTGGCCCGACGTAGTTTTCGGGCGATATCAGTTAATACTCTCTTGCGCTGCCGCATGGGGGCCACAACATTGGCAACCAGGACGATCAGCGCCAGCAGAAAGGAGGGCCAGACGTAGGCGGCATATCCGCCCATGGCGAAGAATTCGCTCATTTCGCCTCCTTTTCAACCAGTTCCTGCACCCAGCGGGAGTTGCGTTCTCGCTCGACGATTTCCGCGCGCGCGCGCATTAAGACCACAGCGCCATAGTAAAGTTTAAATGAGATGGCCATGGTTAGCAGTGGAATCAGCATACTCATATCCATCGAGGGTTTGTCGAATTTTGTGATCGTTGCAGGCTGGTGCAGGGTGTTCCACCACTCAACCGAGTAGTGAATGATGGGAATGTTGACCACCCCGACCAGGGCCAGGATCGAGACTGCGCGGGCTGCAACCCTTTTGTCCTCGATGGCGCTGTGCAGTGCGATGATGCCGAGGTAGAGAAAAAGCAGCAACAATTCGGAGGTCAGCCGCGCATCCCATACCCACCAGGTTCCCCACATCGGCTTGCCCCAGAGCGAGCCGGTGGCGAGGGCCAAAAAGGTGAACGAGGCCCCAACGGTGGCGCTGCTGATAACGATGATCTCCGTCATCTTGATGCGCCAAACCAGGCTGATCAGGCCGGAGACCGCCATCACCACATAGATGAACATCGACATCCAGGCGGCGGGTACGTGAATATATACAATGCGGTAGCTCTCGCCCTGCTGATAGTCGGGCGGGGCGACAAAAAGACCGTTGTAGAGGCCCAGTACCAGGGTGATCAGAAAACCGGCCATAAACCAGGGGATCATTTTGCCCGCTACATTATAGAAGTAGCGCGGCGAACCCATTTGATGAAAAAAGCGAATGATCATATCAACTCAAACTGATTCTCAATGAAGCGGCAGTTGCCATCGGTGCCAGCACCAGGGAACCAACCAGCATCGCGGACAGGATGGACAGTTGCGCTGTCGTCGGTATGCCGACAATTGCAGTTTTTACAGCATCCGTGGCAAAGATCAATACCGGCACGAAGAGGGGCAGTACCAGTAGCGAAAGAATGACGCCACCTCGGCGCAGTCCCACGGTCAGGGCGACACCGACGGAACCGATCAGGCTGAGCACAGGAGTGCCCAGGATCAGGGTCAGCATCAGGGTGGGAATCGCGGATGCGGGAATATTCAGCAGCACCGCGAGCAAGGGCGCGACGATAAAAAGGGGGAGGCCGGTGACCAGCCAGTGGGCCAGAATCTTTGCCAGCACCAGGATAGAAACCGGGTGGGCGCTAAGCATGAACTGCTCCAACGAACCGTCATCGTAGTCGGAGCGGAACATGCTATCGAGTGAGAGCAGGGCGGCGAGGAGGGCGGCAACCCAGATAACCCCCGGGCCGACAGCCTCGATCAGCTTGGTATCATTGCCGATGCCCAGCGGGAACATGGCTGTAACCAGGACGAAAAAGAGCATCGGGTTTACCAGTTCCGCGCGGCGGCGGTAGGCGAGAACCAAGTCCCTTTTAAGCAGTAGGCTGAAAGCGCTTGTGAGAGATAGGGTGCTCATCGTTCCGACAGATTGATTCGTACCAGTTGAATCTCTTCCTTGAAGCCGATCCGGTGGTGGGTGGTCATCGCAGCCATGCCTCCGCGGTTGAGATGTCCCTCGAACAGGCGCTCCATATGCTCTATGCCTTTACGGTCGAGGGAGGTAAACGGCTCATCCAGGATCCATATTTTCGCATCGGTAATCAATAGTCGGGCAATCGCGAGGCGGCGCTGTTGACCCGCCGAGAGATTGCGCGTTGGAATATCTTCGAAACCATAGAGACCGACCTGGTCCAGGGCCTCTTCCAGTTCAATACCCTCCCGTGCCTTGCCCAGGCCGCGGGCGATACGCAGGTTCTCCAATGGGGTCAGATCGAGTTTGGATCCATCTTTATGGCCCAGGTAGGCGATATGCTCGTGAAATTCAGGTCCCAGTTTGAAGATGTCCTCACCGTCCCACAGCAGCTCTCCCGATTCCGGCAGGCGTATCCCGCAGAGTATGCGTAACAGTGAGGTTTTTCCGCTGCCGTTACGCCCCTCCAATACCAACGCCTGGCCCGGTTCGATGCTGAAGCTCAGATCCTCGAATAGAATCCGATCATCGCGAATGCAGAGCAAGGAGCGCGCTTCGTAGGCGATGGGGGAAGAGGGCGTGGATGAAGCTGTCACAAGTAATAATGTCGTTTTATCGTTGTTACTCTGTTTAATGGAGTCGAAAACAGAGTTTGGAAAAGTGCACAACCTTACCCGATCTCACTCCAAGGCCTCAACAAAAATCGAACTCCCTTCGATTGGGCGACGTCGCTCACTTAAGTAATTGGGATGATATTCCCATATCTATCCGGCCGGCTCTACACTTTGATTCTGTTTCAGCGAACTGATTCCCTAATGGAATCAGTACTCTGTCACGAAATGAAATCGGTGTGCAGTGATTTTCAGTTTCTTATTATTTACTAAAAGAGCCAGTTGTAATCTACGGGTGAGTTACTGTGAGGACGGCTGGATCAGGGATTCAGGTCGCTTGAGGTGTCTTTATTATGACCTGCTCCTGCTCGAAACTCTGCAGGTTGGGGGTACGCTTAGCAATATTGGATGTTTGCCAAACCAGGGTCAAGCAGAAAGCGACTACCAATACGAACAGATATTTCACCGGACATGTCCCCCGGAAATTTAACTTGGTGGTGAAATTGTAATGCCCAAACGGACGGTTTTTTTGTTAGTGGGGGGAATATATAGTAATTACCCTAGGTGCGCTAGTCTGGGAACCAGGGTATTTTTGATCTAGATCACCTAAATCACTCCTAATTGGGTGATTTTGCAAGTAAATAGATACGCTCGGCGCTGACTTTGACTGGATGGGTATTGATCGGTTCCGTTGCCGGTTCATCCAAGGGTTCACCGCTTATCAGGCTGAAGCGACTGCCATGCAGGGAGCACTTGATGGTATCTCCCTCGAGACAACCCAGATAGAGGGAGACCTCTTCATGGCTACAGAGATCATCGACGGCATAGATCCGGCCATTGGCGTTCGCCAGCAGGTAACGCCGGCCGGCCAGCTCGACACGCTTCATCGTTCCGGGGGGCAGTTCACCACGCCGGGCAACCTCAAACCACTCCGCCATGGTTCCCGCTACCTGACTCGCTGATGGACAAGACCCGAGTCAAGCACCTGGCGTACCCTCTGTGCAGCCGATTCAATCGTTTCAAAATCCCCGGCATGCCAGAGGATCAATGCGCTGCTGTATACCAATGCATCGTAGGCCGGACCTTTTTCGCCATGAAGCGCCCGCATTCCGCTCTCGGCGGCTGCTCTGGCAGCCGCACTCACATCCTTGATGCGTGCGACCTCATCGCCATTGGTTGCGATCGCGTCGTCATCGGGAAGCGGCACGGCCCTGACGGCTTGGGTAATCCCGAGGCTCTCGGGGGAGATCTCGACCGCTTGTTCCTCGCCGAGATCGTCGTAGCGGTAGAGCAGACCCTGCTGTCTCAGGGAGGGGATCACCCCCCCCTCGATGCCGCGTACCAGCAGACACCCCTCAAAACCGGCAAAACGGGCCAGTGATGCATATTTGGCCGGATAGGGTTTGTGTACATAGCCGGTGACGAGATGGGTCTTTTTTCTGGCGACAAGAGGCTTTGCCAACACCTCCACCGTGGTCAGGACCTGCCGTTTGATAATCTTCTGTCGCAACCCCGTCAAGTCGTGGAGGCCGGGACAGAAGCTACGCTGATCCACATAGGCCCATCCCAATTCCGGGTCCTCCAAACGGGAGGCCGCCCGATCGAGACCGATATCCACATCGATACCGACTTCCTTAAGCACGTGGCGGTGAGTGACGCCGAATTTCGGTCCCACGGCGTCGAGTCCGTGGCTAACGCAGGGCAAGCCGCAGGCCGCCAGAACGGCAGGCACAAAAGGCGCGATCGGCAGGTTGCGGTTAACCCCATCGTAGGGATCGGCCAGTGAGATCAGCTGATCTACATCAGCCTCCCGGCTCTGAGAAATCTTGAGGATGGCATCCAGCGCCCCCTTGTTCTCGTCATCGGTCTCCCTCTTCATCCGCAATGCGATGAGGAAAATCGCCGCCTGGACCTCGTCGATCTCGCCCCTGAGTATGGCCGACATGCCATCGCTCGCCTCTTCGAGGGAGATATCCTTGCTCAACTCCGGGCCGGTGGCGATGCGCTGAATAATTGAGTGCATCAACTCTTGGGAGATCATGGTGTCAGTCATGGAGTACTACCTGTTTGATTGACTTCGTGCAGCGCAGTATAAAAAACTGAGTAAAATTGTCAAGAATTACCGAATCAGGCTCGGTATTGGAACTGTATTGAACGAGTTTGGGGCGGGTACAAACAGTGCGGCAAGCCACACCCTACGCAAAAAAACAGACCGCGCTTGGATATAGGTTGGGGTGCGGCTTGCCGCACCGTGGAATGGTTGGAACAGAGACTGGTGATTATTTAGCGATGGACCACCGAAGTCAGGACCAGGTCGTATTCAAAGAAAACGGAATAGCCGCTGTAGTCCCAACGGGTGATCGGCGGCTCGCCTACGCTGGGGTATGCCGTCACCGGTTGGCCATAACGCTGGGCGACCTGATCCATTGACATGCTGCGTTTGGGACGGGGAATGCCCTCTTCGCTGTTGATGGGTACAGAATGGATCGACTCGATCAGCAGCACGTCGGCGGATACCGGCAGTGCTAGCAGGCAGATAATCGCGGCGGAAAGGGTGGTGATACGAAAAGTCATCTGAGCAACTCCGATTTGGTCTCTTCAGGAAATAATATAGCACTCATACCTAACTATAGAAAATAAAAAGTTTTTCTTTGATTTTGTCAGCTTGGTCATAAGCGATTGCCATGGGTTTGCAACACAGCGTCCGGGTGAATTGGGTTAAGTAAAAAAATATAGGGCCGCTATTCCCGTCCATTTTTGTTAGGCTATCCGACTTGGCGAATCTCGCCCAGCCAACGCACAACACTTGGGATAGGTGTGTCACATCAAGGTTTAATGGCCAGTTATGTTCAAACCGATCGAATTCTATATCGGCCTTCGCTATACACGCGCCAAGCGGCGTAATCATTTTATCTCCTTCATCTCGCTGATCTCGATGTTAGGGATCATGCTGGGTGTGGTGGCATTGATCGTCGTCCTATCAGTTATGAACGGCTTTCACAAGGAAGTCCGTGAACGGATTCTCGGTATGACATCCCACGCCACGATTTCCGGGGTCAATGGCGAATTGAATGATTGGTCCGAGGTACAGGCGGAAGCGGCGACCTTTCCCCACGTGGTCGGAGAGGCCCCCTATGTGGAGGGTCAGGGTATGCTGATCAGTGGACAAAAGGTCAGTGGGGTGCTGTTGCGGGGTATTCTTCCGGAGCAGGAGGGCAAGGTTTCCGAGGTTCTCACAGCCATAACCCACGGCTCTGTAGAGGCCCTGCAGGCGGGCCAATATGGCTTGATTCTCGGACGCGAGCTGGCCCTGGTGCTGGGTGTTGGGGTCGGCGACAGGGTGACCCTGGTGACGCCCCAGGTGAATGTCACCCCGGCCGGGATCATGCCGCGCCTGAAACGATTTACCGTGGTAGCGGTCTTTC
Organism: gamma proteobacterium symbiont of Ctena orbiculata; assembly: GCA_003094535.1. Lineage (GTDB taxonomy): Bacteria > Pseudomonadota > Gammaproteobacteria > Chromatiales > Chromatiaceae > Thiodiazotropha. Next base: position 7,854 of record NATV01000140.1, on the reverse strand, counting down.
AGGTGGGAATGGGAGAGTACGACAGGGGTGTCGCGATCATGCACATCGAGGATGCGGCCAAACTGATGCGGCTCGAATCGGGTGTTTCCGGGATACGCCTGAAGCTGGATGATCTCTACTTGGCGCCGCAGGTCTCGAGAGAGTTGGCGCTGAAAATGGGCGGCTACTACCGTATCAGTGACTGGACCATGCAGCATCGAAACTTTTTCGCCGCCCTGCAGACGGAAAAGCGGATGATGACGATCATCCTGTCGCTGATCGTCGCGGTCGCCGCCTTCAATATCGTCTCCACGATGGTGATGGTGGTGACTGACAAACAATCCGATATCGCAATACTACGCACCCTGGGGGCATCGCCCCGATCTATCATGGGCATCTTCATGGTACAGGGCGCAACCATCGGAATCGTTGGCAATCTACTCGGCATGATTGGGGGTGTCCTGCTGGCAATCAACGTGGAGGAGATTGTCAGCTGGATCGAATCGGCGTTCGAGATCAACTTTCTCGATCCCAACATCTACTATATCAACAAGCTTCCGTCGGATCCCCATCTCTCCGATGTGCTGTTTATCGGCCTTGCCGCATTTGTCATCACCATCCTGGCAACCCTTTATCCCGCATGGAAGGCATCTCGGACCCAGCCGGCGGAGGCGTTGCGTTATGAGTAGCCAGGGGATCGTACTGAAAGCCGATAATCTGGTGAGGACCTTCACCCAGGGCAATCTTCATGTGGAGGTGCTGCAAGGGGTCGATCTGACCATAAGGCGGGGTGAACGGATTGCGATTATCGGTGCCTCAGGCTCAGGCAAAAGCACCCTGCTTCACTGTCTGGGAGGATTGGACAAGCCCGATTCCGGACAGGTTTTATTGCATGACAAGGATCTGCTCGGCCTCAATGAGCGTGAGAAGGGCGCGCTCAGAAATCGCCATATGGGGTTCGTCTATCAGTTCCACCACCTGCTGCCCGAGTTCAGCGCATTGGAAAACGTGGCCATGCCGCTGCTGATCGGAGGCGAGTCGGTGGCCAAGGCCAGGGCTATGGCTGAAGCGATGCTGCAGCAGGTTGGATTGGGGTCGCGGATTGAGCATAAACCCAACGAGCTCTCCGGGGGCGAGCGGCAAAGAGCCGCACTGGCGAGGGCGCTGGTCCATCAACCCGACTGTGTATTGGCGGACGAGCCGACAGGAAACCTGGACAGAAAAAATGCCGAACAGGTCTATGAATTGTTGCTACGACTGAACAGGGAAAGCAATACCAGTTTTGTAGTGGTTACCCATGATCCGGAGCTGGCATCCAGAATGGACCATACCTGGCAGCTGGTGGATGGAAAGTTACAACTAAGTTGAGGGTGTCGAAGGTGTACCTTGGCCCTTCTTTCTGAGACGTCTGGCTTTCCATCTTTCTACTACATGCCAGCGCCAGATCCACAGGATCAGGCTATACCCAAGGATGGATGAAACAGTGGCACAGATCAGGGATCCGATAACCAGAGGGATCAAGATTTCTACCCCCAGGCTTTGCACCCATTCCCAGCTGAGCTGAAAGGGTTCGAGGGTGGCATTCTCACCGGTAACCCAGGTTCCAACCACGTAGGCAAAGTAGAACATCGGTGGAATGGTGATCGGGTTGGTGATCCAGACAAGGGCCACGGAGAGGGGGAGGTTGACGCGAAAGAAGATTGCTGCCGCGGCGGCGAACACCATCTGTAGAGGGAGCGGTATAAAGGCCATGAAGAGGCCGATGGCGAAGGCGCCTGAGACTGAGTGCCTGTTGAGATGCCAGAGGTTGGGGTCATGCATCAGTGAGCCAAAAAGCTTCAAATGCTTGTGAGTTCTCACCTCTTCATGGTGGGGTAACAGGCTTTTGATCAATCTTTTTGGCATAATTCAGGGAAAATATCCGCATTAGCATCCGTTGATTTCAGGGCGGCAGGTCTGAATCGAGATGCAATAGTGAAGCATGTTTAAGCTTAGTACAACCTAGCTGAGTGGAAGTTTCGGTTACACATTAGGGATTATCGACAGGGAGTGTCGTGAATTTAATTCTGATCAGCTTTGTGGTCGGCGCAACGCTTTTCCATCAGCTGCATTCCTTTCCATCGAGCTGGTGGTTCGCCGTTCTAGCACCCCTGGCCCTGTTTTGGCGTTATCCCCTGGGGCGTACATTGTTGGCACTGGTCGCCGGAGCGGGTTGGAGTCTCCTCTTCGCCACCGACCAGCTGCAAGACCGCCTGCCCGCCGAACTGGAAGGTGAAGATCTGGTGCTGGAGGCGGTCATTGCGTCACTGCCAAGCGTGCGGGGCCAGCTGGTGCGTTTTCAAGCGGATGTGGATCAGCTGCACGACAACCAGGGCAATGCAGTTGCCTTGTCCAGGCTGCAGTTAAGCTGGTATCGACCCGGCGAGACTATTCGTGTCGGTGACAGATGGCGTTTAAAGGTCAGATTGAAGCGGCCAAGGGGTGCGCAAAATCCCGCGGGAGCGGATTTCGAACGTTGGCTCTACAGCCAGGGAATAGCGGCAAAGGGTTATGTCAGGAAGTGGCATGGCAACAGGATCATGGATCAACAGCCGGGCAGTGCGTGGATGGATCGGTTGCGCCAAAGAATCGCCCAGTTGATCGAGCGTGAGGTGGAGCAACAGAGCGCGGCATCTCTCCTCAGTGCCTTGGCGATAGGCGACAAACGAGGCTTTGGCTCGAAAGAGTGGCGAGTCTTCAGCCTCACCGGGACCAACCACCTGGTTGCCATATCAGGACTCCATATCGGCATTGTTGCAGGATGGATGCTGTTGCTCAGCCAATGGCTCTGGCGCCGTAGCGAGCGCTTGACCCTTAGCGTTCCGGCACTCAAGGCGGGGTCGGTCGCAGCGCTTGCCGGGGCCTTCCTCTATGCTGCATTGGCTGGATTCTCCCTACCCACGCAACGTGCGCTGCTGATGCTGATGACAACCCTCGGCAGTGTCTTGCTCGGGCGCCGGATTGCCCCGGGTAGAAGCCTGGTCCTGGCGCTGTTCCTGGTGGTTCTGCTTGACCCCATGGCGACCCTGTCAGCCGGATTTTGGCTCTCCTTCGGTGCGGTGGCGGTGATTGTCTGGAGCGTTGGTGGGCGCCTCGCTCCCTGGACAGGGTGGCGGCAGATGCTGCGTGTGCAGTGGTTCGTCACCCTTGGCTTACTGCCGCTTCTGTTTCTTTTTTTCGGCCAGGGTTCACTGATTGCGCTGGTGGTGAATCTGATCATGGTGCCATGGTTTACCCTGGTTCTCGTGCCCCTGGTGCTGATGGGTTTGCCGCTGCTGCCGATATCCCTGTTGGCGGGATGGTGGTTCGGTCTGTTGGGGTGGATGGCCAGCCATACCTATCAGCTGCTGGTTTGGTTTTCCACGCTTCCTTACGCCGCTATCGTGCTGCCCGATGCGGCTGTTTGGATCTGGATAGTGGCTCTTCTTGGCGTTCTTTTGTGGATGCTTCCAGGAGGAATGCCGGGACGCGGATTGGCGCTCTGCCTGGTCGCACCTCTGTTTCTTGCGCAACCGCCACGTCCTTCTCATGGTGAGCTATGGTTTACACTGTTGGACGTCGGACAGGGTCTGGCCTGTGTCATTGAAACCGAGCATCATCTCATGGTCTATGACACGGGTCCGGCCTTTATGTCGGGTTTCAATTCGGCAGAGTCGGTGCTAATTCCCTATCTTCGGGCGCGGGGGCATAAAAGCATCGACCGCTTGCTGCTCAGTAATGGCGACATGGATCATGCCGGTGGCTACAGTGCGTTGAAACAGACGTTCCCGATCGCTGATATCCTGGCGGGTGAAGCTGAACGCATCGCCCAGGCGCGGGGCTGCGTAGCGGGTGAATCCTGGCACTGGGACGGTGTTAGCTTCACTTTGTTGCATCCGAACCCGGGTGAACGCTTCGCACGGCCGAATGATCGCTCCTGCGTCGTGCAGATGGCGGTAGGAGAGAGACGCATTCTGTTGCCGGGTGATATCGAGATCCAGGGTGAAAGGTCGTTGCTGGCTCGACATGCAGAGGAACTGGAGTCAGAAATCGTGGTGGCGCCGCACCACGGATCGGCGAGTTCCTCCAGCGAGTCGTTTGTAAATGCCGTTGATCCTGACTGGGTACTGATTTCAAGCGGCTATAGAAACAGTTACGGCTTTCCAAAAGATGAGGTTGTTCGACGTTGGCGGAAGCAAGGTGCGGTTATACTGAATACCGCAGAGACCGGGGCGATAGAGTTTCGGATCGGCATGGATCAGACCAGGCTGATCCCCCGTCTCTATCGTCAACGCAACAGCCGCTACTGGAGTGACTGATAGGGTGATTGCGAAGCTTGTTTGCGGGATTTGCACGACAGGATTGGAAGATTGTCGCCGTCAATTTTAGATTGCGCTATTCATCAAGTATCATAAAGAAATCGGATATTATCTAAATACTAAAGACTATAGGACAGAGATAAGGTGTTAGAACTGGTAAAGTCCGGCGGATGGCTAATGCTGCCCATTATCGCCTGCTCCATTGTTGCCCTGGGGATCGTTATCGAGAGGTTTTGGTCGCTCCAGCGAAAACGGGTCATGCCTGATTATCTGATGCGGCAGATTCTGCAGCTGCACAGGGACAACAAGCTCAATCTGGCCGATCTCGACAAGCTGAAAGACAGTTCTCCATTGGGGAGGATCCTGGCGGCAGGACTGATCAACCGGGATCATAACAAAGAGGTGATGAAAGAGGCGATAGAGGAGGTCGGGAGGCAGGTTGTGCATGAACTGGAACGCTATCTCAATACCCTCGGTACCATTGCCTCAATATCGCCCTTGCTCGGCCTGCTGGGCACCGTGATAGGGATGATCAAGGTCTTCAGCGTCATAGTGACTGCCGGCGTGGGAGATCCCGGGGTGTTGGCGGGGGGTATCTCCGAGGCCTTGATTACCACAGCCGCAGGCCTCTCCGTGGCGATACCTAGCCTGATGTTTCACCGCTATTTCAGCGGCCTCATCGACAGGTTGGTGATCGGCATGGAGGAACAGGCGCTGAAGCTGGTCGAGGTGATTCACGGTGAGAGGGAGCTGAGATGAACCTGCGTCCCTCTCCGCGCAAGTCACCCGAAGTCGATATCACCCCACTCATAGATGTGGTCTTTTTGCTTCTCATTTTCTTCATGGTCTCCACCACATTCGAACGCGAAAGCCAGATTATGATCGAACTCCCCGAGGCGACTGGTGAAGAGGTGGAGCGCCAGAAAGAGGAACTCGATATAACCATCAATATTTCCGGTACCTTTTTCGTCAACCAGCGCGAAGTGGTGAATACGGAAATCGAAACCCTGAAGCAGGCGATCAGAAAAGCTGTCGGGGAACGGCGCAATCTGCCGGTCATCATCAATGCCGATGCCAGATCCCCTCATCAATCGGTGATGACGGCGATGGACGCGGCGAGCCAGCTGGGTCTGACCAAGATGACCTTTTCCGCCCATCGCCCCATAGCAGAGTGAGGGCCACCGGGGCTTGAACGCAATCGAAGCATCATGGAACGGGTGGAGCGCTTTGACCCTGTTGCTGCTGCCCCTTTCAGCCATCTTCTGTCTCGTCAGCGCAGTTCGTCGTCTGCTGTTTCGCATCGGGCTGTTGCGTGTGGTTGACCTCGATGTGCCCGTTATCGTGGTCGGAAATATCAGCGTCGGGGGGACCGGCAAGACGCCACTGGTGATCTGGCTTGCCGAAAAAATGCAACAACTCGGTTTCAAACCGGGGATCGTTACCCGGGGTTACGGCGGAAATTCTCGGCAATGGCCCCGTGAAGTGGATCCCGACACCCAGGCCAGCGAGGTGGGTGACGAGGCGCTCCTGCTGAGAAGACGAACCGGCTGTCCGGTCTATGCAGGGCCAGATAGATCGACCGTGGCTCAATGCTTGCTGGCCGACCATCCATGCGACCTGATTATCTCTGATGACGGTATGCAACACTATGCCCTGGGCAGAGATCTGGAGATTGCGGTGATTGACGGCGCGCGCCGTTTTGGCAACGGCCTCTGCCTGCCGGCGGGCCCACTGCGTGAAAGGAGAGGGCGACTGGCTGAAACAGATCTGGTACTCATCAACGGAGCGGGGAATGGGGATCAGCATAGGATGCGATTGAGCGCCGCGGAGGCGGTCGCCCTGGATGGACGGGGCGAGTCGAGAGCGCTGGACGCGTTCATCTCCGGCCCGGTGCATGCGGTTGCCGGGATTGGTCATCCGGAGAGGTTTTTCAATATGCTCGAGGAGGCCGGTTTAACCCTCCACCGGCATCCCTTTCCTGATCACCACGCCTTCAGCACGGACGATTTACAGGCCTTTGAGGACCAGACGGTTCTCATGACTGAGAAAGATGCGGTAAAGTGCGAACTATTCGCTCATCCCGGCCATTGGTACGTACCGACAACGGCTGAGGTGGATCCCGGTTTTGAAAATGCCCTGGTAGCACTGACGAAAAGGTTCAGAGATGGACAGAAGACTGCTTGATATCCTGGTTTGCCCGCTTTGCAAGGGGAAGCTTACCTATAACAAGAAAGCTGCCGAGCTTATCTGTCCCATCGATCGGATCGCCTTTCCGATCCGGGATGATATACCGGTAATGCTGGAGGAGGAGGCGAGAAAACTGGCGGCGGACGAAGAAATCTCCAGCGAAGCCGGCAGTTGATGCGGTTCAAGGTCGTCATTCCCGCACGCTACGCCTCGGTCCGACTTCCAGGAAAACCCTTACTGGAGTTGGCGGGGAAGCCGATGATCCAGCATGTTTTCGATCGTGCGGTGGAGAGTGGCGCCAGCGAAGTTGTAATTGCTACCGACAATCAACAGATCGCGGACGCCTGTCGAGGATTCTCCGCGGATGTCTGTATGACGTCGGAAGCGCATCGCAGTGGTTCAGATCGTATCGCCGAGGTCGTCTCTAGCCGCGGCTGGGCGGATGACGAAATCATCGTCAATCTGCAGGGTGATGAACCCTGTATGCCGCCTCAGCTGCTCCTCCAGGTGGCACGGGATATGGACAGCCATAAGCCGGCGGCTGTGACCACACTCTCAACGGCCATCACCGTACGCAGCATGCTCTTTGACCCTCATGTGGTCAAGGTGGTTACCGATGAAGCGGGATATGCACTCTATTTCAGCCGCGCACCGGTGCCTTGGCATCGGGATGAGTTTCTCAACGGTGATACGCCGTTACCTGCTGATACCGCCTTCGCCCGCCATATTGGCTTGTATGCCTATCGGTCCGGATATCTCTCCCGATTTGTCACCCTGCAGCGAGCGCCGATAGAGCGCGCGGAGTCTCTTGAGCAACTCAGGGTGTTGTGGCACGGCGACAAGATCCATGTCAGCGAGGCGACAATTGTACCGGGCCATGGTGTCGACACACTGGATGACCTTAAGCGGGTTACCGATCTTTTGGCATAGCTGCCCCGCCTCGCCACCGCCGAAGAATTGTCATTCGAATGTAATATATTCCGAAAATTTCAAGCATATTTATCATTGCACGAGTTAAATAATGTAAATATTTCCGACAGGGAAGAGGAATATGGGGCATTTCACCCATATAGGTATAGGAATTAAGTGCATATTTGTCGGAATAGTTTACACAGACATTTTTTATAAGTAATAAAATACATTAAAAAACAGTAATAAGTATATGTAATATCAAGAATAATTAATGAATGGCACAATCAATACCGCGCGGTTTCAAGTAATAACTGCAATTCAATTACGCAACGAGCAAATCTTCTCGCTGCCCCATAAATAGTTCATTCGGTGACCTGTTGCCTCTTGTAGCTCTTGGTCTATTGTTGAGGCGGCTCATTACATGCTCAATTTGAGCATC
>NATV01000139.1 GCA_003094535.1 gamma proteobacterium symbiont of Ctena orbiculata | reverse complement strand
CCATCGCCAGGAGGCCGGCTACTGGAAATTCCTTCAATGTGCTCTCAGCGCTGGGAATGTTTGCGCTGATCTGGTTTCTACTCGCCGGGTATGACTGGCACTCCTGGCTGGTCGGATTGCCGGTGTCGGTCTTGGCCGCCTGGAGCATGCTGCAACTGCGCGGTTCGGCCGGAGAGCGATACCATCTCGTGGGGCTGCTGAGATTCCTGCCCTACTTTGTCTGGGAGTCGGTGCTTGGCGGTATTGATGTGGCCTCCCGTGTGATGCATCCGAGGATGCGTATTGCCCCAGGGTTTCTCGATTACCGGATGCAGCTGACTCGGCCATCGGCAAGGCGGCTGTTCCTCAACAGTCTCAGTCTGTTGCCAGGAACCCTGGCTGCAGACCTGGATGGGGATTGCCTGCGCATCCATGCGCTGGATCGGGGCGACGATCTCGACCGTGAACTGGAACGCCTGGAGCGGATGGTGTCCGCGGTTTATGGAGAACGTCTATGAGCCCGCAGATACCGTTCATGGATTTCGGGTTGGCAATCGCCCTGCTGTTGTTGCTGCTGAGCCTGGTGTTGGGAATGATCAGAGCGCTGAAGGGACCGAGCCTGGAAGACCGGCTGCTATCGATTCTGCTGCTTGGTACGGGTGGGTTGGCGATTCTGTTACTGCTTTCTGTCTCGATGCGGCTGGCCGCATTGCTCGATGTGGGGCTGGTGCTGGTGCTGCTGGCGGCTGTTACCGCCGCCGCGGTGACCCGGCGGGAGAGTAGTGATGATTGATCTGTTGGCGTTGATCCTGGTCTTCAGCGGCATCGCTTTCTTTTTCTTCGGTGCCATCGGGCTGTTACGACTCCCTGATCTGCACTCCCGTCTGCATGCCCTGACCAAAGCGGACAATCTGGGCCTGGGCCTGGTGATTGTGGGGGTTGCATTGCTCCACGGTTCTCCGCTGGCGGCGTTAAAGCTGCTGCTGATTTGGCTTCTGGTTTTGCTGGGCAGTGCCGCTTCAGCCCATCTGATCTCCCAATATGCCCTCAGGAGGCGTCGTCAATGATGAGTCAAAGCCTGACAATGCTTCCTGATCTGGTATTGGCGGCGATGCTGATCGGCTTGGCCTGGGCGGCTCTCTCCAGTGATGATCTGAGACGGGGGGTGGTTCTGTTTATTGCCTTTGGCCTGTTGCTGGCGATTGTCTGGGCGAGACTGCATGCCCCCGATCTGGCCTTGGCCGAGGCGGCCATAGGTGCCGGTCTGTCCGGCGCCTTATTACTGGTTGCCTTGAGGGATGAGGCCGGTGGCAAAGAGACTGCTGGAAGGGTTTCACAGGTCAGCCGCTGGATGGTCGATCTGTTCGCGCTGATCATGGCCTGCCTGATCGGTTGGGTACTCTGGCTCACCATGTATGCAGAGCCAGCGGAGAGGTTGGCGCAGCTTGCCAACAGCATGCTGGAACACAGCGGGGTGTCCAACCCGGTCACCGCGGTGCTGCTTAACTACCGGGCTTACGACACCCTGCTTGAACTGGTTGTGGTATTGACTGCCGTGCTTGGGGTCCTGGTGGTCGGGCGGGAGCGTAGGGGTTACCGACAGGCAGGTCCCGTCTTCTGCGGCCTGGTTCACTGGCTGGTCCCCTTGTTGATAGTGACTGCCGGTTATCTGCTCTGGGTTGGGGCTCACGCACCGGGGGGAGCCTTCCAGGCGGGGGCAACCCTGGCGGCAGCCGGTATTGTGCTCCGACTGGCGGGAAATGATGCAGCGGGACTGCTTGATGGCATGCTGCTGCGTTGGTCACTGGTGGCCGGAATAGGCCTGTTTTTGTTGGTTGGTCTCGGGGTGACAATCAATGGCGGGCTGTTCCTCCAATACCCCGAGGCCTGGTCCGGCAGTCTGATCCTGGTGATAGAGAGCGCCGCCACAGCATCGATTGCCGCGGCCCTGGTGTTGGCATACCGGGGTGGCAGGCCGGACGGTTGGTTGTCTGTGGCTGATTATGATAACAACCGGGAGGTCTCACGATGACTCAGGTCCTGCTTTACGCACTGACCGGTGCGGTTCTTTTCATGCTGGGGGTGAGAGCTGCCCTGTTGCGTGACACAGTTTTGCCCAGGCTTCTGGCGTTGAACGTAAGTGGCGCCGGGGTGTTCCTGATCTTTGTCTCCCTCGCCTACCGGGGTGATTCGCTGCCCACGGATCCGGTTCCCCATGCGCTGGTGCTGACAGGATTGGTGGTGGCCGTCAGTGCAACCGCATTGGCGCTGGCACTCAACCGTCGCTTGCGGGAGATGGACAATGAATAACCTGCTGATTTGGCCGGTCGCCCTGCCACTGCTCACTGCGCTGCTGGCACTGTTGTGGCCCCGTAGATCCAACTGGATCGGTGTCGCAGGTACCGGACTGCCGCTACTGGCTGTACTATTGGTCAGTTGGCAGGTGGCAGCTTCCGGACCGCTGGAGCTGGCGCTGGGTGGCTGGGCGCCGGGGCTGGGCATTGCCCTGCGCGCTGACGGTCTGAGTGTGCTGATGCTGTTGATGTCCGCCCTGGTGACCATGGCGGTGGCAGTCTACGCCAGTGTCTACTTCGCACATGCCGAACGACGGGGGGAGTTCTGGGTGCTCTGGCTGCTGCTGATCACGGCCCTGCATGCCCTGTTTCTCTCCGGAGACCTGTTCAATCTCTATGTCACCCTGGAGCTGCTGGGTCTGACGGCGGTGGTACTGGCCTGTCTGGGCGGCAGCCGGGAGTCTTTGCAGGCGGCGCTGCGCTATCTGGTACTGGGACTGCTCGGCTCCCTGACCTTTCTGATCGGTGTTGCGCTGATCTATGCCGGCTACGGCACGCTCGACATGGCCGCCTTGGGTGATGCCATCGTGGCGGGTCCAACCGCTTGGGTGGCTCTCAGCCTGATGACCGGTGGACTGCTGATCAAGTCGGCCCTGTTTCCGCTCCATTTCTGGCTGCCCCCCGCCCACGCCAACGCCCCGGCGCCGGTGAGTGCCGTGCTCTCCGCACTGGTGGTGAAGGCGGCGCTCTATCTGATCTTGCGGCTCTGGCTGGAGTTGTTCGACGGGGTGGTGACCCAGGCGGCGGCGGTGATCGTCGGAGTGCTGGGCGCGATCGCGGTGGTCTGGGGTTCCTGGGCCGCCCTGCAGGCTGAGCGGCTGAAGCTGATGGCTGCCTACTCCACGGTCGCACAGCTGGGTTATCTGTTCATGTTTATGCCCCTGTTGGCGGCCTTGCCGGAAGGAGCGGGGAGAGAGCTGGCCCTGGGCGCACTGGTGCTGTTGGCTCTGACCCACGGCTTTGCCAAGAGCGCCTTTTTCCTAGCGGCCGGGATCATCATGCAGCGGGCAGGCCACGACCGCATTGCTGAACTGGGCGGCACCGCGCGGTCCCTGCCGGTCACCGCTTTTACCATCGCCCTGGCCGGTGTGGCGCTGATCGGCCTGCCACCCAGCGGCAGCTTCCTCGCAAAGTGGCAGATGCTCTCAACCCTGTTTGTCACCGGCCAATGGGTTTGGCTGCCGGTGATAGCCGTCGGCACGCTACTGGCGGGCGCCTATATCTTTCGCTTGCTGGGGCATGCCTTTGCCCCCGGTGAGGGGGTCGGTCCTTCGCTCTCGGTGGGTCGGGAGGAGATACCGGCGGTGCTGCTGGCGCTCATCGCAACCCTGCTGCTGGGCTTCTGGGCCTCGGCGGTATGGGAGTTGGTTCCAATCAGCGCCTATGCGGGCGGGGGGGCATGATGACGATGTCGGTCTGGTTGCCGGTGGGAATTCTGCTCAGCTCCTTCATCCCCGGGGTGTTGATCTTCTTTCAGCCGGAGGAGCGCCACCGGTTGAGAACCCTGCTCAATCTGCTCGGTGCCCTGGTCAAGCTGCTGTTGGTGGGCGTGCTCATCTGGGGGGTGTTTCACGAGCAGGTCTTCGAGACACGCTGGTTCCTGGCGCCGGGTCTTGAATTCGTATTGCACGCGGATGCGCTGTCGGTGCTTTTCGTCTCCCTCTCCACCCTGCTGTGGTTGGTTACCACCATCTACGCTATCGGCTATCTGGAGCAGACGCCCCACCGCAGCCGCTTCTTCGGTTTCTTCAGCCTCTGTGTGACGGCCACGGTGGGACTGGCGCTGGCGGGCAACCTGTTCACCTTCGTGGTCTTCTATGAATTGCTGACCCTGGCCACCTATCCGCTGATTGCCCATAAGGGGTCGCCGGAGGCCCTGCGCGGAGCGCGTATCTATCTGCGCTATACCCTATTCGGCGGCTTGCTGTTGATGATCGGTGCGGTTTGGCTGCATACCCTGACCGGGGGTGTGGAGTTCGTTCAGGGCGGCGTCCTCGACCAATTTGCAGAGCTGGACCGGGATCTGCTGCGCTGGATCTTCCTGCTGCTGATCCTGGGGCTGGGGGTGAAGGCGGCCCTGGTGCCCCTGCATGGCTGGCTGCCCCAGGCGATGGTGGCGCCGGCGCCGGTGAGCGCCCTGCTGCACGCGGTGGCGGTGGTCAAGGCGGGGGCCTTCGGCATCGTGCGGGTGATCTATGACGTCTACGGGGTCGAGTTCGCGGCCGAACTGGGGGTGTTGTCACTGCTTGGGGCGGTGGCGGCGATCACCATCATCTATGGTTCGGTCAAGGCGCTGTCCCAGGATCATTTGAAAAAGCGCCTGGCCTATTCGACGGTGAGCCAAGTCTCCTACATTGTGCTCGGTGCAGCCATCCTGGGTCCACTGGCCACCATTGGCGGCCTGGTCCACCTGGTACATCAGGGGGTGATGAAGATCACCCTGTTTTTCGCCGCCGGCAACTATGCGGAAGCCCTTGGTATTCACCGTGTCAGCGAGATGGATGGCGTGGGTCGCCGGATGCCCGGTACCAGCCTCGCCTTCAGCATCGGTGCGCTGGGTATGATCGGCATCCCCCCCGTGGCGGGATTCATCTCCAAGTGGTACCTGGGGCTGGGGGCGGTGGAGGCCGGTGCCGCGGTCTGGGTGCTGCCGGTGCTGATCGCCAGCAGCCTGCTCAATGCCGCCTACTTCCTGCCCATCCTCTATCGGGCATGGTTCAAATCCCCGGCCACCCCCTGGCCGGCGGATAAGACCGCTGGCTGTGCCAGAGAGTTACCTGATCCGCTGCTCTGGCCGCCGGTGACGACCGCGGCCCTGGCGTTGCTGATCGGGCTGTTTGCGGCGGCCCCGTACAGTCCCCTGGAGTGGGCCGAGCTGATCGCCGGCAGGGAGTACAGGCAATGAACGGACTGATACTGCTGTTACCGCCCCTGGTACCGATCCTGATGGCACTCTTCGCCCATCGCCTGGAGCGCCGTTGGTGGCTGTTTTCTGCGGCGCTGCCAGCCCTCTTCATCGGGCTGCTGGCGGAGGAGGGGAGCGGCATCACTATTCCCTGGGTGTTGTTGGGTATGCATTTTGCGTTGGATAGCACAGGGCGTCTCTTTCTCCTGTTCGGTGCCTTGATCTGGATGCTGGCGGCGCTGTTTATACCGAGCAGGGATCTGGCGCCCGGAGCAACCGGTTATATCAAGCAGACATTCCTGCTCGCCCTGGCGGGTAACGGGCTGTTGATTCTCGCCGCCGACATGTTGACCTTTTATGTGGGCTTTGCCTTGATGGGCTTGAGCGCTTATGGATTGGTGTGGGGCCGATCCCAAAGGGCGCGCCGGGCCGCCCGGGTCTATCTGGTCTTCACCCTGGTGGGCGAGTTGGCGCTGTTTGCTGCCTTGCTGTTCCTGATGGTGAGCGGAGGTTCACTGCTGTTTGAAGATCTGACGGCCGAGCCCATGCCGGCAATCGCCCTGGCCCTCTTGCTGCTGGGATTCGGTATCAAGGTCGCACTGCCCGGTCTGCACCTCTGGTTGCCGCGGGCCTATACCCTGGCGCCGATGTACGGGGTGGCAGTCCTCAGCGGTCCGATGATGAAGGCGGGACTGCTGGGATGGCTGCGTTTTCTACCCTTCGGTACGCCGCTGGAACCGGCATGGGGCAATGGTTTGCTGCTGTTGGGCGTGGCAGGTGTCGTCCTGGGTATGCTGATCGGTGTGGTGCAACGTCAGCCCCGTGCCGTACTGGCGTACTCGAGCATAGCGAAAATGGGACTCTTCAGTGCCCTCATCGGCTTCAGCCTGAACCATCCCCAGCTGGCCGGTGGACTGCTGCCGGTGATTGTGTTGCTGGCGCTGCACCATTTGCTGGTGAAACCGATGCTTTTTATGGGACTGGCGCTCTGGCAGCGTAACCACCCAGGCTTCTGGCTGCTGCCGGCCCTGCTTCTGTTGGCCCTCTCCCTTGCCGCGTTTCCCCTGACCGGCGGAGGGGCGGCCAAGTCAGCGCTCTCGACCGCCCTGGGTGGCCAACTCGCTGGTTTGCTCCTGCTTTCCGGTATTGCAGGGGTGGCGTTGATGGGACGTTTCCTCTGGCTGTTGAAGGGGAGGGTTATCTCAGTGCAGCAGGATCCCATCCCTGCGCCAGGCTGGCTGTTGCTGCTGCCGGTGGCTGTCTGGACTCCCTTTTCATGGCAGGCATTCATCTTCGAGTGGAAGACCCTGCTGCCGCTGGTTGCGGGTACCGCCCTGTTCTTCCTCGGACTTGTTTGCCGCCGATGGCTGGATTCACTGCGCCTCGCGATGAGGCATAAAGGACAGCATCTTAACCTCGGCGCTGTGCAGATTCATGCCGATATGCCTGATGCGAGCAGTACTTTGCGACAAATCTGGCTCCCGCTGAAACAGGCAGCACAACCCCTGAGGTTTGATCCCGCCAGCAACGCCAGTCTGGCCCTGCGGGATCCGGCCGTCTGGTGGTTGTTGCTGATGCTCGCGCTGTTGGGGACCCTGAGTCTGAGTCTATTCATTTAGGAGGGATGAAATGAAACGCTTCAAAAACATCGTCTACTTTGCCGAAGACACCCATGAACCTGACCATGCCCTCGAACGCGCCTTTCTGTTGGCTAAAAACAATCAGGCCCGGTTGACCATGCTGGATGTGATTCAGCCCATCGACATACCCCGGGAGGTCACAGACCGTTTCGATTTCGATCTGGTGGAGAGGCTGAAACAGCAGCGGCTGGAGCAGTTGGAAGCGCTTGCTGATTCATTCAAGTCAACAGACAGCCTGACTTACGCCAAGGTGCTCGTGGGCACACCGTTCATCGAGGTGATTCAAGCGGTTGCCACCCACGGTTACGACCTGGTTATCAAGTCGGCGCGTTGCTGCGACGGACTCTCCGATCGGCTGTTCGGGAGCACGGATCTGCATCTGCTGCGTAAATGTCCCTGTCCGGTCTGGGTGGACAGGCCGGGCGCGGCGGCTCAATATGAACAGGTATTGGCCGCAGTGGACCCCATGGCTCCGGCAAACGACAATTGTGCTGAACTGGTCATGGACCTGGCCACATCCCTGGGGCGCAGAGAGTCGGCAAAGGTTGACGTGGTACATGCCTGGACAGTCCACGGCGAGTCGTTGTTGCGCGACGGCCGCTTTCGCCTCTCGCAGACCGAATACGATCTGCTCATGAACCAGACCAAGTATCAACACTGGGAGCCTCTGCAGGAACTGCTGCAGAACTATGCCCTGTCGGCAGGTGACGATACGGTGCATCTGGTCAAGGGTGAGCCCTCGACCGTCATTCACCAGATATCAGATCGTCTGAATGCGGACCTAATCGTGATGGGTACTGTGGGAAGAAGCGGCATTCCGGGGCTCTTCATTGGCAACACGGCTGAGGAGGTGCTGCAGAACACCCGGGCATCGATACTGGCGGTGAAACCACCGAGTTTCGTTTCACCGGTACAATGAGTTGCACTGGCGCACAAGGTCAAGTTAACTCGGAGGTCATGAATTGATAGTCCAAGTCGTTGACAATACTTTTTCATCGCCAGCCTGTTTGGCCAAGCTCATTCAGAGACGACTCGGAACTTGATGGCATAACGCCTTGTCTGCCTGACCTGGAGGAGATATGCAGAATCTCAAGCTGAATCTCAAACACTTGCGCTATTTCTGGGCGGTTGCCAGTCATGGCACGATTGTGCAGGCTGCGGAGGCGCTGTTTATTACACCGCAGACTATCAGTGGTCAGTTGAGAGAGTTGGAATCCCAGATCGGTAGCGAGCTCTTTCGCAAAGAGGGGAGACGTCTGGTATTGACCGAAACCGGACGACTGGTCTTCTCCTATGCGGATGAGATGTTTCGCCTTGGCATTGAACTGCAGGATGTGATATCCGGTCGTACTCAAGGTTCTGTTATAACGCTTAAGGTGGGTGTGGCGATGGTAGTGCCGAAACTGCTCGCCTATCGCGTACTCGAACCCGTCCTGCATATGCAGGATCCAGTGAAGCTGATCTGCCATGAAGCACCATTGGTCGATCTGTTGGCGGATCTCTCGGTACATAAACTCGACATGGTACTGGCGGACAGCCCAATCAATCCCACTTTAAATATTCGTGCATACAATCATGCCTTGGGCGAAAGCGGGATTACCTTTTTCGCTGCATCTGAAAAAGCCCAAAGCCTGCGTTCCGGTTTTCCTTTGAGTCTGGATGGACAAAACATATTGATGCCTAGCAGCGGAAGCAGCTTGAGACGTAATCTCGAAATCTGGTTTCAGCGACAGCAGATCGAACCGGTAGTGGTTGCGGAATTCGAGGACAGGGCCTTGATGAAGACCTTCGGTGAGCGTGGTACGGGAGTTTTTACCTCTCCAACCGCCGTGGAGCAGGATGTGATAGACAAGTATCGCGTAGAGGTAGTGGGGCGTTCAGATGAAATTACAGAAAGTTTCTATGTGATCTCTCCCGAACGGCACATCAAACATCCGGCTATCAATACGATCACCCAGGTTGCGAAATCAGATTTGTTCAATCTCTAAACCCAGAGAAACAGAGCTTGACCCGCTTTGTGGGTATGGAGCCACGACATACGCTATATAGGGACCAAGCCGCCGTCACATCGGTTGTGAGTCAGCTCTGGAACTTACCTAAATCGCCTTCAAAAGCATCGGTATAGATTCTGCGAACGGCTTTTTACCGATGTACCGGCCAACTCGGCCGTCCATCGAATGCCTGGTTCGGAACAGAGACAGGCGGGTCGAGAGGGTTTGTAAGGGGCTGGTGTGTGTTTGCTGGTGAGGGTCGGATTAGATCGGACCATGGGTGAAATTTTAACCGAAGGATATCCTCGATTCCTATACTTGTGGTGTGTATTGTATACAGATAGATCAGAGACCCAGGATTCAGGAATGCCCACAAAAGAACTACGACTGAAACCAATCGACTCGAATAACATACTGAAAAGTAAAGTATATGATCAGCTGAAAGCGGCAATCACATCGATGGATATCTATGCCGCCGAGACCGATACCAAGCTCGATGAGCGCCGACTGGCGGATGAGCTTGGGGTGAGCCGAACCCCGATTCGCGAAGCGCTGATGCTGCTGGAGAAAGAGGGCCTGATACGGATGATTCCTCGCCGTGGCGCCTTTGTCGTGCGCAAGACCAAGCGAGAGATCCTGGAGATGATCTGCGTATGGGGGGCCTTGGAGAGCCTGGCTGCGCGGCTGGCGACTGCAAATGCCAGCGATAAGGAGATTTCGGGATTGAGGGAGACCTTTGTCAGCCTGGACGATCCAAACTCGGCCCTGGCCGCTATCGACGAGTATTCGGAGAGGAACATCCGTTTTCACCAGTCGATTATTCGTCTCAGCAAGTGCGAGCTCCTCCAGGATATTGCCGACGGACTCTTCCTTCATATGCGCGCCATCCGCTCCCATTCGGTCAAGGAACGCGGGCAAATCGCTGACTCGGTAGTGGAACATGTGCACATCATCGAGGCGCTGGAGAAACGGGATGAGGTGTTGGCGGAAAAACTGGTACGCGAGCACACGAATCACCTCTCCGAACATGTAAACAAGCATGTGACCTGGGTCGAGTGAATGGCTCGCCACTGTCTCTCATCAGGGTGTAAGGGTAGCGAAAGGTGAGTTCGGGTGAAGTGAAATACGGTCCATGGAATCCGGGTATCTTGAGTCCCATGCCAGAAGGTGTTAAACCCTTCATGACCATCGCCCGTGCGGAGAATGTATTTCAATCGGTATCAGAGCTGGAGGAGATTAGCGGGTTTACCGGCTTCCCCTGGGAGTGTATTGCAACCTTTCGCCCGCAACGCCTGGCAGTGCACGAGTTGCTGATTAGGATATCGGCGAATCTCTCGGTTTCCGATGGAATTCGGTATGAAGACCTGGGGGTCAATTTTCGCAGCATGGCGCGGTTGTTGTTCGAACGCTACGTCAGCCCCAATCTGCAGCAGATAAACAACCTCTATGATGAATTGAGGCGCGAGATAGAGGCAGCGGTGGAAGAGGAGCTGGAGGCTTCGCTGTTTGCTCAAGACCAGGAATCGGTTGAGCCGAAAGGGTGGTTGAATAAACTCTTCAGGCGTCAGCATCAGACACCCCCAACGCTCCCCGGGGAGGTCCGCGAACTGCAGATTATCACGGCATGGAAGGAGGAGGCGTCGCGGCAGAAAGATAATCCCCTGCGCCGTGCGATTCTGCAGAGCCTCTATCGTATAACCAATGCAATCATGATTCGACATGGCAGGATCCGTGGTGAAAAGGATCTGCTGGTCAAGCTTGTGGTCGGGGAGGTCTGTAACGCATACGGCAGCAGGCAGATCGGTAATCTGATCGAGCCCATGATCGAAACCGGGGCGGCCGCCGCGGGTTATTCGACACTGCCGATTCAGGAACATCCGGTGATCATGAACGTCAAGGGGGCGTCGGCGTCGGGAAAGAGCACCCTCAGGCCGCTGCAGCATCAGCTTGCCAACAGGCTCGGTTTTCGCTGGGAGGAGTTTGCCCTGATAAGCCCTGATATCTGGCGTAAATACCTGCTGGATTACGACTCCATGGGTGAGTTGTACAAGTACGCCGCTGTCTGCACCGGGCATGAACTCAAGATCGTCGACAAGAAGCTCGATGCCTACATGGCGAGAAAGGCAAAACGCGTCGGTGTATCTCACCTGCTTATAGATCGTTTCCGTTTTGACAGCTTTGCGGAAAGATCGACCAAGAAGGGGAGCAACCTGCTCACGCGCTTCGGCTCAAAGGTGTTTATGTTTTTCATGATTACACCGCCCCACGATACCGTGGAGCGTGCCTGGGAACGGGGTGAGCAGGTTGGGCGTTACAAGGCGGTGGATGACCTGCTCGATCACAACGTGGAGGCCTTTACCGGGATTTCGCAGATCTTC
Organism: gamma proteobacterium symbiont of Ctena orbiculata; assembly: GCA_003094535.1. GTDB lineage: Bacteria > Pseudomonadota > Gammaproteobacteria > Chromatiales > Chromatiaceae > Thiodiazotropha. The sequence goes on along the minus strand of NATV01000139.1, from coordinate 17,285 downwards.
TTTACCTGGGCCCTCGATCAGGATAAGGATATCCACTACGAATTCCTCGACAACAGCGTCGACTTTGGTGAGCGTCCAAGAACGGTGGCCTACGGAGAAAATGGCTCACTCTGCATTCTCTGCGTGAAATGCATGATCGACATCGATCGTTACAAGAAGATCAATATCAATGCGGATTCCGTAAGCAGTGTATATCCGTCTACACGGGAGATGGCCCCTGAAATGAATCTGGCATTTCTGAAAGCCTGTATCGAACGCCTTGAGAATGTCGAATTTGTCAATCCGAAAAACAGAAAAGTTGCGGCAAGAATTAGAAGAGGCGAGTTGGTGGAGCTGAGCATGATGGAACTCGAGGAGGCCGTTCCCGATGCCGATACCCGCGAGGTGTTGTTGAAGCTGATTTCTCCTGCAAAAGAGAGTCGGGACGTTGCTATATCGATGCCGGATATTGTCGATATCTCGCGATCGGAAACCTTGGGGGACTGTTACGGTTAAGCCTATACAAGCGATCAGTTCGGGCAATGGTCGGTTCGGGGCTACGCGCGTCGTCAGTCAGGCGCGGCATGATTGAACCCCGGCCACTGGCGAATCCATTTTTCAAACCGGTATTAAGTCTGTTTTCCTGGGCTATACTCGAAACCTATCACAGATATCGGGCGTGCTTGCTGCAGGCAAACGGGGTGTTCGCGGCGAGCATGAGACGAACATGGCTCACAATATTCAAAGCTTCCGACTTGCAGTTGCCTACGTCCTTGACTGTGGCGTTCAGCAGGCGCCTGCCATAGCGAGGCAAGCTAAAAGATTTCTCTGTTTTTTGTTATTTGCATTCACTCTTGGTCCGCAATCGGGGGTTGCAGCCGATGATGCCGAGTTGGTGGCGCAGTTACGCAATGGTGGTTATACCCTCTATTTTCGCCACGTAGCGACAGACTGGTCGGAGCAGGATCGAGTCAGCAAAGCCGGTGATTGGTTGAGTTGTAACGATGCCAAAATGCGCCAACTTTCAGACAGCGGTCGTGCCGATGCCAGGCGTATCGGAGAGGCGATCCGTAGCCTGGGTATTCCGGTGGGTGAGGTATTGGCGAGTCCCTATTGCCGGACCATGGAAACGGCCAAGCTGTTCGATGTCGGTCCGGTAATCCAGAGTAGTGATGTCATGAACCTGCGGAGTGCCGGTTATTTTGGCGGGCGCGACAAAATTATCGCCCGTGCGAGGCGTTTGCTGGCGACGCTACCTGCGGCAGGCGCCAATCGGATCGTCATTGGCCACGGTAATGTTGCACGAGAGGCGACACCGGTCTATCCGGAAGAGGGCGAGGGGGTGGTGTTTCGCGCCGACGGCAAGGGCGGTTTCGGTGTGATTGCACGCATTCCGCCCCGGCGCTGGCGCCGCATGCTTGAACTCGGTAGACCCGATCAGGGTGACAGTATCAAACGGTAACGGAGGACGCGGTCGTTGCCGGAATCCGACAACCATAGATCGCTGCCGCGTAGCTCCACGCCTTCCGGGGTTCTGAACTTGCCGGGGCCACGCCCGGGTCTGCCGTCGCCGAGCACCAGGACTAGTCTGCCGTCGGCCGCGATGAACTTGATCTGGTGGTTGTTCTTGTCCGCCGCGACCAGGCTACCGTCATCGAGCAGATCCATGTAGCGTACGCCATTGAAGTCGTAGGATTCGCGGTCCAGCTCAGCCTTCAGCGCAAGCCCTTCGGATAGCAACAGGATACGGTCGTTGCCCGCGTCGGCCAGCCAGATATCCGAGCCATTGGCTGCAAGTTCGATATCGTGGGGCGCAGAGAGACCGCGAAGTTCATCGACCGCGACGCCGTGTTCGAATACGATCAAGTTGTTCGACCAGGCCCCGGCCACATAGATGCGGCCATTGGGGTGGGCAAGCACCCCTTCGGGACCCCGGATGCCGGTTGTCAGTTCAGCGATCCGGCTGGCGTTGGTGCCGCTTATCGAGTAGACGACAACCCGGTTGTTGTGGGTATCGGCGACATAGGCCCGGCCCGAGGCGTCGAAGTCGATGTCGTGCGTGCCGGATTGATGGTCCTCTCCGAATGTTTCGATCAGTTCGAGGGTTTCCGGATCGAGGATCGCGATGCGGTCGTTGCCGACGTCGGAGACGAATAGATAACGGCCATCGGGAGTCAGCTTGAGGTCATGCGGGTTTGACAGGACAGGCCTGCTGGCAAGGACAAAGGTTGCCGAGATTTCGGCATGCAGCGGCCCTGTAACCAGGTTCAACAGCAATACGGCAACAATGCATTGTCTCATGACTAAGGTCTCATTGTCTGTGTGCCGAGGGTGTTGATCCAATAATAGGTGATTTGCCAAGAAACAGGCGTTTAATGCTGACAGCTTTCTGCCTCCGCCAAAACAATTACAAGTTAACCCTGGCTAGTCCCATTATGTTGTACCGTTCATAGTGTTATGGAGTCAGGGGTAATAAACTCCTGGATTTCAGATGCGGAGTTCAATTCGAATCGCTTAGGCTTTCAACTGAAGCGATCATATAGTCCACGGCCTGGCGAACCTCTTCGTCCTTGAGGCGGTCATTACCGCCTCGCGGAGGCATGCGGTACTTGTCGTCGTCCCCCTTGATGCCGTTCAGGGCGCTCCGATAGAGGGCGGGTTTTCCTTTTTCGATCCGTGTTGCCCAAGCGCTACTATCGGTGACGGCTGGTGCGCCGGATATGCCCAGGAGGTGGCAGTTACGACAGGTACCCATCCAGATGCCGCGTCCCTTTGCAAGCTGTTCTTCGGCAAAACGCGGCATCTCCGGGACTGCCCGGTCTTGCGCTGGCTGCTCACCACACCCGGCAAGCAGAGAGAGACAAATTGGGATAAACCAGATTTGCGATATTTTTAGTTCAAGCTTATTCGTTTTCCGCACCATGGCTTATCCTTCCTTACAGTAACGTTCGAGTGTTTGCGCGATAAACAGAAAGGCATCGGGATCCTGCTCAAGAAAGCGATGACCACCTTCGAAGAATGCTATTTCCGATCCCGCTATTTGTCCATGCAGGTTCCTCACCGCCTCGGCATGATCGGCAGGGTGTTCGCCGATAAAGCTGGAAATGAAGTGGTTGCTGTGATCGTAATCGTGCCGCATATCTAGATTCAGCGGGAAATCGTTTGCCCGGCAGGCCGTGATCGGGCTGTCGATATTGAGTTGATAGACGAGGTATTCATCGCTGCTGCCACAGTCAATAAATAGATGGTTTTAATCATCGATGAGTATTGCCCGGAAATCGTTGACATTGGTCCGTGTCGGCCCGGTAACGACCAGGTCGTCCAAGGTTGAGAAGAAGTGGTAACCATTGTTGTCGTTGAGCAGCTCTACGGCCTTGAGGCCAAGCGCTTCAGCGCGGCCAAGGGAACCCGGATCGAGCAGGGCGCCCGCGTTGTCCTCGGTTCCGTCGATGCCGTCGGTATCGCAGGCGATGGCGTGAATACGCGGATGGCTCTCGAGGGCCACCGCGAGGGCAAGCAGAAACTCGGCATCCCTGCCTCCGCGACCCGAGCCCTTCACCGTTACCGTGGTCTCGCCACCGGAGAGCAGGACGCAGGGTGCCTCGGCGGGTTGGCCATGGGTCGCGATCTGCAGGGCGATGGCGGCGTGGACGGAGGCCACGTCCCGGGATTCGCCTTCGATGCTGTTGCCCAGTATCAACGGCCTGTATCCCAGGGACTGCGCCTTGGCGGCGGCCGCCTCCAAGGCGTCCTGCGCGGTGGCCAGCATCACCGTCTCAGTCCGTTCAAGTCGTTCATCGCCGGGTTTTGGCGTCTCTTCCGCGCCACGTTCAAGATGTTGCAGCGCCGCCTTGGGTTCCTCGATGCCGTATTTTCTTACAATGGATAAGGCATCCGCAAAGGTAGTGGGATCGGCGACGGTGGGGCCGGATGCGATCACGGAGGGATCGTCGCCGGGGACGTCGGAGATCAGCAGGGTCACCACTTGCGCCGGCGATGCCGCCGCGGCCAGCCGACCGCCCTTGATTGCCGATAGATGCTTGCGCACGCAGTTCATCTCGCTGATGGTGGCGCCGGAGCGCAGCAGCGACTTGTTGATCTGCTGTTTGTCCTCGAGGGTGACGCCATCCGCGGGCAGGGCGAGCAGGGCCGAGCCTCCACCCGAGATCAGGCAGAGCATCAAGTCCTCGGGGCCAAGCGCCTGCGCCATCTCCAGGATGCGTCTGGCGGCCTGACGTCCGGCGTCGTCCGGCACCGGGTGGGCGGCTTCAACCAGTTCTATCCGCTCCAGGGGCACGCCATGGTCATAGCGGGTGATGACCAGCCCGGACAGGGGGCCGCTCCAGTGTTCCTCAACGGCCTTGGCCATGGATGCCGCCGCCTTGCCGGCGCCTACCACCAGGGTGCGCCCCTTGGGTGGTTGGGGCAGATGCTGTGGCAGGCAGGTTGCCGGCAGGGCGGCTTCCACCGATGCCTTGAAGAGATCGAGCAGGATGTCTCGATGGGAGTCCATTGGGATCAGGCCCTGTCACTCTCCGGCGATGTTGTGGTCGGCCATCGTCTCCAGCGCCCTGCACATGGCCGAGTGGTCCCAAGCCGAGCCACCGTGGGCGGCGCAGGCATTGAACAGCTCCTGGGCGGTGGCGGTATTGGGCAGACTGAGGCCAAGGGCGCGGGCGCCCGAGAGGGCCAGGTTGAGATCCTTTTGATGCAGTGCGATACGGAAGCCGGGGTCGAAGGTGCGTTTCACCATGCGTTCTCCATGGACCTCGAGTATCTTGGAGGAGGCGAATCCCCCCATCAGCGCCTCGCGTACCTTGGCGGGATCGGCACCGGCCTTTGAGGCAAAGAGCAGGGCCTCGGAGACGGCCTCGATGTTGAGCGCAACGATGATCTGGTTGGCGACCTTGCAGGTCTGGCCATCGCCGTTTCCGCCCACCAGGGTGATGTTCTTACCCATGAGTTCGAACAGGGGCAGGGTGCGGTCGAAATCCTCCTGGGTGCCGCCCACCATGATGGTAAGGGTGCCTGCCTTTGCCCCTACCTCGCCCCCTGACACGGGGGCGTCCAGATAGGCGCAGCCGAGATCGTTGATCCTGGCGGCGAACTGCTTGGTTTCGATGGGGGAGATCGAACTCATGTCCACCACGGTTTTTCCGGCTGACAATCCCTTTGCAACGCCATCGTCGTCAAACAGTACCTCCTGGACATGGGGTGTGTCGGGAACCATGATGAAGATGGTGTCCGCCTTTTCCGCCACCTCCCTCGAATTGCCGCATTCGATGGCTCCCAGCTTCGTCAGCTCATCTGGAACACTTCTATGGGTATAGGCGTAGAGCTCATGACCGCCATTGATAAGGTGTCCCGCCATCGGGGCGCCCATGATTCCCAAACCGATGAAACCGACTTTGCTCATGATGAAAACTCCTTGCTGATTTCAATGTTCGCCTTGGCGGCGAGTTGTTGTCTGTTTTGCGATCAAGCGAGATAGGGTTTGACCCAACCCATGCCTTCATCGGTGGTGGTTGCGGGTTTGTACTCGCAGCCTATCCAACCCTCGTAGCCCAGGTTGTCGATGAATCCGAAGAGGAAGGGGTAATCGATCTCACCGGTTCCAGGTTCGTTGCGCCCGGGGTTGTCCGCCAGCTGCATATGCTCGATACGGGGCAGATTGTCCTTGATGGTCATCGCCAGGTCGCCCTCCATGATCTGCATGTGGTAGATGTCGTACTGCAGGGCGATGTTATCCGACCCGCTGGCGGCAATGACATCGAGCGCCTGCCGGGTGCCGGTCAGATAGAAACCGGGTATATCCCGGGTATTGATCGGTTCGATCAGCAGGCGTATGCCCTCGGCGCCGAGCTTGTCGGCGGCGAACTTCAGGTTGGAGACGAAGGTTTCGTATACCTTCCCCACATCCACACCCTCGGGAGCGAGCCCGGCCAGGCAGTTGACCTGTTTGCAGCCCAGCGCACGTGCATATTCGATGGCCTCACCGACTCCCTCCTGGAATTCCGTGACGCGATCGGGCAGGCAGGCAATCCCCCGTTCGCCGTCACCCCAGTCGCCGGCGGGCAGGTTGTGTAGCACCTGGGTCAGGCCGAACTGCTGCAGGCGTTCGGCCAGCTCCGCTTTTGCAAACGGATAGGGGAACAGGTATTCGACACCGCTGAAACCTGCCTTGGCGGCGGCTTCGAATCTGTCCAGGAAGTCCACCTCGTTGTATAACATGGTGAGGTTGGCGGCGAACTTTGGCATAAGGGTTCCTCTTCTTCTGTCTGTCAGATTGCCGTCCCCTTGCGGGGAAAGTGATTGTTGTGTCTGGTTCGATGCAGTCCGGTTACGCTGCTTTCTTCGATCCCTTCTTACTCTCGTCCGGCAGGTCGACGGCACCACCGAACTCGTTGATATTGTCGATATCGGTGCCCATCGGAATATTGGTGACGCGTTCGAGCACGAACTCGACGACGACGGGTACCGAGAACTCATCCATCAGCTGGCGCGCGCGGGCAAGTCCGGCCTGGATATCCTTGGGATGGAAGATGCGTACCGCCTTGCAGCCGAGTCCCTCCGCAACCTTAACATGGTCGACGCCGTAGCCGTTGACTTCCGGCGAGTTGATATTGTCGAAGTCGAGCTTCACCTGGAAATCCATGTCGAAGTTCATCTGTGCCTGGCGGATCAGTCCCAGGTAGGAGTTATTCACCAGGATGTGGATATAGGGCACCCGATGCTGGGCCGCGACCGCAAGCTCCTCGATCATGAACTGGAAGTCGAAGTCGCCGGAGATGGCCACGATATCGCCTTTCGGGTCGGCGACCTTGACGCCGATCGCCGCGGGAATCGTCCAGCCCAGGGGGCCGGCCTGGCCACAGTTGATCCAGTGTCTGGCGTTGTAGACGTGGAGATGCTGCGCGGCGGAGATCTGCGACAAACCGATGGTGGTGACATAGCGTGTCTCCTTGGTGAAGAACTTGTTCATCTCCTGGTAGACGCGTTGGGGTTTCATCGGCACATCGTCATAGTCGGTTCGGCGGTGCTGGGTGCGCTTTCGATACTGGCAATCGTCGACCCAGGCATCCCGGTTGGGGAGTTTTCCTGCCGCCTTCATCTCCTTGGCGACTTCGACGAAGCGTTCAAGGGCCGCCTTGGCGTCCGAGACGATGCCGTAGTCGGGATTGAATACGCGGCCGATCTGGGTCGGTTCGATATCGACATGAATGAATTTGCGCCCCTTGGTGTAGACCGGCAGGGTGCCGGTGTGACGGTTGGCCCAGCGGTTGCCGATACCGAGTACGAAGTCCGATTCCAGCAGGGTGGCGTTGCCGTAACGGTTGGAGGTCTGCAGACCGACCATGCCCGCCATCAACGGATGGTCGTCGGCGATGGTTCCCCATCCCATCAGCGTCGGAATCACCGGGATGTTGGTGATTTCGGCGAATTCCGTCAGCAGGGCGCCGGCATTGGCGTTGATGATACCGCCGCCGGCGATGATCAATGGTCGCTGCGACTGATTGACCATCTCCAAGGCCTTTTCGATCTGTTCCCGGGTCGCGGCGGGTCTGAAGGGCTGAAGCGGTTCATAGGTATCCGGATCGAACTCGATGTCTGCCATCTGAATGTCGAGGGGCAGGTCGATCAGAACCGGTCCCGGACGGCCCGAGCGCATCTCATGGCAGGCGCGCTGGAAGACCCTGGGAACAAGGCCCGGTTCACGTACAGTCACCGCCATCTTGGTGACGGGCTTGGCGATGCTCTCGATATCCACCGCCTGGAAGTCCTCCTTGTGAAGGCGTTCCCGGGGAGCCTGGCCGGTGATACAGAGGATCGGTATGGAATCCGCGGAAGCGGAGTAGAGACCGGTGATCATATCGGTTCCGGCGGGTCCGGAGGTGCCGATGCAGAGGCCTATATTACCCGGCTCCGCGCGGGTGTAGCCCTCCGCCATATGCGATGCGCCTTCCATGTGGCGCGCCAATACATGCTTCATTCCGCCGATCTTGCGCATTGCCGCATAGAAGGGGTTGATCGCAGCGCCGGGGATACCGAAAGCGACATCAATCCCTTCCTTCTTCAATACATGCACAGCGGCCTCTGTCGTCTTCATTATCGCCATCGCTTACTCCTCCCACTCGAAAATAACTTAAACAAATACTTTAATTTAAGTCTGGTTATATCGCGTACGATTTTCATCTGCTAACCAAACGCAAGACTATTGTCATCGATTTCCTGCGATTTTATTCAGCGTGGTTGACAGGGAAATTGAAGTGCATCCCGTGCTTTGGAGGGCAATTCTGTCTCCTTGTGCGTTGTTCATGGAAATAATCAAACCTTATTAACAACATGTCTGTATCGAATTGACCGAATAGAAAGAGGAGCTGTTACCATTTGCCTCGACGAGGGTCGCATAAGGAGCCCGTATGCAACACAATAGGATTTGGTGACGATATGACAACAGCAAAAATTCGAATTTCATGGCCATCAGGTGAAGTGACTGCTGAGCTTGCCGATACGCCGACTACACGTAAATTATTTGAGGTTCTGCCTTACGAGGGAAGCGCCAACACTTGGGGTGATGAGGTCTACTTCAGTGTCCCCTTTGATGCGGAGAGAGAACCCAACGCCACCTCCGTGGTTGAAAAAGGTACAGTCTGCTTTTGGCTGGGAGGAAGTGCAATTGCGTTGCTGTTCGGTCGAACGCCCGTCTCCCAGGGTGATGAGTGTCGCTTGATCAGCGATGCCAATATCATGGGAAAGGTTGAAGGTGATCCTACTCTGCTCAGGTCGGTTCAAAGTGGTGACCTTGTACACTTGGAGGCGTTGTAAAACGTATGGGTTTGACAGGCGGAGTTCATGCGCGAGATAAGCGAACCGGCTGTGGTGATTGGTCCCGTAGTTTTACAAGCCCAAGTACCATTTGTTTTCCAGCGGGTTTCTCCCCTTTGCACAGCGGAATAGAAGCGGTATGAAAGCGGTCCTAATCAATGCGTTTGGTGGTGCGGATGTCTTGAGAATCGGCGAGGTGGAGACGCCTTCGCCAGGTCCGGGGCAAGTCCTGATCGAAGTGATCGCCACATCGGTCAATTACGCTGACATCGTGCAACGCGAGGGCAATTATCCTCCGCCCAAGGGTGACTCGGAGATCTTGGGCCTGGAGGTGGCGGGGAGAGTCAGTGCGCTCGGTCCCGGGGTAAGCGGTTGGTCCGTCGGTGATAGGGTTATGACCCTGGTCGGAGGAGGGGGTTATGCGGAATATGCTGTTGCCTATGCCGATCATCTGATCCCCATACCCCAATCCATGAAGTTTGAAGAGGCCGGCTGTGTCTGTGAAGCCTATATTACCGCCTATCTCAATACTTTCATGCTCGGTGCATTGAAAGATGGCGAAACGGTGCTTCTACATGGCGGAGGCGGTGGTGTGAACACCGCTGCGGTTCATCTTTGCAAAGCCCTTGTACCGGACGCTAAGGTAATTGTGACCGCATCGCCGGGCAAGGTTGAACGGGTTGCAGAGCTGGGCGCCGATCTGGTAGTCGACTATAAAAATCGGGATTTTGTCGAGGAGGTCAAGGTGTACACCGATAACAAAGGTGTGGCGCTGATCCTCGACCATATTGGGGCAGCTTATCTGGCGTCGAACATGAAATCCCTCGCCATAGGCGGACGACTGGTGATCATTGGCGTCATGGGTGGCATCAAGGCTGAGCTGAACCTGGTGCAGATGATGGTAAAGAGGCAACAGGTAATCGGCTCGGTACTCAGGTCAAGATCTGTATCGGAGAAGGCCGCTATCGTCTCCTCATTCACCGAGGTTGTTGTGCCCCTGTTCGAGCGGCGAGAGATCCGGCCGCTTATACACAAGACCTATAATTTGAATGAGATCGTCAATGCTCACGAAGCGATGGAGTCAGGTACCCATTTCGGTAAGATTGCGCTTCGATTATAAACCGGATTCGGTATCGACAATGCAATCGAACGCATCCAGCTGGGCGAACAGCCGTATCCGGTCGCAGGCATCCTGGATCATCACCGATCTGTTTTTCCAGTCCTCTGTTTCGGGTAATACAGAGCCGTCGGTAAACCTCGCCAGATCGTCCCGTGCGTCTTTCAGATAGGCCTTGCCGTACAACCGGAGGTGGATCGACTTGCTGATTCCCCTCATGGCGCCCTCCACGCCAGCCTGCAGGATTGAGGGCGTGGCATCGGCGGCAATGCCGCCAAGCAGGCTTCTGACATCCTTTTTCCCCCGTCTCAGGGTTGGGCGTTCAGCGTAGAGCGCCACCTCAAGCAGGTTCGATATGCGTTTTAAACGTAGTGGGCTTTCTTGATAGGGAAGTGTGTTTTCGTCCGGTTTGACCTCTCTGCTGGCGGCACGAAGTGATTTTTCCGCTTCCCTGATATGGGTGAGCAGGGTGATGGCATCGCCAATGCTCTCTTCATATTGGCCCACGGAGAGGTTGTAGGCGCCGTAGCTTGCAAGCAGAGAGAGCAGTACATGACCGCGATAGAGTCTGGTCTCATGCTTGGGGGCCTCGGCGAGGGCGCAGTCGAGGAAGGCGTCGATCTTGGCATGGCCGCTGATCAGCGCCTTGATATACCCGGTGGAGATCTCGCCTTCGCTATCGGTGATTGTATGTTGTTTTCCGTTCTTGTCGGAAAATTGTTTATCCGCGCAGCGCTTGTCGAAAATGAGTTCGCTTTTTACAAAACCTGGCAGTGTTATCGAGCTGCAGCCGCTTATGATTAACGCGAGTAGACAAAGAGCAGTCAACGAGTGAGTCTTGGCGGGCATGACCTGTCTCCTTATTGTTATTTGAAACCATCAAACAACAATGGGTTTTATTTCCAGATGCTGTCCAGATGGAATCCATTGAGCAACAATCAAGATTGCATCTGATGCGCGATTGTTTTGCTTGATTAATTCCAATTCCAGGATAGCAGGGTATCCCGTATATGTAAGCATTGAGGAAATGTCAGTTCCATGTAAATGGTTTTTTTGTCACCACTCAAGCTCAATCCAGAATGATTGCCACTAACCGGCTGTATGTAGCAATAGTCCGTAATAAATGTAAATTAATGGATCTTTTTGGGACCTTTTCTCTCTCTCCTTGCGTCTTGGCCTGTAACACCGGCAGGAAAGCAACCAAACCAACAGGGAAAAGGTGTGAATATCCGCCAACCGTTAACGACCAAAGAAGAGGACAGAACAATGAGCGAACAAAAACAACTCGTGGTAATAGTAACCCGTGGCTGTGACGATGAACGCGCATCCGTGGCCTGGAGTGTGGCCAACGGCGGTATTGCCTCCGGATACAAGGTGACCATGTTTCTGGTCAGCGCCGGTGCGGATTGGGCGCGCAAGGGAGCGGCGGAGCACGCCCGTCCCAATCCCCTCGATCCGCCGGTTACAGAGATGATGCAGAACGTGCTCGACAATGAGGGCGCGATCCTGGTCTGCCCGCCCTGTGCGAAGGTGCGGGGCTATGAGCCGGACAACCTGATCCCCGGGGTACAGTTGGCGGGCTCCACCGCCATGCTCGGTGTGGTCAGCGAGGGGGCTTCCACCCTGACCTTTTAGGCTATGCTTTGTTCCAGTGCCGGCGGTTCCGGCACTGGAGTCAAACAGACAGATGAGCGACAGCGAAACACAACAATGCAAAGCCTGGTTCAGCCAGGCTGTCGACGACTGCATGTCCTCCCTCTACGCCATGGCGATGCGCCTGACCAACAACAGTGCCGATGCGGAGGATCTGGTCGCCGAGGCGGTGACCAAGGCCTGGAAGTCGCTGCACCTGCTGCAGCAGCGGGAGCGCTTCCGTCCCTGGATCTATGCCATTCAGCGCAACCTCTTCATCAGCCAATACCGAAAAAAGCGGGCGCGTCCGGATACGTCGAGTTATGACAGCCTCTCCGAAGGCTGCAGCGGCGGGGAGATCGCTGCCCTGTTGATCGAGCAGCCGGACGACTTTCTCTCCTGGTGGGCCAATCCCGAGGAGACGTTCGTCAACGGCCTGCTGGGGGAGGAGATCGTGCGGGCCCTGGAGGCGCTGCCGGAGGCGTTCCGGGAGACGGTGATCCTGGTGAACCTGGAGGGACTCGCCTACGATGAGGCAGCCGAGGCGCTGGGGGTCTCCCCGGGCACCATCCGTTCACGGATGAACCGGGGCCGCACCCTGTTACAAAAACAGCTCTGGCTGCATGCGATCGATGCGGGATTGGTCAGCCAAGATAGACTCATGGAGTCCAGTAGATGACAAAACATGACCATACCGACCACGAATCCGGGATTATCGACAGCGATTGCCTCGAGGCCTTCGATCACGTCTACGCCTATATCAACGGTGAATTGCATGACGAGGAGACGCGAGCCAGAATCGAGCATCACCTGAGCCACTGCAAGAGCTGTTACTCCCGGGCGGAGATGGAGCGCAAGATCAATGAACGCTTGAAGATGGCAGAAAAGCCGTCACCGCCGGAACAGATGAAAAAACGGCTGAAGGATCTGATCGATGGGTTGTGACAAGCCAATCCTCTTGCCAAGGTGTATACATTGTACAAGCTGAGGTGAGCCCTTAGCGGTAGACTGACACGACTGAGCCCTCTCTTCATTTCCTCGCCGGAGTCGCGGTATCCAATGCACTTCCCTTGTTCGTGGTAGTCGTAACAGTGTTGTTTATACAGGGTATGGGTTTTGCGCGATTACCGTTATGCCCACGACAACGGAGATCGTTGTTGCAGCCTTCCGACCATGGAGAAAAACGGGATTGGACCGCTATTTGGTAGCAAATTTGCGAAGAGATTCTGGGGCTATCGGGATCTGGGGATTTCTCCTGTTGATGGATGATCATACTGGTATTGATATATGCTGGACCGATCAATAGCAAAGTGTTAACGTATTGTTTTATTGGAATTAATTGAATATTAAACTCGTAACCGAGTTTGGATCTGACAAGTCCCGCCATATGCTATCTGGGTGAAAGGAGACTCGATTGCCTCACCAATTCGTTCTTGCTACCCTCCTGCTCATAGGCATAGTGCATGTAATCCAAACTGTTCTGCCGCATATGAAGCGGGCTGGCAGGGATGGAGACTACGGTCGATGGACCGTTTTCGTAATTCAGGGATTGATACTGTTGGCCCTGGTGTCGTCTTTTTTCGAATATCTGGTTTGGGAGCGGGAGATCTGGTTAGTCTGGCAGATATTGGGTTTTGGTATGATTGCCGGCAAGATCATTTTAAAGCGGCGGTGTCTGGCACTCTTGGGTGGTTTTTACAGTCTTTATATCGAAGTGCATCCTCAACAGAAGCTTGTGACGAGCGGTCCCTACTCTGTCGTCCGTCACCCGTGTTTTCTATCGAGTATTCTAGAAGTTTTTGCTATCTGTCTGGTTGCAAATGCCTGGTTGACCATGCTGGTGTTCGGGTCTCTGATAACAGCGCTGTACAATGTTCGGGCTCGCATGGAAGAGAGGATCTTGTTATCGTTTTTCGGTGAGGAGTATCGGTATTACCAGTCAAAGGTGCCTGCATTGATGCCTTGTATAAAGTGTATCTTTTCGCGTCACCAATCTCGGCAGGAGAGGGAAGCATCGTCAATGCCCTGTATGACTAGAGACGATTCCAAATAATGCCGATGATCACATTTTTGTTAAGGAGTCTGTGATGGTTTTTCGTAATTTCAAGCTAATGCTTGGGATATTGATCCTGGTCCTTGTGGTTTCAGGATGCGGCAGAGTATCCGAAGAGGAATCGAGGGTGACACTCGGGCAGGGTATGGGCGTGCTGAACGCCCCTATATTTGTCACTAACAAAATGAATTTTTGGGAGTCGCAGTCACTTCAGGTAAATGTACGTCCATTCGTGGCCGGAAGGCTCGCCCTGGATAGCCTGATTGCCGGGGATATCGATATTGCCACCATAGGTGATACTCCAGTCGTTTATGGTTTGTTTAAGCATCCCAATCTACGGATTATTGCCACGGTTATGGAATCTAATCGTGATGAGAAAGTCATAGCCAGGCGTGATGCGGGAATCGACTCGCCTGATGATCTCAAAGGCAAGCGGATCGGTGTGTTTTTCGGCACAGCCGGAGAGTATTATGCCATCCGTTTTATTGAGGCCCAAGGTCTGTCCAAGGAAGACGTCTCCTTTATCAATCTGAAAGCCCCAGACATGGTTGCAGCGCTCAGCAACGGCAGTATCGATGCCTATGTGTCCTGGGAACCGCATGTTCAGAATGGGCTGAGGGCGCTGGGTGATAATGCGGTGGTATTTGTGAATCCGGATATCTATACGGAAACTTGGAATCTGGTTACCACTGTAGAGTTTTTCAACAACAGCCCTGAAACCGTGAGGCGTGTCCTCAGGGCCGTGGTGCGTGGTGTAGAATACACAAATGCCAATCGAAAAGAGGCTATAGATATAACCGAGGAGCAGCTTGGCCTTAGTCGGGATGTGCTTGACAGTATCTGGGATGATTACGATTTTAAGGTTGTACTGAGCGAAAATCTGGTTACTACTCTGAAGAACCAGGGGGAGTGGATACAGGCCTCTAGCGACTTGTCAAAAGGTAAATCCCTTCCCGATTATCGTCAGGTCATCATAGATCAACCGCTTAGGGAGATCTTGCCTGTGGCCGTTTCTATCCCTTAGCGACATGACAGCCGCCTCTTCAACCATGCGTCAATTCGCATTAAGGTCAACAGGAATAATCTTCCTCCTGATTCTATGGGAGCTGGTATCCCGTACCAATCTCATCGATCCCGGATTGTTTCCGCCCCCGTCTCAAGTTATTTCGGCATTGGTGAGTCTGACACTCTCCGGTCAACTGCCCAAGGATGTTTTTGCCAGTGTTCTAAGGGCGGTTGCTGGCTTTGTTCTCGGTTCGATAGCTGGTCTCTTCGTCGGTGCTGTCAGCGGTCGAATCAGGGCGTTTGATGCGGTGCTTACTCCAGTTGTTCAGGTGTTGCGTCCGATCCCGGTAATAGCGCTTGTGCCCTTGGCCATAGTCTGGTTTGGATTGGGGGAAGCTTCAAAAATATTTCTGGTCTTTTGGGGGGTCTTTTTCCCCGTTTGGGTGAGCAGCTATCTTGGTATCTCGCGTGTCGATAAAAACTATATCTGGGCGGCGCGAAGTATCGGTATCCGCAGAGAGAAGCTATGGTTACAGGTTATTGTTCCAGCTGCATTACCGACCATCATTACCGGATTACGCACCAGTATCAGTCTTGCTTTTATTGTGCTAGTGGCGGCGGAAATGGCGGGATCATATCTGGGTGTCGGTTACCGCATATCCGCTTATCATTTGGTGTTTCAGATCGACAAAATGATGGGTTATATTGTCTTGATGGGGGCCTTGGGTTTCATCGCTGACCGGACTTTTGCCTACCTGGTCAATCGTGCCCTTCCTTGGTATCAACTCTCTGTTAATCAGGATTAACCATGGCCGGTCATGTCGTTGTAAAAAATCTTGGGATTTCCTTTACTGGCAAGGATAAGACAATATGGGCGGTTAAAGATGTCAGCCTGGAAGTCAAGTCAAGAGAGTTCGTCTCCCTTGTCGGTGTCAGTGGTTGTGGGAAGTCGACAGTTATCAACAGTATTGCCGGATTCGTCCCGCCCACGGTTGGTGAAGTCACTGTCGACAACCAGCCAATCACCGAACCGAACTCAAGGCGAGGTGTTGTGTTTCAGTCTTTCGTCTTGTTTCCCTGGAAAACGGTGTTTGAAAACATCGCCTTTGGTCCGCGCTCTAGAGATGTGGATGAGAAGGCGATTACGGAGTCTGTTGATCAATACCTCAAGCTCATGGGATTAATGAAGTTTGCGGATCACTACCCACAGCAACTCTCAGGTGGCATGCGGCAACGTGTCGCATTGGCCCGGGTCCTGATCAATGATCCCGATGTGCTATTGATGGATGAGCCATTCGGTGCGCTTGATGCCCAGACCCGGATTTTTATGCAGGAGGTGGTTTTGAATTTGTGGGAAAGCACACACAAGAGTGTTTTGTTCGTGACCCACGATATCGATGAGGCGGTATTTCTGTCTGATAGAGTATACGTAATGACGGCTGCACCTGGATCCATCAAGAGCGTATATGATATTGAGCTTGAGCGGCCGAGACATGCTGATATTCGGCTCGATCAAAAGTTTCTGCTTTACAAGAAAGAACTATACGAAGCAATCAGAGAAGAAAGTCAGAAGGTGTTGGGGCCACTACCAACATTCTAAATGACAAAAAAATGAGTCTGTTTGTTTCAGTAGGGGATCTTCAGTAAACAGTGCATCTATTCGCCAAGACCGGTTTTTACATTGCGGTATTCGCCGGTAGCAACCATTTTTATTTTACCTTCCATTTGTTTGAACGTGTCTTCCAGCTTTTTTTTGAGCAGTTCAACACTGGGATGGAAACTTTCAAGTGTCTCTTCGGTCATGTCAGTTGCGCTGCATAATTTGTCATACAGATCCCTGTGTGTTGAGAGTAAAGAGTAGATCTCTTTTTCTGGGTGATTGATCCAGTTTGTGCCCATAACATCCTCAAACTCGTCTTTGTATTCGTAGGCTGAGGCATCATAGCTGTTAATTATATTATCGAGTGCTTTGATCGTGCTGAATTTGAGTGCGGAGCGTTGCCTCTCTTTGATGAGAATGAAATTTTCCATCTGTGTCATCAGGTCCGCTTCTGCAGAGTACAGTTGAAAGATTGGCAGATAGAGTGTTCTCCACTTTTTGTCGTACGTCCTCCTGTTCGATTTGAAATTGCTTTTATAAAATGTCAGATTATCTCTCTGGAATCGACATTTATTTAATAATTTTATGTATATAATTATGCGTCTGATTTCATCTGTGAGAGTTAAAAGTGCTTTCTCTCTCGCGGCTATCTCTAAATCAAGATATGTTGCTTCATTGCCTGGTGGGAACACTTGCAGAGAGCCTAGCCAGGCATCGGCCTGCCAGTCACACTTAGACAATATCAAGGGTAATGGGCGCGCATGGACTTCCTGAAATATTTCCCTCTCGCGTCGGCAAAATTCAGACTCAAGGTAGTGAGAGCTTACCAGCATTAATGCAATCTCTGCGTCAAAAGCACTGTCGGTAATTATGGTTTCATAATCCGTTCCTGTGCCCAGGTTTTTTTTGTAATACCAAACCTCAATATTATTTGGTAACAACTTTTCCAGTTGATTGATTATCTTGTTGCATTCAGCAACATCTTCGTCGCTATGTGATATGAATAATCCTAAATTCATGATCTTTTAAATGCTTTATTGAAAATCTTCCTTTGCACATGATTATGGTTGTAT
>NATV01000138.1 GCA_003094535.1 gamma proteobacterium symbiont of Ctena orbiculata | reverse complement strand
TGCAGACGCTCCCGCTCACCCTGTCTGTTGCTCTTGCGCTGTAGATTGTCGATAAGGCTGTTCACCACCTCAACCAGCAGTTTCAGATTGTCTCGCCAGCGCTGGTAGCGGACATCGTCATGCAGCGGCATATTACGCACAAGCACCGAGACAAACTTGGCGTTGATCAGGGTACGGTGACCGAAATCGATAATGTTCCCTTTTTCGTAGAGACTCTCCATCATCTCCTGGTCCAGGACGCCGACCTCACCGGCATGGGAAAAGTAGTGGCCGCTCTCCACCAGCCTGACAATCACCCGCAGACCGAAGCGATCGAAGGTATCCAGCAGGCGGTCGCCCAGGGTCCTGAGATCATCGCATTCGAGGCTGCGATGGAAAAAATCGGCCATCAGGTTCAGCTCGGTACAGGCGGCAAGGGAGGTCTCCATCTCTTCCCGGGCAAGGGTGGATCGCTCCCGGGCGGTCTCGAGGTCGTGCCGATTGTTGAGTGCGATGCGGATCTTTACCAGCAGCTCCTCGACATCATAGGGCTTGGCGACATAGTCATCCGCGCCGGCATGATAGCCGGCGAGGCGTTCGCTGAGACGGGAGAGGGCGGAGACAAAGATAACCGGGATCAGGGATGTGGCGGGATCCGCCTTGAGCCGACGACACACGGTGAGCCCATCCATCCGTGGCATGTCCACATCGAGCAGGATCAGATCGGGCGGATCCCGCTCCGCCACCAGCTTGAGGCAGGCCTCTCCGGTGGCCGCCAATGAGACCTGATAACTGAAGCGCAGTATCTGTTCGAGGCTTTTCAGATTCTCCGGCTGGTCATCGACCACCAGAATATGCTGGGGCCTCGCCGCTTCCTGTTCGGATATCATTCCCCTCCTCCATGTCCAACCCAATTATCGGAGCAACAACTACAGATTTGAAGCTAAACTCAAGACCGTCGGTCCAAATCAGCATGGCCAGGCTAGACATCTTGTCACAAATGGTTCGACAACCCCAGCCCTATAAAACCAAGGTTATTTGTCAGGCTCAGCTGCCTTTCTCGTACCAATCTGGTATTGTTGAGTGAACTACCCTGTTTATCATAAACGCTGGGATGCTAGTAGGTCATCCCTTAAGGACTCAACACTTCAATGGTTAAAAATGTCTCTTTCAAGGAGGCCAGGGATGGCGTGGCCGACTGTTTGAACTGCTCCCTGCGCGAGTCTGTCCTGTTTGCAAAACTAGAAGAGAAGGACTTCGAGAAACTCCACGATCCCATAGACCAATATACACTTCCAGTGGGTGCAACGCTCTACCACACAGGGGACCGGGGGGATCGCCTCTACACGGTGCGCTCCGGGATCCTGAAGCTGGTGCAATATCTGCCCGACGGCAGTCAACGCATCGTGCGCCTGATCCGTTCAACCGATATCACCGGGCTTGAGTGTATCGTCGGTGAACGTTATCAGCATGACGCCGTTGTTCTCCAGGAGACCGAGGTCTGCGCCCTCCCGGTGCGTGTCGTGGAGAACCTGAGCAAGGAGAATCCGGCGCTTCACCATGAACTGCTCAACCGCTGGCAACGCGCCCTGAAGGAGGCCGACGCCTGGCTCACCGAACTCTCCACGGGTTCCGCCAAGCAGCGCGTGGCCCGTCTGCTGCTGCGCCTGGTCAAAGACACCGAAGAGAGTAAATGCAGCCTGTTTGCACGGGAAGATATGGGCGCCATGCTGGGAATCACCACCGAAACGGCGAGCCGCACGATCGCGGAATTCAAAAGACAAAGTCTGCTGGTGGAAACCAGCATCAACCAGTTTCTGCTCGACATCCCCAATCTACAGCGCATCGCTGAAGATTGACCATTTTCAATGCCAAAACCACTCCGCCTCCATACCCTACAAGCTTAATTGGCTGGGTAACCTAGGCAGGGGAGAGACAACTTGAAACAGGTCGTCAGGGAGATTGCGCTACCGATCTTCAATATCGAAATGGAGTTCACGGAGTGCAGGTTCGATACAATCGAAGCGATCGTCAGCTATTTCGAGGAACAGGTGCGAAAGCACAGGGCTGCACGCTATATCGCCACCTTCAACCACCTGCAGCACACCACCGGGCTTACGGAAGGCATAGTCGCAGACGATATCGAGGCCGCCTACAACATTGTCTTCTGTTTCGGCTTCAGCCTGCAGGATGCGGAGCAGCTGGCCACGAGACCCCGCTCGATCGGTGTATGTCATTGCAACGGCAGGATCTCCGTCTCCTTTGTCGAGGCCCCGATGCCGGTGGCCAACGCGCTCATGGAGCAGTGGGCAAAGTCCCTGCTGCTTGATGAAAAACCACACCTCCTGAACCCCGGCAGGTCAGGCCAGGAGGGCGACGCCCTGCCGGCGCCATAGCACCTGCCGGGCGTGACGGCTACATTTCCATTTCAAGATCATCGATAATCGTATCGATACCGGCCTGAGCGCACTCCTCATCGGTCTCTCCCGAGGGTGCGCCGCTGACCCCTACTGCACCGAGCAGTTGGCCGCCGGCCTGGACAGGCAAACCCCCTGCTGAAAACACCAATCCATCGATCCGGCCAATCGGGCTATCGGCCCGGCTCTTTGACAAAGCAGAGGTCGCTGCGTTGAAGTTGGCCGCGGTAAAGGCCTTCATGCGGCTGATCGGCACCGTGATCTGGGCAGCGATGGTGTCGCGCATCACGGCCTGAACCGTACCGTCCCGATCGACCACCGTGACCCCGATCTGAATCCCCTTTTTACGGCAGGCCTCTACCGCACCCAGGGCAATCCTGTTCGCAGACTCCAACGACAGGCGCTTCAGATTCACACTGGGTGCATCTTCATCCGCCACGGCCCAGCCCGAGATACCCGCTATCAGGATAGCGGTCATAAGTGTATGCTTCATCATCTCCTCCGGTTTGTTTGTTTTACTGCTGATCCTATCCCAAGGATCGTATCTGTGCCAAACATGTTGATCTCCCCTTATTGCAGACCGCGCAACCGCCCCTCAGTAGTTTTCTTTTACATAGCCATCCACCAATCTCATGAATTGATCCGAGATGTCATCGCCTTTCAGCGTCGCCACCTTTTCGCCATCCACATAGACAGGCGCCGAAGGGGACTCGCCGGTTCCCGGCAGGCTGATACCGATGTTGGCCTGCTTGCTCTCACCGGGGCCGTTTACCACGCAGCCCATCACGGCTACCGACATCGATTCCACGCCCGGATGCTCTCGCTTCCACTCGGGCATCATCCGCCGCAGATGGTTTTGCACATCCTTCGCCAATTGCTGGAAATAGCTGCTGGTGGTACGGCCACAGCCCGGACAGGCGACAACCATCGGGGTGAATGCGCGAATACCCATCGATTGCAGCAGTTCCTGGGCGACTATCACCTCCTGGCTTCTCGAACCACCAGGCTCAGGCGTCAATGAGATGCGTATCGTATCCCCGATCCCCTCCTGCAGCAGAACCGCGAGCGCGGCACTCGAAGCGACGATGCCCTTGGAACCCATGCCCGCCTCGGTCAATCCCAGGTGCAGCGCATACGCGCAGCGCCGCGCAAGGGTCCGGTAGACCGCAATCAGGTCCTGAACGCCACTCAGCTTACAGGAGAGTACGATCCTCTCCTCGGCAAGACCGACATCCCGCGCGCGCCGGGCACTTTCCAGCGCGGAGACCACCATCACCTCCCGGGTCATCTGATCCGCATCCAGCGGCTCAGGCGAACGGGCGTTTTCATCCATCATTCTGGCCACCAGCCCCTTGTCCAGACTACCCCAGTTGACCCCGATTCTTACCGCCTTTCCATAGCGGCATGCTATCTCGATCATGCGGGCGAACTGGCTGTCGCGCTTGGCGCCGCTGCCTACGTTGCCCGGATTGATGCGGTACTTGGCAAGGGCTTGGGCACAGGCGGGAAAATCACTCAGCAAGCGATGACCGTTAAAGTGAAAATCCCCCACCAAGGGCACTTCGAGTCCCATCCGGTCGAGCCGGTCGCGGATCCTCGGCACCGCCTTGGCCGCCTCCTCGCTATTCACCGTAATACGAACCAGTTCCGAGCCCGCCCCGGCAAGCTCTGCCACCTGGTCTGTCGTGCCGCCTATATCCGCGGTGTCGGTGTTGGTCATCGACTGCACGACCACCGGTGCATCCCCACCGATCTGCACGCCATCCACCATCACGCCACGAGTTTTGTGTCTTTTGATTGCCACGCCTCTCTCTGCCTCGCGTTGTCAAATGGATGTGAAGGATACCAAAAGAGCCCTGGACTGATTAGATTTTCAAATACCGCTCTATTTTCCAACCGGGTATCCCCCTCTCTTGATGGGGTTGGATCAGATCCGTTCCCGAGACAGATCCCCCGGTCTGGATTATCCAGCCAAACCACCATATAGGCTTTGGCCAAGCTTGGGAGGAGACACCCGACCTGATCAGGGAGAGGGATTGAAGGTGTTGATCGGTAACAAAAAAGCCCGGTCAAAAACCGAGCTTCAAGATGCTGGTGGATGACTATTTCAGTTTGCCTATCCCGAGCATCTTGAGGATATATTTTTCATAGATCGGTTCCGAAGTCCCCTTTTTCATCTTGCGGATGAAGTACTTCTCAAACGCAATCTTCGCCATGTGCACCCATTTGCCCTTCTTGAACCAGGCCACATTGCGGGGCGGGATCTGCGGCAGGGCGACAAACGCGGCACCGGTATCTCCCATGTCGGCGAGACAGACCGCATTCCAGGTAGCCAGGGTCGTGCCCTCCCTCCCCGCCAGCTCGTCGGCGATATTGTGCACGATGGCAGTGACCATCGATTCAATCATATAGCCGGTTTTGGGTGCGCCGGTGGGAACCGCCGTGGCCTCCACCGGGGGAATCGCGATACAGACCCCGGCGGCAAATATATTCGGATACTTCGGGTTGCGCTGGTGATCATCCACAAAAACGAAGCCGCGGGGATTGCACAGCCCCTCCACATTGGCGACCGCGTCGACACCCTTGAATGCCGGCAGCACCATCGAGTAGCTGAACTCCAGCTCAGGGTCCTTCAATTTATGCCCGGAATCGTCGTACTGCTCCACGAACATCCTGCCCTGCTCGACCTTGATTATCTTGGCGTTGGTGATCCAGTTGATATGGTGGTTGCGAAATTCGCTCTCGAGAAAGCCCTTCGAGTCCCCCACGCCGCCCAGGCCCAGGTGGCCGATATAGGGTTCCGATGTGACAAAGGTCATCGGCACCTTGTCACGCATCTTGCGCTTGCGCAGATCCGAATCCATGATGAATGCGAATTCATAGGCAGGGCCGAAACAGCTGGCGAAAGGCGATGCACCGATAACCACATGGCCGGGGTTCTCCAGCAGCTTCTGGTAGGCGCCATAGGCCCTCTCCGCATGGTCCACGGTACAGATCGATTCGGTAAACCCGTCCGGCCCCGTACCCTCCACCTCCTCGAAGGCAAGGCGGGGACCGGTGGCGATGACGAGGTAGTCGTAGTTGACGGTATCACCGCCATCGAGGGTCAATTGATTGGCCTCAGGATCGATTTTCTCGACCCGTTTGGCGATAAAATTGATCCCCTTGCGTTCCAGGTGGGGGCGAATGTCAAAGGTGATATGCGATCGATCGCGCCAACCTACAGCCAACCAGGGATTGGATGGAACGAACTGGAAGTAGTCTCGCTCATTGATCATGGTGACTTCATGTTCACGCCCCAGCTCCATCCGCAACTCATAGGCACAGGGCATACCCCCGGTGCCGGCACCCATAATGACGATATGCGCCATTCCCAAAACCTCCATCCTCTCCGAAATTATTGAGTGCGGCAAAGCCAGGAGAGGTGGCTGAACCGCGTCTTCAAAGTGCGGACAGTGTATACTCAACTACCTGAAATTTAAAACTATTAAAGTAATTTGTAATTTGCTTATATGCCGATTCTGAAGCGGTGTATCAGTGCCCCAGTTGATACCAGCTTGTCGCGCGATGCTGGGTTGCGATGGAAAACCGATCACGCAAAGCAGGCAACTGCCGAACGATCAATTCCGTCACCAGTTGCGGTGAATTATTCTTCTCGCTGAGGTGGGAAGCGACTACCCGCTGCAGCCGCGAAGTCTGGAGTCGTTGCAGTAATGCCATCGCCTGCTGGTTGTTCAAATGGCCATGGGAGCCGCCGACCCTTGCCCTCAGGCTGGGCGGATAGGGTCCGTTGGCCAGCATCTGCGGATCGTGGTTGAATTCAAGTATCAGGCTGTCGCAGGCCTGCAGGATGCCCGCGATATGGGGGGTGATGTAGCCCGTATCGGTGAGCAGACCCAGGGTATCGCCATCGGCGCGGAAGAGAAACTGGCAGGGTTCTCTGGAGTCGTGCGGCACCGGATAGGGCTTAACGGCCAGGTCGCCGATACACCACCATCCGGCATGGCAGTCGATCTCATGGATGACCGGTAGCTTGCCATAGTTGGCGCCGTGAAAGGTCCCGGGGGTCATCCAAACAGGGAGCCGGTAGCGCCTTGCCAGGGCCCCCACTCCCCGGACATGATCGCCGTGTTCGTGGGTAACGAGGATCGCGGACAGGGATTCCGCGTCTATCCCCAAGCCGCTGAGGCGTTGCTCGATAATGCGGGCAGGAAATCCGCAATCCACCAGCACCCTGACTGACTGGGTTTCGATGACCAGCGCATTTCCCTGACTGCCGCTGCCGAGGATAGCAAAGCCCAGAGACACGCTTCAGCGAATCTGTTCGTGTATCAGGGTCAAGATCCTCCCTGCGGCCTTGCGGTCGGTCTCAGCGCCATCCTGATCTCTAATCACCACCTGGGTTCTTTGATCGAGCTCCGAGAGCATGACCTGGTATTGCGTCTCCTTATCGATGCTCTCTTTATCGTCCCGCCAGAACGCGAACCTGGAAAAGAGACCCTTGTTCTCATCGCCTGCACCCGATAGTTCACTGTATCTGACAAAATAGATTCCAGATGAACGATCCCTGTCTTCCACGGCAAATCCCACCCGGTCGAGGGCAACCCCCGTCATCCGCCAGGCACGGGCGAAGCCTTCATTGATCCAGAGTTCAGCGCGTTCACCGGTTTTGACCAGCTGTGAGCGTTGCTCCCGCTCCTCCCCCTTGGCCAGGGCCGCATCCGCCTGTTCGCGGGCCATGCCGAGATAGACCATGAGGCTGCGAAGCATTGCGGCCTCGATACCCGGATCATTGGGTCGGGGCGTCCAGTAGGTGGTGTCTGCATTTCCGCTGACATCCTCTTTCAGCTTCTCCTCCATGCCGCGATGGGTCAGGTAGAGTTCCGTGGTTCCAGGTTCGAGGCCCTGCTCCAGGCGAACCCGGAACTGATCGCGGGTGGCTGAACTGTAGATGCTGCCGAGGGTTTTACGGAAAAACTCGGTAATGACCCCCTGCTTGATATCGGCACGGCTCTCCAGCCAGTCGGTCTTCATGACGCCGATGGTCGGGTCCTGCTCCACCAGCAGCAGACCGTTGTTTCTCCAGAAGGCGACGATCTTGGGCCATACAGATTGCGGATCGGCGTTGATCACCAGCCAGCGCTGATCGCCATCACGCTCAATCCTGATATTCTCGAACTCAGGCAGTACCTCGTCGGACGGGTTCCCTGCCCTGCCCCTGCCGCTCTCCCGTTTGTTGGCATACTCCTCATATGAGGCGCTGCCTGCGCCCGGAACGACCATCGCATCCTGAATGGTGGAACGGGTCAGGTCGGGTGGTATCTCGAGGTCGTCCACCGTCTCCTTCTGGGATCGGTAAACGCGCTCGGAATCTGAAAATAAACCGCCACCGGAGCTGCAGCCAATCAAGGTCAGGGGCAGCAGGGTGATCAACAGAAAAACTAAGGCTGATTGCATGTCTAAGAAATCGTCAGATATATTATGTGTTGCCTATGACAGTGGAACCAAGTGATAAGTTTGATGGTGAATCAAACTTCATCGAATATGGCGCAAGACTGCCGCCCAGGAGTGAAACGAACGGTTGGACAAGGCGTCTGGAGCGGTCACAGAATCCCAGCCTGCTGCATCGCCTGCACCACCTCTTCCTCCGCCGACGGGCTCAGCCAGGTCAGTGGCAAGCGGATGCCGGGCTTCGCCAAGCCCAGTTTCATCATTGCCCATTTCACCGGAATAGGACTGGATTCCACAAAAAGCGCCCGATGTAACCCGGCCAGTTTTGCATCGATGGCCCGTGCCTCCTCATCTCTGCCCGCCAGCGCCGCAGCGGTCATCTCATGCATCAGGCGGGGCGCGGCATTTGCGGTCACAGAGATGACCCCATGACCGCCCTGCAAGAGAAAGTCGCAGCCTGTGGCATCGTCGCCACTGAGCAAGCTGAATGAGGCGTCGCACTGCTCACGCAACTGCCGCAGGCGCGACAGATCACCGGTCGCCTCCTTGACGCCGACTATGTTAGGCACTTTCGCCAATCTGGCGATCGTCTCCGGCAGCATGTCGCAGGCGGTTCGACCAGGCACGTTATAGAGAATCTGCGGTATATCCACCGCTTCGGCAACCGCCTTGTGGTGCAGATAGAGCCCTTCCGGGGTGGGCTTGTTGTAGTAGGGCGTCACCAGCAGGCAGGCGTCCGCACCAGACTCCTTGGCGCACTGGGTCAGGGTAACGGCTTCACGGGTCGAGTTCGCACCGGTACCCGCAATAACCGGCAACCTGGCGTCGGCATAGTCGACAACCCGCCGGATCACATCGCAATGCTCCTCCTCATCCAGCGTCGCGGACTCGCCAGTGGTTCCCACTGCCACGATCGCGTCACTCCCTTGTTCGATGTGGAACTCCACAAGGGAGCGTAATGCGGCATCATCCAGGCTGCCATCCTCCCTCATGGGAGTGATCATTGCTACCATACTGCCTTGAAACATCACCACACACCCCGAATTATTGAATAATCGGCAATGGTATCCTGTGGCTTGCGATGATGACAAGGGGCATGAATTGCGTGCCGGGCAAGCGGCGCAAAAATATCGCTTGACAGAGATAACAGATGGTACACTCTTCTCAAGTCATCCAATAACACGACTCTAAGCAATTTATATGTCCACGCCAAAGAATTACCTGGTTATCTCAGCACTTGGAAAAGATCAACCCGGCATTGTCAAAAACCTCTCGAGAAAGATACTTGATGAAGGCTGCAATATCAGCGACAGCAGGATGACGGTATTGGGGGGTGAGTTTGCGATCCTGCTGTTGATCGAAGGCCCCTGGAACACCCTGGCCAAGCTCGAGGCGGCTGTACCCGAGCTCCAGGAGGACCTGGGGCTCACCATCATATGCAAGCGTACCGAGGGGAGGATTCGCAGCAGCAATCTCCTGCCCTACATGGTTGAAGTCGTCTCCATGGACCATCCCGGTATCGTCAATCAGCTGGCGGAATTTTTCTCCGAACGCGATATCAATATAGAGGATATGGTCACCGCGAGCTATTCGGCCGCCCATACCGGTACCCCCATGTTTTCGGTACACATGAGCGTAGGCATCCCCTCGGATATCCACATCGCGGCATTGCGGGAGGAGTTTATGGACTACTGCGATGCCCTCAATCTGGATGCTGTTATTGAACCCATCAAGGGTTAGGGAGGAATCTGCAAACCATGCCCGTCATTACCATCGGCAAGGCCGTGCCTAAAATCGAGTTACATGCCACAGGTGACCAGAAGATCAAGCTCACCGACTTTCACGGCAAACCCATCGTTCTCTATTTCTACCCAAAAGCGAGCACACCGGGGTGCACCCAGGAAGGGCTCGATTTCAGTGCCGCCATTGCAAAGTTCAGACGCCAGTCAGCCGTGATCCTCGGCGTCTCCAGGGACAGCCTCAAGGCCCAGGAAAATTTCAAGAAAAAACAAGGTTTTCCTTTCGAGTTAATCGCTGATACAGAGGAGAAACTGTGCTCGGCGTTCAATGTCATAAAAATGAAATCGATGTACGGCAAACAGGTTCGCGGTATCGAACGCAGCACCTTTTTGATCGACGAGGGTGGCCGTCTGCGCCAGGAGTGGCGCAAGGTCAAAGTCAAGGGACACGTAGATGAGGTCCTGGAAACACTGAAGGCGATGCGCGCCGGTAAACTAGCCTGAACAACGTAGCTACCTTTCTCAACTTCAGACAATACCCTTGCAACGCAGCGGTGAACCGCCGCCACGCTGTGTTTGCCGTGGATTGCTGTAATCCATATTAGACAAGTCGAAATTAACGTATGTCAGAAAAACGACCCAACCAAACCCGTCTTTTTGTCCTCGATACAAACGTGCTGATGCACGATCCGTCAGCGCTGTTCCGCTTCAAGGAGCATGACATCTACCTGCCGATGGTGGTGCTGGAGGAGCTGGACAAAGGCAAAAAGGGTATGTCGGAGGTTGCGAGGAATGTGCGCCAGACCAGCCGCTTCCTCGATGAACTGATGAGCAACGTGCCGCAAGCCGCCATCTGCGACGGCATTCCCCTCAATACCCTGCAATTGAACGGCGGTATCGAATCCCTCACCGGGCATCTCTTTTTTCAGACCAAACCACTGAGTGGAGACCTGCCATCGACCCTGCCCGGCAATACCCCGGACAACACCATACTCGCCACCGCCCTCAGTCTGCAGGCCGAGTATCCCGACAGACAGATCATCCTGGTCTCCAAGGATATCAATCTGCGGATCAAGGCCGCCGTGGTGGGCATTCATGCGGAAGACTACTCCAATGACAAGGTCCTGGAGGACGTCAATCTGCTCTATAGCGGCATAGAGAGTATGGCCGAGGATTTCTGGAACCAACACACCCGAGAGGTTGAGTCCTGGCAGGAGGAGGGACGGACCTTCTACCGCATCGCCGGACCCGATACGGAGGCCTGGTACCCCAGTCAGTGCCTGCACCTGCCCGGAGAAGACGGATTTCAGGCCATTGTCAGAAAAAAGGAGGAGAACAACGCAACCATCGAGCTGGTGGAGGACTACACCAATCCCAAGCACTCGGTGTGGGGGATAACGGCGCGTAACCAGGAGCAGAATTTCGCCCTCAACCTTCTGCTCGATCCCGATCTCGATTTTGTTTCACTGCTGGGAACGGCAGGTACCGGCAAGACCCTGCTCACCCTCGCGGCCGGACTGGTGCAGACCCTCGATCTCAATCTCTATCGGGAGATCATCATGACCCGGGTAACCGTTCCGGTGGGTGAGGATATAGGTTTTCTACCCGGCACGGAGGAGGAGAAGATGACCCCCTGGATGGGGGCGCTGATGGACAACCTGGAGGTTTTGACCCAAACGGAGGGTGGCGAGTGGGGGCGCGCCGCCACCGAGGATCTGCTGCGCAGCCGGATCCGCATTCACTCCCTCAATTTCATGCGCGGCCGCACCTTCCTTAACAAGTACATCATTCTCGATGAAGCCCAGAACCTGACCCCGAAACAGATGAAGACACTGGTCACCCGCGCCGGACCCGGAACAAAGATCGTCTGTCTCGGCAATGTGGCACAGATCGATACCCCCTACCTGACAGAAACCACGTCAGGACTGACCTATGCCGTCGATCGCTTTAAAAACTGGCCTCATAGCGGGCATATCACGCTGCAGAGAGGTGAGCGCTCACGGCTTGCGGACTACGCCTCCGAGAATCTGTAACTTATTGATTGTAAAAAGCGATTCAACGACCGCTGCGGCTGATGGGTCAGTGAATACTGCCCCGATCGACAATGACTTTCAGTTCTGCAATGGTGCGTCGATAGACATCGGCGGCCTGATTGTAGCTGTTCACCAGTCCGGAGCTGTCATTCTGACGTCCCTTGAATTCCAGATCGCGGGCGAGGATCGAGAGTTCCATCGCCCCTACATTGGCGCTGCTCGATTTAAGCGGATGGGCCGATTTCACCAAGGCATCCATGTCCCGATCCTTCACTGCATCGCGTATCCCATGCATAAGTGCAGGAGCGCTCTTGAGGTAGCTCTCAAGAACAGAGACGAATTCATCTTCCATGATTTCATACAACTCTTCCAAAACGCTGCGGTCTATCATGCCGCCTGCAGACATATTGACGTCTCCTGTGCTCTCTGAATCTTCGACAGATAGTTCGATTGAGGGCTCTGACAGATCCTCATGACCGGTCTCCTCCGCCAGCGAGCTCTCCTCTCCATGGCTGATCATCTCCTCCATGGGCAACCATTGACGTAGCATATTCTCAAGTTGCGCCGGTTTCACTGGTTTTGAGAGATAGTCGTCCATGCCTACCGCCAAACAGCGCTCCCGGTCCCCAGCCATCGCATTCGCAGTCATCGCAATCACCGGGGTACGCATCAACCCCTGGTTCACTTCCCGGTCCCTGATCGCCTCCGTGGCCTCATAGCCATCCATTCGCGGCATCTGGCAATCCATCAAGACCACATCAAACTGCTCCTCATGCATGGCTTCCATCGCTTCCACGCCATCATTTGCTGTTATCGGCGAAAGTCCCGCCTTTTCCAACATTTTTTTCACCACCGCCTGGTTGACGGGATTGTCCTCAACCACCAGCACCCGTCCGGCGAGTCGGGTATGCCGATCTGCCGCCTCGCGATCCTCGGCACGCTCGCTGCCGGGAAGCTGACTCACGTTATCCCCCTGCTTGTCGAGCCAGTTCATGTGATCATCAGGCAGGCGGGGAATCGGGGCCTCTTCGGGTGTGGTTGTGAAGCCGGTAACCTGCTCCACGTCGAAAATCCGGTTGAGTCGCTGCGTGATCTCCTTGCTCCTGCCGCCGCCGCTGACACACTCGATATTCAAACCCTCGAGGGTTTCGATGCTCTCCACCGGTACATTGATCGCCAGCGCGGAGACATCCCTCATATGGGAGATTTCACGGGCGGAATTGACAACCTGAAGCAGGTTGACACTGGAGAATGCGGCATCGACGACAATCAGTTCATAACGCCAGCTGGCGCCGAGATTGGCTGATGTCTTCAGCTTGGAGAGGGCATCGTACTGATCATCGGTCTGCTCCAGAATCATCCCCTGCTCTTTAAGGGAGTTCGCCAGCGCCGCGATCTCGGGATCGCTCTTCGCCGCCAGCAGCAGGGTACGGATGTCGTTGAGGTTGCGCCGGCTGGATGGGATCTCCTGCAGCGATTTTCGCATCGGCAGGACGAACCAGAAATAGGATCCCTTGCCTAGCTGGGACTTGACGCCGATACGTCCACCCATCAGCTCCGTCAAGCGCTTACAGATAACCAATCCCAAACCGGTGCCGCCGTGCTTACGGGTGGTGGATGCATCGGCCTGGGAAAAGGGCTCGAAGAGGCGACTCACATGTTCATCCGACATCCCCATCCCGGTATCCCTGACCGCGAACAGCAACTCCACTTCGGTGCGTGTGGACTGGCGTGTGGAGACCTCAACCGTGACCTCTCCCTTCTCGGTGAACTTGACCGCATTACTCACCAGGTTGGTGAGGATCTGGCGCAGCCGGATCGGGTCTCCACGAACGATTCTCGGCACATCCCGGGCGATATTGTATTTGAGGTTTAGACCGCGTCGGTCGGCGGCATTTTTCATCAAGGAGGTCACCTGGGAGACAACATCCTTCAGGGTGACATCGATAAACTCCAAATCGAGCTTGCCCGCCTCGATCTTGGAGAAGTCGAGGATATCATTGATGATACTGAGCAGAACCTGGGACGAATTGAGCGCGGTGGTGACAAACTGCTTTTGCTCGGTGTTCAGCTTGGTCTCCAAGAGCATATCGAGAATCGGCAGGATCCCGTTCAGCGGCGTCCTGATCTCATGACTCATGGTGGCCAAAAATTCTGACTTGGCCAGGTTTGCACTCTCTGCCGCCTCTTTCGCGAGAAACAGCTCCTGTTCCACGGATTGCCGCTGATCATTCTCGACAATCAGGCGGCTTCTCATTTCACTGAGCTCGGTTTCGGAGGCAACCATGCGTTCATGCAGCAGCACGCGGTTGGCCGCGAGCAGCAGATACCCCTGCTGATAGACCATCATCCAGGCTGACAGGATCAACAACGCCAAGGCATAGGCGATCATGCCGATCAGAAACTCGCTGGATACCAAATCCCTATTCCCGGAAATACTGAGAACCACCAATCCGGTGGCGGCCAAGACGAAAACGATGCTGAAGAAGGTATCGATGGTCAGCAGCAGGGCGGTGAGGAGAAAAACGGTGCCTATGAGTACCAAGTCGATGACAAGGTAGTCGGTATCCATCGGGTTGGTGAGCAAATAAATGAGTGCGGCAGCCCACAACAAGCCGAGCAGGGATATGCCGGGAAGCAGCGCATAGCGCCACATCTGTATTCGTTCTAGATTGCTTCTGCGGACAATAATGGTGAGTGCAGTCTGACCGATAAGAACCACGGCAAGCAGGCCACCCCAAATTACGCCCAGGGGAGTCTCCCAGACCCTGTTCAGATAGAAAAATATCAAGCCGGCAATAAGATTGGCAATAATCAGCGTTGTGCCGTTTGCATAGAGCAAACGTACCCGCTCTTTTTTTATTTTTACCGCCTCTTCGTTTGGATCAGTCATGCCCGATGCCCGGGTTATAAACCCCCACTTAATTTTTCTAAATTAACACAATAACCCTGCACAAGTGTAGCAAAGTTGTGCAAATTGGGGCATGGCAAGAGCTGCCCGGGGTGACGCGACGTCCGGGCCATCCATTTCGAATACGCCACTGATTATAGTAGACTCGATACCTGCCTTGTTCTCGCCTTTAAACCTGGATAGCCAATTGCACCCATCGTGATAACCGATCCAAGCGTCATCGATGATCTAACCGCTCAGTTTCGCTTTTTACAGCGTGCCGACGACGGTTTCTCTCGCCATTTCTTCAACAACACAACGATCATGCAGCTGGAATCCGATCAACCGATATGTCAGCAGGGGATGCAATGCAGCCACTTGGCCCTGGTGATCCAGGGTACGGCGCGGGTCTACAAGATTGGTGAAAACGGGCGTGAAATCACCCTCTATCGGATCGGCCCGGGGGAGAGCTGCATCCTCACCGCCTCCTGTATCATGAGTCAAAAACCCTTTCCCGCCTTCGCCGTCAGCGAAGAACCGATCAAGGCCTTGGTCGTATCAACCGCGAATGTGGTGCGCTGGTCCAACCAGGAACCGGCTTGGAGAGACTATCTTTTCCAGCTCATCAGCGATCGTCTCAGCGATGTGATAAGCGTTGTCGAAGAGGTTGCATTCAGAAGGGTTGACCGCAGGCTTGCCAACTATCTGCTGCAACACACCGACAACGGCAGTGCGCGCATGCAGATCACACACCAGTCGATCGCATCCGACCTGGGCACTTCCCGTGAAGTGGTGAGTCGAATATTAAAGGACTTTGAGCAGCAGGGGATGATTTCAACCTCCCGCGGCACGATAACCCTGGAGGATCGACATCGCCTGAGCGCGAAGCTCAGCGAATGACTGACCGGGCAGCCAAGCTTCGCGCTGTGTGACTTAGTCACATACTTGTCTACCGCCTGCGGGTAGGGTTAGCCGTCAACAGCGCCGTTTTTCTCTGCAAAGAGCCATTCTTGTGCAGGCGTTATGCGATTAACCACTTTAGTGTAAGGAGCGGATCATGACTCAGAATGTAGGCAGTATTGAACGTATTATCCGGATCGTTGCCGGCCTGGCGATTCTCGCCTGGGGATTCCTCTTGAGCGACCCGATCAACTGGTGGGGCGCAATCGGTGCCATCCCTCTGGTCACCGGCATTGTCTCCTTTTGCCCCCTATGGACCCTGTTCGGAATCAACACGAAGAAGACAGCCTGAGAATTGGCATTTACCGTCTGATGAAAGCGTTCTGCCGAGCTGACGAGATTGATCGCTTCTGCTTGGTGGAACGCTAGACCTCGGCTTCAAGCTTCTCCTCGCTGTTCTTCGGCCAGGCCACCAACACGGCCTGTACCAAGGTAGCCAGTGGTATCGCGAAAAAAACACCCCAAAAACCCCAGAAGCCGCCAAACACCAATATCGCGACAATGATTGCAACCGGGTGGAGATTTACCACCTCGGAAAAAAGCAGGGGCACCAGCACATTGCCGTCCAGTGCCTGGATGATGAAATAGGCGACGGCAAGCCATGCGAAATCGCTGCTCCAGCCCCATTGAAACCAGGCAATGAAAAGGACCGGAATGGTGACCACGGCTGCGCCTATGTAGGGAATGATCACGGAGAGTCCCACCAACATCGACAACAACAGGGCATAATTCAATCCAAGCAACCTGAAAGTGACGAAGCTGACCGCCCACACGATGACAATCTCCCAGAACTTACCCCGCACATAGTTGGCAATCTGCTTGTCGACATCCCTCCAGACCGTACCGGCGAAGCGCCTGTGCTTCGGCAGATACTCCACAAACCAGTCGATGATCAGACGCTTGTCCTTCAAAAAGAAGAATACCAGGAGCGGCATCAGGATCAGATAGACGATCAATGTAATGACACCGACCACCGAGGCGAGTGACCAGGTAACGGCCTGCTGTGCGAACGAGGCTATCTCATTTCGTAGCTGTCGAATCAGCTGGTCGACCTGTTCCTGGGGTATCAGGTCCGGATAGCGTTCGGGCAACTGCATCAGTGCTTGCTGCCCCATGGATATCATCACCGGCAGCTGTTGCAGGAAATCGGTCACCTGTCGTGACAACAGCGGCAGCAGCCCCAATAGCAGCAGTGCCACAAAGAGCAGAAACAGGATAAAAACGATCACCACTGAAATAGTTCTCGGCCATGATCGTTTCTCCAGCAGAGAGATGACGCCTTCCAACAGATAGGCGATTACGAGACTCGCCAACACCGGTGCGAGCATGTCGCCCATGGTGATGACGATGCCGAAAAAAAACAGCAGAAAAAGCGTTAGGAAGACGATCTGGGGATCGGAAAAGTAACGCTTGAACCAGTTTGTAACTACCTGCATAGAACTACCTATTCGGCGCCACCGTCTCAGCGATCATCCAGATAGTTTCGGTAGTGCCGGGCAAACAATGCCTCCAACTCATCAATTACCGACTTCGCATCACGTCCTTGCATCATGTGGGCCATCATCAATGACGATGTCTCATCCAACAAAAGCTCTTTTTCGACCATGAAATAGGTTTCCGAGAGACGCTTGATCGCCTTCACCACAGACTCCTCCCGTGGTCGATCGATCTGCTTGGGTTGATGAACCTGCTCATCTTCGGACTCGCTCTCTGCACTCTCCTGGCTTGTCAGAAATGCAGCAAAAGCGAGCAAGGTCTGCCGCTGTTGGTGATCGAGTCGATCAAAGAGCTCCAGCAACCTCTGCTGGTCGGCAGCCAATCTTTTCTGTGTAGGAACTATTTGCACAATGGTTCCACCTTAAAGATCTCGTTCTTGAAGACCCAGCCAGCCGCCACCGCAGGGATAGCGATTACATCTGCTCCTCGGCATGGTCTTCACAATAGCCTCTGGCAAAGTCGAGCAGCTCTTCCATGGCGCGCAGCCTGAATTTCTGCTTTTGGTGAACGAATGAGAAGGGGCGTTCCAGTTTCGGCTCCAGATTGATCGCCCGCAGGGTATCCAGCTTCAGCTCTTTTTGAATCGTCGCACGGGAGACCACGGAGACGCCCATACCGGCCTCGACCGCTCCCTTGACCGCCTCGGGGCTACCCAGCTCCATGGAGATGTTCAATGCCGAGTCGCATGAGTTGGTTTCCAGATACTCGTTGATCACCTCCCGGGTACCGGATCCCTCTTCGCGGCATATGAAGGGGTATTCGATGAGCCGACCGATCTCAACCGACTCCAGTTCGGCGAGGTCATGGCTCGGGGGTACTATCGCCACCAGGTGGTCCTCACGGCACATCTCAACCACCAGGTTCTTATTACCCACCGGCGCCTCGACGACACCCAGGTCGATGGTGTTGTTCTCGACCATCGAGACGATGCCTTCTGAATTGGAGACACGCAAGTGGATTGTGACCTCCGGAAAGCGGGCACCGAAATCCCCCAGCAGAGCGGGCAGCATATATTCGGCGATGGTGGTACTGGCACCGATGGTCAGGGCACCCCGGATCTCACCCGTCATCTCACGTACAGAGTTCTCCATATCGGCATAGAGATCGAAAATCCTGTCGGCGTACTCATAGACCCGCTCGCCCGCCTCAGTCAGACTGATGCGGTTATGGGTACGATCGAAGAGACGGGTATTGAAGTACTCCTCCAGCTGTCGGACCTGGAAGGTCACGGCCGGTTGAGTCATATGCAGCGTCTCCGCCGCCTTGGTGAAACTTAACAGACGTGCAACCGTATGAAAAACTTGTAATCTTCGATCCGCCATTGTATTTATGGGTCCAATCAACCGGTCTTTAATGTAGATAAACTCAATTTATACCATAACTCAACAGGCTATGGGAGCGGTTAAATAAAACAGCAAAAATCGAGGCGGAGCCGGGTGGAGCGGAGACAAAAACATCCTGTATAGCAATTGCTTGCCCAGAAAACATGGTAATTCGATGAAAAATCCTCTAGCCTCACAAAATGGATCCATTGTGGCGTCATTGGGGGATCAATGTCGCAATGAACCGGTCTGACCCCGGCAACTTGCTGGCGGCAGCAGAGGGGCAGGCTAAAAATAATTGATAACTAAGGCGGAGGAAATATGCGGATGCATTTCAACAAGAAGCTTCAACTTTCTCGACTGGCAATGGCATGCGGTGCTGCCCTGTTGACCCTGAATCAGACCGCCCAGGCATCGGGTTTTGCAGTTCCCGAGTTGAATATCACCGGGCTTGCCCTCTCCAATGCCCTGGTTGCGAATCCCGATTCCCTGTCAGCCATCGCCTATAATCCCGCCGCCATGGCATTTCACCAGGGTAAAGCAATCGAGCTTGGCCTGATGTTGGTGGAACCCGATCTGAGCGTCAATACGGGCAGCGGTACTGTTGACAGCGACGCAAACGATCCCGTGGCAATCCCTGCCCTGACAGCCTTTGCTCAGCTCAACGAAACCTGGTCTCTGGGTCTATCCGTCAACGCACCTTTTGGATTGGAGACCGAATGGCCTGCGGGAACCTTCGACGCTCAGTATCCCCCAGCCTCCACCATACCCACCCAGAGTAAACTGGAGATCATCGCTTTTTCACCCAGTGTCGCCTACAAAATCAACGACAAGGCCAGCCTCTCCGGTGGTGTCGACTACTACTGGATGCGCGAAGTCATCTTCAACGGCGATATCAATGCGGG
This sequence comes from gamma proteobacterium symbiont of Ctena orbiculata, assembly GCA_003094535.1. Classification (GTDB taxonomy): domain Bacteria; phylum Pseudomonadota; class Gammaproteobacteria; order Chromatiales; family Chromatiaceae; genus Thiodiazotropha. The sequence goes on along the minus strand of NATV01000138.1, from coordinate 10,087 downwards.
CATGCCTGGCTCCAATCCCGCAGCCGATCTTGAGGGAGACGGACGCGGCGTAGGCTTCAACCTGGGTTTTATGGTTGATCAGGGTGATTGGAGCTTCGGTGCCAGCTACCACTCGGAGGCGAACATCCCGATAGAGGGCAGAGTCGATCTCCCCGCGGGTGCCCTCCCTTCATTTTTTTCCAACAGGGTCAATGCGGAATTAACAGTACCCTGGCGCCTGCAGGTCGGGGTAAGAAATCAGACCACCCAGAAACTTGCCATTGAGTTCGATGTCACCCGCACGGGCTGGAGTTCCTTCGACAAGCTTGTCGTCGATCATGACCAGTACGACGTCAATATCGTCACCAGCAACAACCGGTGGGAGGACGCCAACGCCTATAGGATCGGCATCAGCTATGACTTTACCCAGGCGACCCAGCTGCGGATCGGATACACTTTCGATGAAACGCCCCAGGATGACAAGTTCTACAGCCCGCGCATTCCCGACGCGGACCGCCAGCTCTTCAGCCTTGGCGTGGGGCATACCCTGAGTAACGGCTGGACCATCGATGCCGGCTATATGTATGTCAAATTCGACGACAGAACCCTGGATATCGACCCCACATTCGTCCATGCGGCCCCGGATGCCGCTGAAACAAACGGTACCAGCGCCGTCAACGGCGACTACGATTCGAGCGTCCACCTATTAGGCATCGGCATTAAAAAGAGCTTCATGTAATCAGACACGATTATTAAACAGTCGAGCCCCGAGCACCTGCTCGGGGTTTTTTTACCGTGATGATCTTGTTTGTATATAAATAATTCAGGCCGCGAATGAACGCGAATCAGCGCAAATGTTCTGATAAATATTACGGCCATGCCATCTTTTTATAAAAAACAATCGATGCAGGCACATACTTCTAGGAATAAGTATCTCTTATTATCTGATATCCAACTCTTTGGTTTTTTTACTTAAACAATTTGCGTTTATTTGCGGTGATTCGCGTTCATTCGCGGCCTGAATTTTTGCTAGCTCAGAGTAAGTGACAGCAATTTGAGCCAAAAAAAAACGCCGCCCTTGTGGGGCGGCGCCGTGACTGCATTTTACAACGGGTTAGATGTAAAGGCAGATATCACTGTTGCCTGCAAATTCAAAGAAGCGTGCGGCACCGGCATATTCGATACCGTCAATGAATTCGCTGGTGTTCATCTCAAACAGATCCACCGTCATCTGACAGGCAATCAGCTTGACTTCGGCTTCCTGGCAAAGCTCGCGCAGCTCGGTGAGATCGGCCACCCCTTTGGAGGCCATCTTTTTCTTCATCATACCGGTCATCATGCCCTGCATGCCCGGGAGAGCGAGACCCAGTACCGGAAACCACTTATCCATACCCATGGGCATGGGCATGCCCGGATTACCCAGTGGCGTCACTTCCAGATCGAGATTCTTTTTCAGCAGCTGCAGGCCGTAGAAGGTGAAGAATATCTCCGTCTCATAGCCAAGGGCAGCGGCGGTGGAGGCAAGAATGAATGGGGGATAGGCCCAATCAAGGGAGCCTTTGGTGGCGATAATGGCAAGTTTTTTTTCGTCTGACATGATTACGTCTCCTGAAAAAACTCCAATCAGGCTTTCTTGATCAGAAATTCAAATTTACCGCCAACTTCCTTCGATTCCATCAACTCGTTGCCGGTCTGGTTGGCGAACGCCTCGAAATCCTTAACTGATCCGGGATCGGTGGCGATGATGTGCAATACTTTTCCGGATTCCATACCATTCAGGGTTTTCTTAGCACGCAGAATAGGCAGTGGGCAGTTGAGCCCGCTTGCGTCCAGTTCTTGATCAAAATCTGCCATGGTATGACCTCCAGCTATTTAATGTAATGTGTTTTGTATGCCGTTAAAAACAGACGGACCTTTATATGTCATGCGTCTGATAAACGCAAGTCGTCAGATGGTCCGACTGCCACCCTCCACAGCACTACCCGAATCGATAGCCGCTATGGATCACTAGCTCGCCAGTCTGGCGTCCAGTTGAAAACCCGATCTTGCCCAGCCCAAGATGCCACCGCGCAGATTGATCGCGTTCTCGATACCCTGCTGTGCCAGATAGGCACAGGCATGGTAGGAACGCGCGCCGCTGTGACAATAGAGTACGATCTCTTTGTCTTTAGGCAATTCGCTGATTCTCAAGGGAATTAGATGCATGGGCATGTGTACCGCCTCAGGCAGTACGCCCTGGGCGAGTTCGCCTGCACTGCGAATATCCAACAGTAGAAAATTATCGCCCTCATTGAGACGGGTCTGAAGATCGTGGGCATCTATTTCCTTTATTATCACTTACTGGGTCGCCTTTCGTAAAAAAACAAATAACGGGATAAATTAGTATATTAATGTGTTTAAATATTGCAAGCTGGATTACCTCATTCAGCCTTAGGTTTTTCAGGGTGATTGAGTCATGATAGAGTCATTCATGACAGCTTTGATATCTGATTTTATCTAACCAACAAATTGATATTTATGGACTTTTTTCCCATCTTCCTAGATTTAAAGAAACGTCCCTGCCTGGTCGTGGGGGGCGGCTCGATCGCCGAGAGAAAAACCGCGCTGCTGCTGAGATCGGGTGCCGAGGTGACCCTGATTTCCCCGGATCTCTGCCATAATCTCACCACATGGCGCGATATGGGGCGCTACACCCACCTGGAAAGGGCGTTTCGGGACGAGGACCTGAACGGACAGCATCTCGCCATTGCGGCCACCAACGATCCGGCGGTAAACCGGCGGGTAGCCGAGATCGCAGAGAGCCTGCGCATCCCGGTCAATGTGGTCGACCAACCAGCGCTGTGCAGCTTCATCGTCCCTTCTATCATCGATCGTTCCCCGGTGGTGGCAGCGGTTTCCACCGGCGGCGCCTCCCCCGTTTTGGCTCGCCTGATACGCTCCCGTCTCGAATCCTTGATCCCTGCCGGATACGGCCGTCTCGCCGAACTCTGCAATCGTTTTCGGCAACGGGTAAAAGAGCGCTTTGCCGAACCTGACGAGAGGCGGTTGTTCTGGGATCGGGTACTCCAGGGTGGGGTCGCCGAGCGGATCTTCTCCGGGCATGAGGATGAGGCCGATCAGCTGATGGAGCAAGTCCTGAGCACGCCGCTTGCGAAACAGAAGATGGGCGAGGTCTATCTGGTCGGAGCAGGACCGGGCGACCCCGATCTGCTCACCTTCCGCGCCCTGCGGCTGATGCAGCAGGCCGATGTGGTGATCTATGACCGCCTCGTGGCCAAGCCGATTCTGGACATGACCCGCCATGATGCCGAGCACATCTATGTCGGTAAAGAGCGGGATAAGCACACCATGCGTCAGGAGGAGATCAACCAGCTGCTGGCGAAACTCGCCAAGCAGGGAAAGCGGGTATTGCGGCTGAAGGGTGGCGACCCCTTCATCTTCGGACGCGGGGGTGAGGAGATCGATACCCTGGCAGCCGAAGGCGTACCATTCCAGGTGATTCCGGGGATAACCGCTGCTTCAGGCTGTGCCTCCTATGCGGGTATCCCCCTGACCCACAGGGACTATGCCCAGTCTGTGACCTTCGTCACCGGCCATCTCAAGGATGGCACCATGAACCTGAACTGGAAGATGCTGGCGCAGCCGAACCAGACCATCGTCTTCTACATGGGACTGGTCGGCCTCCCCGTTATCTGCAGGGAATTGAAGCGCCACGACGTCGATGGCGACATGCCGATTGCCTTGATTCAACAGGGCACCACCCAGATGCAAAGAGTGTTCACCGGCACCCTGGAGACTATCCTCGACCTGGTCGAACGGGAGCGTCCGAAACCGCCGACCCTGATCATCGTCGGTCGCGTGGTGGAACTGCAGGAAAAGCTCGCTTGGTACGAAGCCCCGCCCCATTCGGAACAGGGGGCGACTTCGCCGATCGATTACTAGTCCACAAATGAACGCGAATAAACGCAAATTGAATTCTGACCAATGTAGGGTTCGGCTTGCCGCACCAGAGGCATATCTAAATCGGTATCAGGCCGGTTTTGCAGAATGTTTCGGTGCGGCAAGCCGCACCCTACGTTTCACGCAAAACTCTAGAGTTTAGGTCTTAGCTGTTCCTTGCGCAGCTTGGGTGTGAAGTAGTCATCCGCCTCCTCGATCTCCACGACCCTCCCCTCCTTGTCAACCAACGGCTGCTCGTAGTCGTTCCAGCCGCGCAGTCCCGTTTTCAGTGAAACCACGTTCTCATAACCGAGCAGTTGCATGGAGAAGGTGGCAAGCACGCTGCGGTAACCGGAGCGGCAGACAACGACGATTTCACGTTGCCGCGCATTCACCAGTTCAGGGAGTGTCTCCTCATAGTCCCATTCACAGGCCGATTCGAGAATACCGCGGGGGATGGCAAGGGAGCCCTCGATATGCATTGCGTCGTACTCGTAGGGCTCGCGCACATCAACGATCAACAGATCGGGATTGGCCACGATCCTTTCTTCGAGGTCCCATGGCATTATCTCGTCGACGTCGCTTAGGCTGTCACTGATCAAATTTAGGAAATTTTTCATCTATTTTCTGTGTCTGTTCCACCTGCTTCTGTTTAGGGAGTCCCTGATCTATTTCGAGCTTCCTGCGGTACGGTAGTCTGGCGTCGGCCGGTCACTATTACAGCTGCCCTCTTGAGCAGAGGTTCTGTTCCACGGCTATCACCGCCGCCTCTACCCGGGAGTGGACATCCAGCTTGCGTAGTATCGCCTTGACATGGAGCTTTACGGTACCGTCGGAAATACCCAGGTTACGCGCAATCACCTTGTTGCTCTGCCCATCGGCCAGGTGACAGAGGATCTCCCGTTCACGAGGGGTCAGGTCATCCAGTGAGGATGTCGGCGGTGTGCTGCTCTGGCTCTCCCCCTGCACCGCTTTGGCCAACACCCCTGTCAGCTCCTTGGCCACCACGGTCTGTCCCTGTTTGATCTGCTGCAGCGCATCGATAAGCTCATCGGGTTCCATATCCTTCAGCAGGTATCCCTGGGCGCCATTTTGCAGCGCCTCGATGACATCCGACTCCTCCCGGCTGGTGGTCAACATACTGATCGGCATCTCCGGATAGTGCTTGCGCAGCACGCTCAACACCTCGGTGCCGGTCATATCGGGCATGCGCATGTCGAGCAGCACCACATCGGGCCGATCCGTGGCCACGGTCTCAATACCCTTCAGGCAATCACCGATGGCGATGACATCGATGCCGCGACGCTCCAACAGCTCCTGCAGGCCGATACGGAACAGGGCGTGATCATCTATCAGTAATACCCGCATCTTGCTTTACCTCTGTAGACTCGCTTCGCTTTTTTCACTGCGGATCACCAGCTCGACCCGGGTACCCTCGCCGGGTTCACTCTCAATCGACAACTCGCCGCCGACTCGCCTGGCGCGCTCCTCCATGATCGACAGCCCGATATGCTCGCCGGGATTGCCCTGGGGCACCGCCCCCTCGAAACCGACGCCGTCATCCTCGACCAGTATCAAATAACTACCCGGACTGCGACAGCGTAACAAGACCCGGATTGTGTGGGCTTTGGCGTGTTTGCGGATATTGGCCAGCGCCTCCTGCACGATACGCAGGGCCTGCATCTCCTGGTTTGGATTCAGATCGGTCTTGATGCAATCGGGCTGAAAAAAGGCGGGTATGCCGGTTTCCTGATTGAAGCGTTCGACCAGTTTAGACAGTGCCGGCACCAATCCCCGTTGATCGATGGGTGCGCGAAAACTGTAGATCAGTTCCCTCAGCTCGTCATGGGCCTCATCCAGGCCGTTGTGTATTCTTTGTGCTTCGTGGAGCGCCTTCTCGGAAATCGCATCACTCTGCAGCGTCTCCTCCAACATCCGTACCTGAAAACGCAGGCTGGCCAGGGTTTGGGCCAGCGAATCGTGGAGTTCGTGGGCCAGCGAGGTTCGCTCTTCCACGATCGACAATCGCCGCGCCTCCGAGTCCGATCGCTGTTTCGCCACCGCCATACCGAGATGGCTGCCGATGGTGTTGAGGATGTCGAGCACATCCTCCCGGCCGTCGTAGATCCCGGGCTTATCCACATAGAGATGGTAGAAACCGAGGACATCGCCGTGGTACCACATGGGTACGGAAACCCGCTCCACTTGATCGGCACTGAACATGGTACGGTTGTTCCTGCGTGCACAGATCCGGGCATCCTGGCTGCAGAGGATATCCCCCGGTGACAGGGCGATGCCGCATTGGCACAGTTTTATCGGCAGCATCTCCTGTTCATTGTAGAGCCTGCCCTCGAGATCGATGCATCCCACCTGGCGCACCCTGTCATCGGGCAGCACCAGATGCACGGTGGCTGAGCGGGCATCGACCATGCGCTTGAAAACACCCATGTATTCGAGCAGCAGCTCGTCCAGGTTTTCCGACTGGTTGATTCCCGCCGCCACATCGTAGAGCACCTGCAGGGAGGTGGTCTTCTGTGCCAGTCTCGATGTCTGGCGGGCCACGCGAACTTCCATATCCTCGTAAATATCGGTGAGTTCCTCGCTGAGACTGTCGATATCCCGGGCCATGCTGCTGAGCACACCCGTCTGTTCATGCTTCTTGCTGGCAACCGGTTCACCCTGGCAGACCTGGTTCACCGTCTGTTCCAGCGACGCCAGCGGTCGCAGCAGTTGGCTGCGCAGGCGGATCAACACCAGGATCAGGGAAAACAGCGCCAGGAGGATGCTCAATGAGAGTACAAGCTGCAATGAGGCGTAGCCCTGTTGCTGAACGAGCATCAGCAACACCGTCAGCAGACTCGCCAGCATACTGCCACCCAGAATCAGGATGGGCAGCAGCAGATTACCGGTAAACAGAATCCTCAGACTCGGCCAGTGTTTGGAATCGATCAAACCCTCGATCCAGCTCAATTGACCTTGTTGGCGGTCACCCTCGGCTCCCTCTCCGGAGAGATCGTTGATCGGCAGCTGTTTCTCATCGGCTTGCATAGACAGACTCTATCATGAACCTCGAAAGCGGGTCAGTTTGAGGTCTCGAGGCGGCTCGCCACCTCGTTCAATCTGACCACACGCCAGGCAAACAGTGCATCACCCAATGCCTTGCCCTCCAACCCCGCGTCAACCAGCTCCTCGGGCAGGGGAGAGGCGAGAATTTCGGCCGCAGCCTGCAGGTAGGGTTGGAGCTCCCTCATGCGCTGCGGCCAGAGTCCCCCGGCAGCCTCGACAAAATGGCGGAATCGCAAGGGTTGCCGCTGAGGATTGAGTACAGATACGAAGCGCAGCAGGGATTCACTCTGCGTCGCGGTGAGAGCGAGCCGATGGAAGCGCAACAGATCCTGCAGCAGCTGCCGTCCCGCCTTGTCGATACGCAGTTTTTGCATCCACTCGTCGGCTTGCCGGAGGCGGCTTGCCGCGGCGAAGAGGGCGACGCCGCATCGAACCACGGGGGTATCGCTCTGCCTGGAAACCCGTTTCAGCGGCTCCATGAACTCATCGTTGCCTGCGCTGTCGTGAGCAGCTGTTACCATGCCTTCGGCCAACTCCGGAAGCAGTCGCTGCAAGGCGCCGCATCGATGCAGGACTTGGAAAAAACGCCAGGGCTGGGGAGTTGCGAAGGCGCTGTTCATCTCGCGCCAGATGCGTTCGGCATTGAGGCTCATCAGCTCCGGGGACGCAGCCATGGTTTTCATCAGGGCATGGGTCTCATGGGCCACCCTGAATCCCCAGCAGCCCAGCTTCGCGGCGAATCGGGCAACGCGCAACAGCCGTACAGGATCTTCGCTAAAGGCGTTGGTGATATGACGAAGGATACCGTTGTCGAGGTCGTTCCGCCCGCCGCAGATATCGATCAAATCACCGTTTTCGCTCAACGCCATGGCATTGATTGTCAGATCCCTTCGCCGCAGGTCCTGATCCAGGGTGATATGGGGGCCATAGTCGACCCGAAAGCCCTTGTAACCGACACCCGTCTTGACCTCAGTGCGCGCCAGGGCATACTCCTCTCCGCTCTCGGGATGAAGAAATACCGGGAACTCGCTGTCGGCGCGCCGATAGCCGGCGGCCAGCATCTCTTCGGGTGTCGATCCCACCACCACCCAGTCGCGCTCAGTGACCGCAAGATCGAGCAAGCCGTCGCGTACCGCGCCCCCCACCAGGTAGATCTTCATTGCTGTCTCACGTTACCGAATCCGTCATAGGCATCATCTCCAGGGCCTGCCTCTCCTTTTGCTGCAGCTGCCACATCTGATGGTAGAGACCGCCCAGCTCCTGCAGCTCCTCATGGGTGCCCTGTTCCTGGATGCGTCCCCCCTCCATCACCAAGATCCGGTCGGCATCGACCACGGTGGAGAGACGGTGGGCGATTACCAGGGTGGTATGGTCCTTTGCCACCTCTCTTAGGGTCTCCTGAATCGCCTGCTCAGTCTTGCTGTCGAGGGAAGAGGTCGCCTCGTCGAAGATCAGGATTCGCGGTCGCTTCAACATTACGCGCGCGATGGCAACCCGCTGTTTTTCACCGCCGGAGAGTTTCAATCCGCGCTCACCCACGACCGTCTGATAGCCATCCGGAAGCTGTTCGATGAAATCCGCGATATGGGCTATGCGCGCCGCTTCTTCGATCTCCTCCCGACTCGCCTGCGGCCGACCATAGGCAAGATTATAGAGAATCGTTTCGTTGAACAGCACCGTATCCTGGGGCACGATGCCGATGTAGGCGCGCAGGCTGCTGCGGCTGACTCGGCGGATATCCTGCCCATCGATCATGATGCGTCCGTCCCTCACATCATAGAAACGGAACAGCAGCCGCGACAGGGTGGATTTGCCCGCCCCGCTATGGCCGACCACAGCCAGTTTTTCTCCATTGCGAATCGTGAAATCAACTTTATACAGTATCTGCCTTTCCACCTGATAGGCAAAATCCACCTCTTCGAAGCGGACCTCGCCGGCGCTCAATTTCAGCGCAACCGCATCCTTGGCGTCGGTTATCTCGGGCTGCTCCTCGAGCAACTTGAAGATCAGATCCATATCCGCCAGTGAGTATTTGATCTGCCGGTAGACAATGCCGAGGAAGTTGAGCGGAATGAAGAGCTGCAGCAGAAAGGCGTTGACCAGCACCAGATCGCCGATCGACATACTCCCCGCCACCACGCTGTTGGCGGCCAGCACCATGATGAATGTCACACCGACGGCAATGATCCCGCCCTGACCGAAATTGAGCAGCGACATGGAAGTCTGGCTCTTTACCGCATTGTCCTCCCAGTGCCCGAGCGTCTCATCGAAGCGTCTCAATTCCAGGGCTTCGTTACCGAAGTATTTAACCGTCTCGTAGTTGATGAGGCTGTCGATGGCCTGGCTATTAGCCTCCGAATCGAGGCGGTTCATGGTATGACGAAAATCCATCCGCCACTCGGTGATCGCCAGGGTGAAGGCGACATAGATCACAACCGTACCGAAGGTGACCAGGGCGAATACGATCTCATATTGGCTGAGCAGGACAGCCGCCACCAGCGCGAACTCGACCACCATGGGGATGATGCTGAAGACCATGTAGTTGAGAATCGTACTCACCGAGCGTGTACCCCGTTCCAGGTCGCGACTGATAGCCCCGGTTTGACGCTCCAGGTGAAATCGCAAAGAGAGATCATGGAGATGGGCCAGCACCCGATTCGAGAGGTTGCGCATGGCGTGATAGCGTACCCGGGCAAAGATCGCATCCCTCAGCTCATTGAACAGCGAACTGCCCAGACGCAATGCGCCATAACCGAGAAGCAGAAAAAGCGGCAGCACCAACAGTGTCTGGTCGTTTTTGTCGAGGGCGTCGACGATCTCTTTCAACAGCAGCGGTATACCCACATTGGCGACCTTTGCCAGTACCAGGCAGGCCAAGGCCAACAGGGCCCGCCCGCGATACTCCCACAGGAAGGGCAGCATGTTGCGCAGATTTTGGTAGTCTCGCCGATCCTTGTGGACCTGGGGCTGGGATCTGGTTGTGTGGACCATGCTACTATTTAACAAGGAGTTGACTGAATGCGGAATTTTATCGAAATTAGCGCCGATGAGCGCTTTTTACTTACAGATAGTGATTGTTTATGAGTAATGAATGCAGTTACAA